>NZ_JBIVQG010000001.1:622070-948505 GCF_044755025.1 Paenarthrobacter sp. NPDC092416
CGGGGCCCACTCTGCGCCCCCAACCCCCCCCCCCCCCCCCCACCCCGGCCCCCCCCGCCCCCCCCAACCCCCCCCCACCCCCCCCCCCCACCCCCCCCACCCCCCCCCCCCCCCCCCCCCCCCCGGGGGGGGGGCCCCCCGCCGTCGTTGGTTCCGACGTTGATAAAGCAACGCGGGGTCACTTAGGGCCCATAATGCAGGCCGAAATGGGCCCTAAGTGACCCCGCGTTGTTGTTAGGAAGCGTTGTACCCGTACGGGTTGTTTTTCTGCCAGCGCCAGTGGTCCTCGCACATCTGGTCCACGGTTTTGGTGGTGGACCAGCCGAGATCTGCCAGGGCCGAAGACGCGTCTGCCCAGAATGCAGGGAGGTCGCCCGCGCGGCGGCCGGTGATCTCGTAGGGGAGTTCGTGGCCTACAGCTTTTTCGAACGAGCGCAGAACCTCAAGTACGGACGAACCCTTGCCCGAGCCAAGGTTCCAGCGGCGGACGCCGGGGCGTTCGGCAATGTAGTTCAGAGCCGCCACGTGGCCTTCGGCGAGGTCCACCACGTGGATGTAGTCGCGCTGGCAGGTTCCGTCAGGGGTGTCGTAGTCGCCGCCGAAGACCATGAGCTTCTCACGGCGTCCCACGGCCACCTGTGCGATGAACGGGACGAGGTTGTTCGGTATGCCCTGCGGGTCCTCGCCGATCCGTCCGGACGGGTGTGCCCCCACCGGGTTGAAGTAGCGCAGCAGTGCGATATGCCAGCGGTCGTCCGCGTTGCCCAGGTCCGAGAGGATGTCCTCGATCTGTTCCTTGGTGCGTCCATACGGGTTGTTGGCGCCGATTTCCATCTTTTCGATGTAGGGGATCGGGTTGTGCTCGCCGTACACGGTGGCGGAGGAGCTGAAGACGATCGAGCGTACGTCGTGCTTGTCCATGGCCCGGAGCAGGTTCAGTGTGCCCACAATGTTGTTGTAGTAGTAGGCCAGGGGTTCCTGAACGGACTCGCCGACTGCCTTGAGCCCGGCGAAGTGGATCACGGCGTCAATCTTGTGCTGGTCGAAGACGGACTCGACGGCGGGCTCGTCCACCAGATCCACGTTGTGGAAGGCAGCTGCCTTGCCGGTAAGCTCCGAGACTCTGCGCAGGGACTCTTCGCTGGAGTTCACGAGGTTATCGAGCACGACGACGTCGTGGCCGGCTTCCTGAAGGGACAGAACGGTGTGCGAACCGATATAGCCGGTGCCACCCGTGACAAGGATTTTCATGATGTCTACGCTATCGGAAATCGGAGCCACGCCGCGCAGTGTTGAGCGAGGTTGAAGCACGTTCGTGCTAAAAAATACTGGTGCCCAAAATTGTTGATGCCGAAGCCCGGCGCCAGGACGTAGTAGACGCTGTATTCCGGATCATTGCAAGCGACGGCTTGGAACGGGCATCCCTTCGGGAGGTGGCCGATGAAGCGGGCTTGGCTGTAGGGTCGGTGCGCCACTACTTCGCCAGCAGCGACGAACTTTTGGTCTTCTCATTTGCCACAGTCATCAACCGGATTGTTGGGCGGCTCGAAGCCAGCCTTGTCAATGTCGAAAAAGAGGTATCGGGCACCCCGGAACAGCTCTCGGCCGTCTTGAACCTTTTGGGTCAAGTCCTGCCCCTGGACGAAGAGCTTGCGGTGGACGCCTGTGTCTGGATGGCATTCCGCCACGCTGCCAGAATCAAGCCCGTGCTGGCCGCCGAGGCCGAGCGCAGCCACCGCGCGGTGGCCGCCGTCGTCGGGCGTCTGATCATGCTCCTGAGCCCCGGTGAAGACGCTGTGCAGCAGATCTTGGTCACAGAGGCGGAACGGCTCCTTGCCACCATGGACGGGCTCTGCATGCACGCCCTGCTTCAACCGGAGTGGATGACCGCCCAGGTATGCAGCGATGTCCTCACGGCCCATTTGGCGGCATTCAGCGGGCTTTCAGCTTCCCGTTAACCTCTGGGCCCAACGGGAATAGACTGGGTGATGTCGGAGTCCTGCCAAGGGAAGGCGATCGGATGCATGAGTCAGGCGGCCCGGGATGGCGCATCACCATGGATACTTCCGGGCCGATGCTCATCGCCCTGTACTTGCGGGACGTAGCCGGACTGGACGGCGCGGGCAGGCCGTTGTTGTCGCATGCTGCCCCCAAAGTCCGGCACGCTGACCACACCCACCTCACCGCTGAGGTGGGTGGGGTCCATGCTTTGAAGACGGAATGGGAAGCCTGGTGGGACAAGCTCCTCAAGTCCTATCCCAAACCTGCACTCGAGTTGGCGCCGCCGAGCTTCCATGCGTTTGGAAACTCTCCTGCGCTGCAACGAGTCCTGCAGGCACACTTTGGAGCCGCACTGGGCTGGGCTGAAGACCGCATCGAGGAGTACTCCAAAATCGAAGCCATCCGCGAGACCAACGGGATGACGCAGGTGCTGAACGAAATGGTGGAGGACCGGCTCCTTGAAGTGGGCCGTAGTTCCAGGGACTTCGATCTCACCATCATTGAGCTGCCCCTGAACGAGCCGCGCGCATGGTACTTGGAACCCAGCACCATGATCATGAGCCACAAACTGCTGTCCGAACCCGAAATGTTCCGCAGCTACGTCCAGCCCGTGGTGGAGATCCTCGCGTGATGGAGTTCTTGTAGAGCTAACGCCGTTTAGGCTCCAGCGGCGTCTTTGAGGGCAGGAGCTGTACAAAAAAACTCAGGTCGCTGGCGCGGAAACTGTGATGGTCACCGTTTCTGCCGGGGCAGCTGAGGCCTCCCAGCCGTTCCGTTTCTCGCGGTTCCATGTCTGCCCGCCCACGTCCACCTGTGTGATGGACAAAGCCTTGGCGTTGGCTACGGCCCAGTGGGCGACCGCCCAGGCTTGCGTGCCTGTCACGTCCAATTGGACCGAACGGCCTTGGACTGTCGCCGGCAGGGGGCCGAATGCTGTCGCAATTCCTGTCGTGACATCACTGGGGTCCCCGGCAGCTTCCGGCATGCGCAGGGTGCAATCCAGTGACGACTCCGAGTGCCCGGTGAGGGCCGAAGCGAAGGCGCGACCCATGCCTTCGTGCTGCGCATAGGCCCGGGGGAAGGCCGACCGCTGGACCGTCTGGGCGGCTTGCGTGATTTCCATCGTCTCGTATCCCGGCACTTTGATGAGTCCGTCGTAGAAGGCATTCGCGGCGTAGACGGGGTCCATGACCTGTGCCTCCGTGCCCCAGCCTTGCGAGGGCCGCTGTTGGAAGAGGCCGCGTGAGTCCGGTCCGGCCTGGTCGCCGTAGTTGATGTTTCGCAGCCGGGATTCCTGCATGGCCGTGGCAAGCGCGATGCTCGCAGCACGCGGCGGCAGGCCGCGTTGCACGGCGATCGCTGTGATCAGAGAAGCGTTGGCCGCCTGGTCTGTGGCCAGTTCGAAGCTCTCAGAACCGACGACGGCGACGCAGCGCTCCGTGACGAGGGTCTCGGAGCGCTGCAGCACAGCAACTATTGCGTAGATGGCGCCGGCCACGAGCGCCAGGGCCAGCACCGCAACGATGGCGCGGCGGAACCGGCGCATTGCTTCTCTCCTGCTAGTTGGCGTGAAGTGCCTCGTTCAGCTCAACTGTCTGGCCCTTACGTGCCAGGACCTCAACGCCGCCCGTGGTGGAGTTGCGGCGGAAAAGCAGGTTGGGGACACCCGAGAGCTCCACGGCCTTGATGATCTTGCTGGTGTCCTCGCCGTTTTCGTCCTTCGGACCGGAAATGCGTACACGGGTACCGGCGGTCACGTAGAGGCCGGCTTCGACGACGGAATCGTCACCGATGCTGATACCCACGCCCGAGTTGGCGCCCAGGAGCACGCGCTCACCCAAGGCAATCTTTTCCTTGCCGCCGCCCGATAGCGTGCCCATGATGGAGGCTCCACCGCCCACGTCCGTGCCGTCGCCGGCCACAACGCCAGCGGAGATGCGGCCCTCGACCATGGACGTGCCAAGGGTGCCGGCGTTGAAGTTCACGAAGCCTTCGTGCATCACGGTGGTGCCTTCGGCGAGGTGGGCACCAAGGCGAACGCGGTCGGCGTCGGCAATGCGGACACCGGTGGGAACCACGTAGTCCACCATGCGCGGGAACTTGTCCACGCCGTAAACCACAACAGCGCCGCGCTTGCGCAGGCGCGCGCGGGTCAGTTCGAACCCTTCGACGGCGGCCGGGCCGAAGTTGGTCCACACGACGTTCGGGAGCTTGCCGAAAACGCCGTCCAAGTTGATGCTGTTCGGCTTGACCAAGCGGTGCGACAGCAGGTGGAGGCGAAGGTAAGCGTCAGCGGTATCTGCAGGGGGGGCGTCGAGGTCGATCTGGGCGAAGACTACCTTCTGTTCGGTGCCGCGGTCGGCGTCGGCGCCTTCGGCTGCGAGGGCGGTCAGCGAGGGGTCGGCGTTCTCGACGTCGCGCAGGGTCTCGGCTGCAACGCCGAGGGCCGGTGCCGGGTACCAGACATCCAGTACTGTTGCTTCCCCGGAGGCCGAGGTGGCAATGGTGGCGAGGCCAAATCCGTAGGCGGAACGGTTGTTTGCGGGCACAGCAGAGGAAGCAGTTTCAGTCATGGCCCCAGTGTATCCAGCACGCCCAGATCGGCTGAAACCCGTCTCATCCGCTACAGGTCGCATTTGTGGTGGTTCCTGAGTGCCTGAAGCACCAACAATGCCCCTTAAAGTGGAGGTGTGACCCTAAACCCCGCCTTCGCCCTTCTTGACCTGCGCCAGGACGTCGCCGTTCTGACAGCCGCGTTGATCGACGTCAACAGCGTCTCCGGCAACGAGACCGAACTTGCCGACGCCGTTGAATTCGCCTTGCGCGCGATTCCCGAGTACTCGGTGGTTCGTGACGGTGATGCGATCATCGCCCGCACCGAACTTGGACGCGCCGAGCGGGTCATACTGGCCGGGCACTTGGACACTGTTCCGCTGCCCACGGTGGATGGTTCATTGGGCACGGTTCCCGCCACGTGGGAGTCCGGTATCCCAGGCGAGGGCGTGCTGTACGGCCGCGGGACCACGGACATGAAGGGTGGTGTCGCTGTGCAGCTCGCACTTGCGGCAACATTGTTCGACGGCGGTCGGCAACCGGACAAGGATGTCACCTTTGTCTTTTACGACCATGAGGAAGTGGAAGCCGTGAAGAGTGGCCTCGGCAGGTTGGTCCGCAACCACGGGGACCTGCTGAACGGCGATTTCGCCATTCTGCTGGAACCGACGCACGGCACCGTTGAGGGTGGCTGCAACGGCACCAGCCGCTTCGAGGCCACCACCATCGGCGAAACGGCCCACTCTGCGCGTGCATGGATGGGCAGCAACGCCATTCATGCTGCGGCACCCATCCTGGCGCGCCTGGCAGCATACGAGCCACGCACCATCAATGTGGACGGACTCGATTACCGCGAAAGCCTCAATGCGGTGAAGATCAACGGCGGCACAGCCGGAAATGTCATTCCGGACCGGTGCGTGGTGGAGATTAACTACCGCTTTGCTCCGGACAAGACCCCCGATCAGGCCGAGGCCCATGTACGGGAACTGCTGGAAGGCTTCGACGTCGTCCGAACGGATGCTGCCGCCGGCGCGCGGCCCGGACTGAACCACCCTGCCGCGGCGTCCTTCGTTGCCGCGGTCGGTGCTGAGCCCAAACCCAAATACGGATGGACCGACGTCGCGCGCTTCAGCGAGCTGGGCATCCCGGCAGTGAACTTCGGGCCCGGTGATCCACTGCTGGCACACAAGGACAACGAACACGTCGACGCCGATGCCATCCGTGAGTGCCTCCGTGCACTCAGGACGTGGCTGGCCGGCTAAGAACCACGGTCAGACAAGGAAGGTCCGCGCCAGGTGGCTGCGGACCTTCCTTGTATGAAGCTGGTGCTGGGCGGCAGACCCCTTATTTAGGCCCGCCGGCGTCGACCTGGAGGTCAACTGTCTTGATGGCGGAAGCGACTCCACCGGCAGCCTTCTTGGACCCGCGGCGTTCGATCCAGATCGCCAGACGCGACACGGAGAGGTTGATGAGGATGTAGATCGCGGCACCGACGAAGAAGGCCGAGAACAACAGGCTTGGCTCGAGGTCCGAAATGAGCTTGACCTTCCGCAGCAATTCCTCGTACGCCACGATGTAGCCCAGTGAAGTGTCCTTGAGGAGGACCACGAGCTGTGCAATGAGCGACGGGAGCATGCGCCGGATTGCCTGCGGGAACTCGATGCTCATCCGCGACTGGAAGCTGCGCAGGCCGATAGCCAAGCCGGCCTCGCGCTGTCCCTTCGGCAGTGACTGGATGCCGGCGCGCAGGATTTCCGCGAAGATCGCTGCGTTGTACAGGACAAGGCCGCTGACAACAGCCACGAAGGGGCTGGTGGCAAACACCAGGAGCACGAACAGGATCATGAGGACCACGGGCATGCCGCGGAGGAACTCAAGCACCACCTGGGTGGGAACCCGGACCCAGGAAATCAGCGAGATACGGAGCAGGCACAAGGCGACGCCCAACGGGAACGCAATTACTGCGGCCACACCAGCAGCCTGCAGCGTGGCGAGCACGCCCAAACCGAGTTGCGTCCACACGTCCTTGGCTGACTCGTTGACGAACACTTCCCATCGGGAAGCGTTGAAAATTCCCTGCGACGACAGGATGACGATGGCTCCCACCACGCCGCCGGCAATGATGATGGAACCGAGCACGGAACCAATGAGCGAAATGCGGCGGGCCTTGGGGCCCGGTACGTCGTACAGAACCGAAGTCATCGGGCGATCGCCACCTTTTTCTCGACAAAGTGGGCCAAGAGGCCGAGGGGCACTGTGATCAGCAGGTAGAAGAACGCCACGCCGATCAGGATCCACATGACGGCGTCACCACGGCTGTTGGACAGCTGGAGGCCATAGCCGAACAGTTCAAGGACGAAGAAGGCACCGGCAACGGACGAGTTCTTGACCAAGGCGATCATGATGTTGATCAGTGGCGGCACAACGGTACGGACTGCTTGTGGCAGGACGATGAATCCGAGCACCTGGGTGAACGTCATGCCGATGCTGCGGGCAGCTTCGGCCTGTCCGACGGGAACGCTGTTCACGCCTGATCGCACGGCTTCGGCGACGAAAGCGGCTGTGTAGCTGCTGAGCGCAATGATGGCGGCGACTTCGAATTGCTCGAACTTAACGCCCAAGCGGGGGAGAACGATTGCTGAGAAAAAGAAAATGATGGTGAGCGGGGTGTTTCTGGCGACTTCAACGTAGAACGTGCTGAAGCCTCGCAAGGCTGCCACCGGCGAGACGCGCATGGCTGCCAGCAGAGTACCGACGGCGAGTGCAATCACCCCGGATACGACGGCGAGAAACAGGGTTCGGAGAAATCCGTCCCAGTATTGGGGGAGGCTTTCGAAGATGGCGTCCATGGCTTCCTTCGGCTGCGGCGGAAAGGGATTGAATCCTAAGGTCGGTGGCCGCCGCCCTCCCCGTGAAGAGGGCGACAGCCACCGGATTCCGGCTAGTAGCGGTCGATGGTGGGGAGCTCGGGAACGGTCTTGATGACCTTGCCCGCAGTGGCTTCCCAAGCCTTCTTGTAGGTGTCGTCCTTTGCGAAAGCTTCCAGCTGGTCGTTGATCCACGTGCGGAACGCGGTGTCGTCCTTCTTCAGGCCGATGCCGTAGGGCTCCTTGGTGAACGTCTCCTCAGAAGCCAGCTTGAAGGCCTCAGGTTCCTTGTCCACGTAACCGGCGAGGATCACGTTGTCAGTGGTAACGGCCACAACCTGCTTGTTGCGCAGCGGCTCGAGGCAAGCGGTGTAGTTGGCCGCAGGAACGAGTTCAGCGCCGTACTTGTCAACGATGGTCTTCGCCGGGGTGGAACCTGTCACCGAGCAAACCTTCTTGCCCTTGACGTCCTCTGGCTTGGTGATGGAGTTGTCGTCCTTGTTCACCAGCAGCGCCTGGCCGGCTTCGTAGTACGGGCCTGCGAAGGAGACCTTTTCCTTGCGGGCGGCGTTGATGGTGTAGGTGGCGATGACGATGTCAACGCGGCCCTGCTCAATGAACGGTTCACGGTTGGCGGAAACTGTCTCCACCCATTCGATCTTGTCTGGGGCGATGCCGAGCTGCGCAGCGATTGCCTTGCCGATTTCGACGTCGAAGCCGACAGGCTTGCCGTCCAGGCCCTTCTGGCCGAACAGAGGCTGGTCGAACTTGGTACCGATGGTGATCTTGCCGGCCTTGTTAAGCTTTTCCATCGTGGTGCCGGCAGCAAAGCTCGCCGAGGCAACGGGGGCAGGCGTCGAGCCGCTTCCGCCGCCGCAAGCGCTCAGCGAAAGAGCCAGCACGGCCGATGCGGCAACCAGGAGTGACTTCCTCCGGGTAATAAGAGACTTCATGACGTTCCTTTCATTGGATGGCCGCCTTACGGCCGGGGTGCGGGCTGTAAGGAGCTAGTGGGTCAAGAGCTTGGACAGGAAATCCTTGGCGCGGTTGCTCTTCGGATTCGTGAAGAATTCTTCGGGAGAGGCGTCCTCCACGATCTGGCCGTCGGCCATGAACACCACGCGGTCTGCTGCCTTGCGGGCGAAGCCCATCTCGTGGGTGACCACGATCATGGTCATGCCCTCCTTGGCCAGTTGGATCATGACGTCGAGGACCTCATTGATCATTTCGGGGTCCAAAGCCGAGGTGGGCTCGTCGAACAGCATGACCTTGGGCTTCATGGCAAGCGCTCGGGCAATGGCCACACGCTGCTGCTGGCCACCGGACAATTGGGCCGGTAGCTTGGGCGCCTGGTGGCCCACGCCCACACGTTCCAGAAGTGCCATGGCCTCCCGCTCCGCGGTGCCCTTGGCAACACCCTTCACCTTGATCGGTCCCAACGTGACGTTCTCAAGGATCGTCTTGTGGGCGAAGAGGTTGAAGGATTGAAATACCATTCCGACGTCGGCCCGTAGGTGGGCGAGGTCCTTGCCTTCTTCGGGAAGCTTCTTCCCATCGATCGCGATATCGCCGTCGTCGATCGTTTCCAAACGGTTGATGGCACGGCACAACGTGGACTTACCAGAGCCGGACGGCCCGATGACCACGACGACTTCACCCTTCCGAACCTGAAGGTTGATGTCCTTGAGGACGTGCAATTGACCGTAGTGTTTGTTGACGCTGTTCAGGGAGACGAGCGCATCGCCGGACACTTGAGTAGTCATAGGACGAATCTAGCGAACAAAGCGGCGAATATGACCACGGTCACGCCAACTTCCTCCAGATCGTGACTGAACAGAAACCTGCTCTCCAGCCAGATACCAGACTGCAATGCAACACCCGGCCAACTGGCGCCGAAGGCGCATTTACCGCGCTAGCCTTGGGCCATGAGCATCAGCCAGCACCCAGTTCCCAACCCAGATGCCAATGGCCGCGCCGCAGGCACTACTGCGCCGCTTCCTTCCGCCATTGCGCCAGCCAAGCACAAGGGGCCTCTGGAGCTTCGGCGCAAACAGGCCGATGCGGGAATGTCCGATCAACATTTGCTCGATTCGCGCGGTGCCGGCCAATTCATCCATACCGACCCCTGGCGTGTCCTGAGGATCCAGAGTGAATTCGTTGAGGGCTTTGGAGCCTTGGCAGATCTTGGCCCCGCAGTGAGCGTTTTCGGTTCTGCACGCACCAAGCCCGGCACTGAGTATTACGAGATGGCCGTCGAAGTGGGACGCAAGTTGGCCGAAGCCGGCGTCGCCGTGATCACCGGCGGCGGCCCCGGATCCATGGAAGCAGCCAACAAAGGAGCGGTGGAGGGCAACGGCGTCTCCGTCGGACTCGGTATCGAGTTGCCTTTCGAGCAGGGCCTCAACCAGTGGGTGGACCTGGGCATCAACTTCCGGTACTTCTTTGCCCGCAAAACCATGTTCGTCAAGTATGCGCAGGGCTTCGTGGTGTTGCCTGGCGGGCTCGGAACCCTCGATGAACTGTTCGAAGCCATGGTTCTGGTGCAGACGCGCAAGGTGACGTCGTTCCCGATTGTGCTGCTGGGCGTCCGCTTCTGGGGCCCCATGATCGAGTGGATCCGGGACACTCTGGTGGGCGAGGGCATGGTGTCGGAAAAGGACCTGGACCTGATCCAGTTGGCAGACGATCCCGCGGACGCTGTACATCGCGTGCTGCATGGGAGTCCGCTGCCGGCAGGCACCAACGGAAACCAGCGCCCGGAATAGGCTCCTCTTTCTGGCACGATGGTGGCTGTGAGCTTTTTCCTGGTGTTTCTCGCGATTGTCCTTATTGGCGCCGCATTGTTTCTCGGAGCTGGAATCGTCCGGGGGCGTTCGATGGGAGCGGGGTTTGACGATCCCGTGCCCAACCTGCCACCGGTATTGCTGCCGTCAGAGGCCAAGGCTTCCGACGTCGATGGCGTGCGCTTTGCGCTGGGGCTGCGGGGGTACCGGATGGACCAGGTGGACCAAGTCCTCGATGAGCTTCGCGATCAGCTGGCTGCCAAGGACCGGGAGATCCGGCGGCTGACTGCCTTGACCCAGGCACGGGTGGAGGATGGCGGGTCCAGCCGGGCCACACCGTGACCTCCCCTGCGCCTTCCCGGGACACGGGGGCCGGACCTGCTGTCCACCTTGCGCGAGGCTTGGCCGCCGCGGCGAAACGGATAGCGGGATGGCCATGGTGGCTGCAAGTGGCTCTGGTCTTCGTTGCAGCGCGCTTGGTCAGTGCCGCCATCTTCATGGCAGCAGCAATCCACCAAGGTGCGAATCCGTGGTTCCCGCCGGCACCTGACTACTGGAATTTCATCACCATCTGGGATGGCCGCTGGTATACGGAAGCGGCGGACAACGGCTACCCGTCAGAATTGCCCGTAGACCAGAACGGGGTGGTCAAGGAAAACGCCTGGGCTTTCTATGCGTTGTTTCCTTTCCTCGCACGAGGACTGAGCGCGATCACTGGACTCGGAACGCTGCAGGCACTGACGGCGATCGCGATGGTGGCCGGCCTGGGGGCAGCCCTGGTGATCTTCAGGTTGTTCGGTGAGTTTGCCGGCAGGCGTACGGCCATGTGGGGAGTGGTTTTTGTGTCCACTTTCCCGGTTTCTCCGATCCTGCAGGTACCGTACGCAGAGTCCCTGAACCTCCTGCTCCTGGCAGCGGCGCTGCTGCTGGTGGTCCGGCGTCACTATCTGATGGCCATCCCCGTAGTCCTGTTGATGTGTCTTTCCAGACCTACGGGGGTTCCGTTCGCAGCAATGCTGGGCCTGCTGTTCCTGCGGCGGCTATGGCTGCGTTTCCGTCCACCCCCTGGCAGTCCAACAAGTCCGGGAACGTCAGCCCGTGAGCTTGTGGCCCTCGCCGTCCTTGGTCTAGTTACCTGCATGGGAGCCCTGGCTTGGCCGACCATCGCTTGGGCCGTCACTGGCGACCCGACCGCGTACACGCGGACGGAAACCGCATGGCGCGGCCACGACCTGGTGCCGTTCAAACCCTGGTTCGATACCGGAAGGATGCTGTTCGGCCCCGTTCTGGGTGTACTGGCGCCCTTCGTCTTCGCCGGGTTGTTCGTCCTGCTGATGACGTCCAAGCCGGTCAGGGCTCTTGGCACCGAGCTGCGGCTGTGGTGTGCGAGCTACATGGGGTATCTGCTGCTGTTCCTGCATCCCCAGACCAGCACATTCCGGATGCTCCTGCCGCTGTTCCCCTTGGCGCTCGGCGCAGCGCTGTTGTCGAGGTCGAAGGCATACCGGGGGACCGTCGTGGTGATGTTCGTCCTGCTTCAAATCGTCTGGGTCGTGTGGCTGTGGGCGTGGGCGCAGTTGCCCGGAGGTGGCGACTACCCGCCCTGACAAGGCGCTTTGTCCCGGATCGGCAATTTGTACAAAGCCCGCACAATTAGTCCATTGATTCGCTACGGACGGGTAAGTACGGGATAATGAACTACGAGCAAGGACAAAGCACTCAAACGGTGCCCGGCCAAGGCGGCCTCCCAAGCGTTGCCGCCGGCTGCAATTGCGACGCGGATCCAGCCCGGCCGGGTTGGGCGTGACCTGGGACAAATGGAGGGGATTTTCCTAATGGCGGCTATGAAACCACGTACTGGCGACGGCCCTATGGAAGTAACCAAAGAGGGACGCAGCCTGATTATGCGTGTGCCGCTCGAAGGCGGAGGACGACTTGTGGTCGAGCTCAACGCCGCGGAAGCGGAGAACCTCAAGGAATGCCTGGTTGGCGTTACTGAATAGATTCGCAGTTACGGATTCACAAAGCAGGGCCCGGCGGGAGCCGGGGCCCTGCTTTTTTGTTGATGCCGAACGGAAATCGGAGTGGCTATTTCTTGACGGCGACCAACAGGCCGTCGCCGGTGGGAAGCATCGCGGATGCCAGGCGTTCGTCGTCGCGGATGGCCTTGCCAACGTGGCGCAGCACCACGGTGGTGGTATCCCGTGCCGCCGGGTTGGCTACCCGGTCCTTGTCCAGTGCGTCATTGATGACCAGGGTGCCGCCCGACTTCAGCAACCGGACGGCCTGCTCCACGTAGCTCGGAAAGTTGGGCTTGTCCGCGTCAATGAAGACGAGGTCGTACGCGGCGTCAGTCAGGCGGGGCAGCACATCCGCAGCCCTGCCCGAAATGGTGCGCGTCCGGTTGGCGGGGCTCCCGGATTCAAGGAATGCCTCGCGCGCGGCTTTGAGGTGTTCGACGTCGACGTCGATGGTGGTCAGGACGGCCTGTGGGCCGAGGCCGCGCAGAAGGCAGACGCCGGACACGCCGGCACCGGATCCCACCTCAACTACGGTCTGGGCTTTCGAGGCCGCTGCGAGCACCGTGAGCACGGCCCCAACGCCTGGGCTGATGGGAGTAACACCGAGTTCGAAGGACCTCTCCCGGGCGCGCAACAAGACGTCATCCTCAGCAGGCAGATCTTCTGCATAGGACCAGCTGGTTGACTTGTCGGCACTCATGAAGGTTCGCTTTCCGCGCGTAGGGGGTGTTTGTACCAGAGTACTGTGTTCTGCCCGGCAAACCCGGTGTTCGTTGCCGCCCCGTGGCTGTGTCCGGCGTCGTATTTCGCCTTGCGTGGAAATCGTGCTTCGGTCAGGTAATTCCCAGACAAGCTTGGGATGATATTGGTCCGGCCATCCACGTGGTGGGCGGCACCGAACCAGTTGCGGTGAACCACAGTTTGAGGGGAGTGGACGATGCCGGCATCGCATGCTGCGCCAGTCCAAACATCGGAAAGCCTTGAGGCCGTATCTGACTGGGTCATGCCCAGTTGGGAGGAAGTGGTGGCGAACCACTCCGCAAAGGTGTATCGCCTTGCCTATCGCCTCACCGGCAACAAGTTCGACGCCGAAGACCTCACGCAGGAGGTCTTCGTCAGGGTGTTCCGTTCGCTGGAGAACTTCAAGCCCGGAACCCTGGACGGCTGGCTGCACAGGATCACCACCAACTTGTTCCTTGACCAAGCCCGGCGCAAGAGCCGCATCCGCTTTGACGCGTTGGCAGAGGATGCAGAGTCCCGCCTGCCTGGCAAGGAGCCCGGCCCTGAGCAGAGCTTCGAGCACAACAACCTGGATCTCGACGTCCAGCGCGCACTGGAAGAACTGCCCCCCGACTTCCGTGCCGCCGTCGTGCTCTGCGACCTTGAGGGTCTTTCGTACGACGAAGTGGCCGAGGCGCTCGGCGTGAAGCTGGGGACCGTCAGGTCCCGTATCCACCGTGGCCGCACCATGCTGCGCGAGAAACTCGCCCACCGCGATCCACGCCCGGTCGAGGCACGCAAGCCGCGTCTGAAGATGCCACGCATCGCAAGTCTCCATTAGGCCGTCAATGGCTCCACGCAAACTGGGACCGGGCGTGTTTTCCCGGCGCAAACTGGCTGCCCTGCGCCACACGCGAAGCCCTGAACATTTAGAGTCGTGCGAGCAGTGCAAGTCCGCGCTGCACCGTGAGCGGCAGTATCTCGAACGTCTCCGTGGCGCGTCCGTGCCCGAGGCCAGCCAGGATCTGGCCGCCCGCCTGATTCAGCACACTGAAAGACTCGCTCAAGAGCCGGACTTCCTGGCTGTGCCTGGCACCTCACGCCCGGGAACGTGGCGTGGCCTCCGCATGGCGGGGGTCGCAGCTGGCGGCTTGGCCGTCAGCGCCGGCGTACTTGCCGTAGCCGCCTACGCCGTCGGGGGCGAACCCGTGCCGGAGGCGCGGCTTGCCGGGAACAACGACGTGGGATTGCTATCCGGGGCTCTGACCAGCGGCCACTCGGACGGCGCAGCGATGCCCGCGTTCACGGCCGGGAGTACGGTCAGTCTCAGTTCAGATCAGTTGGACATGCTCCGCGACGACGGCTGGGCCTGCCCGGAACTCTCAGCGATGGGCTTCCGGGTGGTTTCGGCTCAGGCCACCATGCACAACGGCCACCCGGCCGTGGAGCTCCGGCTGGAAAGCAATGGCCACTACGCCACGGTAGTGGAGGAGCACCTGAAAGCGACCGATCTGCCTGCAGCCTCAGCTTCCACGTCCGCGCAGCTTTCCATCACCCAGGGAACGCCGTGGGAAGCCGTCTATCGAACATCGGCAACAGTCCTCAGTTACACCTCTGACCTGCCAGCGGACAAGGCGGACGACGCCGTCCCTGAACTCGTCCGGGCAGGGGAATCCATGCTTGTTCCACAGATCGCGCAAGACTCCGAGGCATGGTCCGACAGGCTCGTTCGCGGGCTCCGGACCTTGCTCCGCCCCGCCGGTTTATGAGCGGCACCACAGACAAGGTAATCTTCGTAGCGTGTTTGGAATCAACGGCCCGGAGTTCATACTCCTTCTGATTATCGGCGTACTCGTCATCGGTCCCAGCCGTTTGCCCGAATACACTCAAAAGCTTGCGAACCTGGTCAAGGAAGTCCGCCGTATGGCCTCCGGCGCGCGCGAGCAGATCAAAGAAGAAGTCGGCATCGACATCGATGAAGTCGACTGGAAGAAATATGACCCCCGGCAGTATGACCCGCGCCGCATCATCAAGGATGCTTTGCTGGACGATGACTCCAAGCCGGTCAGCGCTGGAGCGCCCGCTGCCGCGGCTGCTGCCGCCGTGGAAGTATCCACGCCCAAAGCCCCGGTCCGGACCATCGAACGACTTGCCGACGGCGAAGCCGCGCCTTTCGATTCCGAAGCCACGTAGCCACGTAGCCACGTAGCCACCTGGCAACGTAGCCGTCTGGAGCCAGCCGGCAGGCCTTTCTGCCCTGGATGGGCTGAGGTGGAATGGCACCCTTAGCGGGGCTGGATCCCCAAAGGCATGCCGGACAAGCCCCGGGGCCGCGTGGCCAGCTTGCCCGCGATTCCTTCGAGTGCCTGGGCTGCGACGGTGTCGGGTCCGGCCAGCACCACGGGCTTGCCTGCGTCCCCGCCTTCCCTCAACTGGATGTCCAAAGGGATCTGGCCCAGGAGAGGTACGTCGCTGCCCACGGCGGCGCTGAGTCGCTCTGCCAGGAGGGCGCCTCCTCCGCTTCCGAACAGTTCCATGCGGCCGCCGTCGGGCATTTCCAGGAAGGACATGTTCTCGATGACGCCCGCCACCTTCTGCCCGGTCTGCGTAGCAATGGTTCCGGCACGCTCCGCGACATCTGCCGCAGCAGCCTGGGGAGTGGTGACCACCAGGATCTCTGCGTTCGGCAAGAGTTGGGCCACGGAAATGGCGATATCGCCAGTGCCCGGCGGGAGGTCCAGGAACAGGGCATCGAGGTCGCCGAAATATACGTCGGTGAGGAACTGTTCCAAGGCCCTGTGCAGCATCGGCCCGCGCCAAGCCACAGGCTGGTTGCCGGCAACGAACATGCCGATGGAGATCACTTTCACCCCGTAGGCCACGGGCGGCAGGATCATGTCGTCAACCTGGGTTGGTTTTTGCGTAATGCCCATGAGGGCGGGCACAGAGAAGCCATGGACGTCGGCGTCAACAATGCCGACGCGAAGCCCCTGGGCTGCCAATGCACAGGCCAGGTTGACCGTGACGGAGGACTTGCCTACACCTCCCTTACCACTGGCCACCGCGTACACCTTGGTCAATGAACCGGGCTTGGTGAACGGAATGCCGCGCTGCCCGCCCGGTCCGCGCAATTGTTCTTTCAAGGCCTCGCGTTGGGCCTGGGTCATGACCTTGAGCTCGACGTCGACGCCCGTCACTCCGGAGACCCTGGAGAGGGCGTTGGTGGCGTCCTCCGTGATGGTTTCCCGGAGAGGGCATCCGGCGATGGTCAGCAGGACGGCAAGGTGAACGGTGCCGTCGGCTGAGGCAGAGACAGAGTCCACCATGCCGAGTTCGGTGATGGGGCGGCGGAGTTCGGGATCAATGACGGTAGCCAAGGCAGCCTGGAGCGCCTCGGCAGAAGGGGTGCTCATACGGTCAGGCTCGGCTTTCCGGCTTCTCGGTAGCGGGGGGACTTGCGGAGGAGTGTTGCGGCCCGGACTGCTGCGGACGGATCTTGGGGATCTGCTGTGTCCGCGGGCCGCGGGATTTGTCACGCTTTTCCTTCAGCTTTTCCTTGACCTTCTCGCGTGGCGATTCGCTGCTTTCGGTCCCGGTGTCGGCCTCGCGGAGTTCTTCCTGGGCTTCGAGCATGTCTTCCAACAGGCTCCGGAGTTCTGCGCGGACGTAGTCGCGGGTGGCTACTTCCCGGAGTGCAATCCGCAGAGAGGCAAGTTCACGGGTCAGGTATTCGGTGTCGGAGAGATTCCGTTCTGCCCGCTGGCGGTCCTGCTGAAGCGATACGCGGTCCCGGTCATCTTGGCGGTTTTGCGCGAGCAGCAGCAGGGGAGCCGCGTAGGAGGCCTGGAGTGACAACATCAGGGTCAACAGAGTGAAGCCCAGTTCCACCCGGTCAAACTGCCAGTCCGTGGGCGCGAACGTGTTCCAGGCGAGCCAGAACACGCAGAAGATCGTCATGTAGACCAGGAACGTCGGGGTGCCCATAAAACGGGCGAAGCCCTCGGTCGCGTTGCCGAAAGCGTCCGGATCCGGTGAGAACTTCGGAAGAATGCGTTTGCGCCCGCTCAGGGGCGTATCCAGGCCGGCGAATGCGCTGCTTGCACGTCCCGAGGACTTGGAGGATCGTGAGGCGTTGTTATCAGCCAATGCGGCCTCCAAGTTTCCTTATAGGGGCGTCGTCCTCGTGGGCGCGCCAGTCATCGGGCAACAGGTGATCCAGCACGTCATCAACAGTCACCGCCCCCACAAGACGGCCGTCGTCGTCGACGACGGGAAGCGAGTTGAGGTTGTACGTGGCCAGGGTCCGGGCTACCTCGCTGATGTGGGCCTGATCCGAGAGGGGTTCCAGGTTCTTGTCCACGAGGTTGCCCAGGGGTTCCGGCGGTGGGAAGCGCAAGAGCTGCTGTATGTGGACGACGCCAAGGAAACGCCCCGTGGGCGTCTCCAAGGGCGGACGTGCAATGAAAATGGAGGATGCCAACGCGGGCGACAGTTCCTCGCGGCGCACATGGGCCAAGGCTTCAGCCACTGTGGCTTCCGGCGGGAGGATCACCGGCACCGGAGTCATCAGGCCACCGGCGGTGTCTTCGTCGTATTCCAGGAGGCGGCGGACATCTTCGGCTTCCTGGGGCTCCATCAACTGCAGCAGTTCTTCAGCTTGGGCCGTGGGGAGTTCGGCCAGGAGGTCCGCGGCGTCGTCCGGGTCCATCTCTTCAAGAACATCCGCGGCACGCTCAACATCCAAGGCGGACAGGATTTCCACCTGGTCGTCTTCGGGGAGTTCCTGCAGAACGTCTGCAAGACGCTCATCCTGCAGTTCGCTGGCCACTTCGAAGCGGCGCTTGTCGCTCATCTCCTGGAGGGCCTCGGCGAAGTCGGCAGGCTTGAGGTCTTCGTGGGTGGCAACGAACTGCGTGGCCGCCTGGGGCTCGTTGCGAGCCCCGGTCTGGGCATCTGCCCAGTCGATAATCAGGGTTTCATTGCGGCGGAGGCGGCTCAAGGGCGACAAGGAGTGACCGCGGCGGACGAACAACTTGCTGACAAACCAGTCCTTGGAACGGTGCTGGTCCATGGCGATGTCCTCGATCGTGGCGTCGCCGCTGCCATCGGCAAGGGTAACCCGGCGGTCGAACATCTCGGCGACCACCAAGGTCTCAGCACCGCGTTGCTCGAAGCGGCGGAGGTTAACCAAACCTGTGCAGATAATCTGCGTTTGGTCGATGGACGTAATGCGGGTCATGGGAACGAAGACACGCTTCTTGCCAGGCACTTCGACGACGATGCCCACAACGTGGGGTGCCCCGCGCGTCCCGCGGGAGAGCACAACCACATCGCGCAATCGGCCCAGACGATCGCCCAAGGGGTCGAAGACGTCCAGTCCGAGCAAGCGCGCGACAAAGACGCGTGAGGGATGTGTGCTCATGTTTACAGGCTACCGAGTCTGCTCTCTTTTAGCTGAATTCCAGCCTCTTCACATGTCCATGAGACACAATGGGGCTATGTCTAACATTTTTGGTGCTCCCAAGGCCGCTGAGGAATCCCGTAGCGTCCCGCAAGGCGACGTCGTGGGCTCGTACACCTCGTATTTGGATGCCCAGAAGGCGGTGGACTACCTGGCGGACCAGCAGTTCCCGGTCCAGCTCGTTTCGATCGTAGGCAACGACCTCAAGATGGTGGAGCGTGTCACCGGTCGGTTGAGCTACCCGCGCGTGGCCTTGTCCGGGGCCTTGAGCGGCATGTGGTTCGGCCTCTTCGTCGGCGTCATGTTGTCCTTCTTCACTCCCGCCGGCGGGCCCTTCTCGATCATCACCTCGGTGCTCATGGGTGCCGCGTTCTTCATGCTGTTCGGCATCGTCACGTATGCCACGCAGCGCGGCAAGCGCGACTTCACGTCCACCAGCCAAGTGGTGGCCACCAACTATGACGTCATCGTTGCCTTCGAGGCGGCGCACGAGGCACGCAGGCTCCTGCACCAGTTGCCGATGAACCCTTCGGAAGCGGCGACCGGCCAGGCGCGCAACTACAACCCGCAGAATGCGCCGTTCCAGCAGCCAGGACAGGCACCCGAACGCCCGGCCACCTGGAATGACCCCTACGGCCAGCGGGGACCCGAAGCCAGCGAGCCTGGTGCTCCTGCCAGTCAGGCGCCGCAGTACGGCCAGTCTTCTCCGGCCGACCAGCCGGCCCAGAACCCGGCTCCCGCTGCCGTGCGCTACCCGGACCTGCCTGACGGCCGCCCGCAGTACGGCGTGCGCGTCAACGAACCACAGAACGCTCCCCAGCAGGATGGCCAGCAATCCGACGCCGATGGTTCGTCCAAGCAGTAGCGACGGATCGACAAAAGAGGCAAGAAGGGAAGGCCACCGGTGATCCGGTGACCTTCCCTTTCTTATGGTCGGATGTGGCGCCTGAAGGCTAGCCCGCGGCTTCCTGGTAGATGCCGGCCATCCAGGACTCGACGTCGTCGGCCTTGCGCGGCAGTGCGGCACTGAGGTTGACCGGACCGTCGGCTGTCATGAGGATGTCGTCTTCGATCCGGACGCCAATGCCGCGGTATTCGGCGGGAATGGCGAGGTCCTCGTTCTTGAAGTAAAGGCCGGGCTCGATCGTGAAGACCATGCCTTCGGTGAGGGTGCCATCGAGGTAGAGCTCACGCTTGGCCTGGGCGCAGTCGTGGACGTCAAGGCCGAGGTGGTGACTGGTTCCGTGCGGCATCCAGCGGCGGTGCTGCTGGCCTTCGGGGCTGGTGGCCTCTTCCACGGAAACCGGCAGCAGGCCCCATTCGGCGAGGCGCTCGGCCAGGACGGTGGTGGCAGCGGTGTGGATGTCGCGGAACTTCACGCCCGGGCGCGCGGCGGCGAAACCGGCGTCGGCGGCGTCAAGGACGGCTTCGTAGACCTTGCGCTGCACGTCGGAGAAGGTGCCGTTGGCCGGGAGGGTACGGGTGACGTCGGCGGTGTACAGCGAATCGGCTTCCACACCCGCGTCGAGCAGCAGCAGTTCGCCGGCGTTGACCGTTCCGGAGTTGCGGTTCCAGTGCAGCACGGTTGCGTTGTTGCCGGAAGCGGCGATGGTGTCGTAGCCGAGTTCGTTGCCTTCTTCGCGGGCGCGGGCAAAGAAGGCGCCTTCAACAACACGCTCGCCGCGCTTGTGGGTCAGGGCACGGGGGAGCGCGCGAACCACGTCGGCGAAGCCTTCCACGGTGGCGGCGACGGCAACCTTCATCTGTTCGATTTCCCATGCGTCCTTGATCAGGCGCAGTTCGGAGAGCGCTTCGCTGAGCTTCTCGTCGAGGGCGTCGAGTGCGCCGAGGTCCAGGTTTTCCGGGTCCTTGGCTGTGTTGTAGCGGGCAGTGTCCACCAGGGCGTCGATGTTCTCGTCCACCTTGCGGACCAGGCGGATGGAGATGCCACCGATTTCCGGGGCTCCCACGTTCTTGGTGATGGCCATTTCGAGTTCGGAGATGTGCGCGGTGGGCAGGCCCAGCCGTGCTTCGAATTCGGCCAGGGTGGGGCGGGCGCCGATCCAGAACTCGCCTGCGCGGGAGTCCGCGTAGAACTGTTCGGTATCGCGGCCAGCCAGCGGGCGGAAGTAGAGCGTCGCAGTGTGGTGACCGCCGTCGTCGCCTTTTCCTTCCGCCACAGGCTCGAGGATGAGTACGGCGTCGGGCTCGTGGTCCAAGCCCAAACCGGTGAGGTGGGCGAAGCCGGAGTGCGGGCGGAAACGGTAGTCGCAGTCGTTGGAACGGACCTTCAGCGGACCGGCCGGGACAACGAGCCGTTCGCCCTTGAACAGTTCGGAAATGGTGCGACGGCGGTTGGCGGCATGGTCTGCTACGGCGTCACGAGCAGGGGTCACCTGCGGCGCGGGTGCCCAATTGCTGGCCATGAATGCCTTGAAGGCATCGGACGTGGGCCTCTGTGAGCGGTTGTTGACGCGCTCTTGCAGGGGCTGGGAGGCAGAGTTCTGGGTGTTTTCGGCATCGTTCACCGTTACATCGTCCCACCAGTTACGTGAGGAGGCCAACGGCGCAACGCTCCATGCAGGCCTGCATCCCATAGGCTGGGAAAGTGAGGATAGACCTGCATGCGCACTCGAATGTTTCCGATGGAACCGAGACACCGGCCGGGGTGATGATTTCGGCCGCCGCGGCAGGCTTGGACGTGGTTGCACTCACCGACCACGACTCCACGGATGGCTGGGCGCAGGCCGCTGCAGCGGCAAAGGAAGAGGGGATCGCCCTGGTTCCCGGGATGGAAATCTCGTGCCGGACCCAGCAGGGGATCAGCGTGCATTTGCTCAGTTACCTCCACGATCCAACGCACCCGGGGTTGCTGGAGGAAATCACCAAATCCAAAGACGCTCGGTTGACCCGGGCCGAGCGTATGGTCACGCTGTTGTCCGAGGATTATCCACTGAGCTGGGACGACGTCATCCACCATGTAGCCCCTGGGGCAACAGTGGGCCGCCCCCACATCGCCGACGCCTTGGTTGCGGCCGGGGTGGTCGCGGACCGATCCGAGGCATTCGCCTCCATCCTGACCTCACATTCGCGCTACTTCGTACAGCATTACGCGCCGGACCCAGCCATCGCCGTCGAACTTGTGCGTGCCGCCGGCGGCGTGCCGGTGTTCGCCCACCCGGTGGCGTCGGCCAGAGGGCGTGTAGTAGGGGACCGCACATATCGCGAGATGATCGACGCTGGACTGTTGGGCCTGGAGATCGAGCACCGGGACAATCCGGAGGCGGGCCGGGACTACTTGCGTGCGTTGGCGGCAAAGAACGGCCTGCTCATCACTGGGTCCTCGGATTATCACGGGGCAGGGAAACCGAACCGGCTGGGGGAGAACCTGACAGCTCCCGGGGTCCTGGAGATGATTGAGCAGCTGGGCACTGGAACGCAGGTTGTCCGGCCATAAACGAGGACCAACGTTGCGGTCCCCGTGTTCGGAAAGTATCTTGACGTGCTCCGCGGGAAGAGTAGTCTGGCGCTCGTGGGGGAGGCGGGCTGGGCCGCACCACTGAAGGTCTCATCGCAAGAAATCACTCTCGATGGAGCAATCATGTTCAAGAAATCCTTGGCTGCAACAGCCCTTGCAGCCGCTTTAATGTTCATCCCTGCCACAGCAAATGCCCTGGACTGTAATAACGTGAGCCGCCCGGCCTACACAGGGACTGAGTGGGTATTTATTCCGGACATCAGCAGTAACGTCCACTTCAGCGGCAACTGGGGCTACGTGGAAGCTTGGGGCGCCTGGGTGTTCATCCCTCCAGGAACCGTGCCTGATGTGCCGGGCGGTGGAGGGAATTTTGAGAACGGCCAAGGCTTCGCGCTGCTGGTCAACGCATTGTGTGATTCCCACGGAGCAGTCCTGGAAAACAGGCAGGACGACCAGGGAATCCAATTGATGCACGGGTGCGGCTGACCAGCAAACGCGAACTAATTGGGGTGGAAGGACGCTTTGGCGCCCAGCCGCTTCCGCATGACCTCGATGGCCTGCTCGTTCTGGTCGACGCACACGAAATTGCGGCCGAGCTTGGCCGCGACCGCGCCCAGGGTCCCGGAGCCCGCAAAGAAGTCAAGGCACCAATCGCCCTCACGGCTTGATGCCGTGACGATCCTGCGCACCAGTCCCTCAGGCTTCTGGGTGGGGTAGCCGGTCTTTTCCCGGCCCGTCGGCGAGACGATCGTGTGCCACCAGACGTCCGTGGGGAGCTTCCCACGCTCGCGTTTGGCGGGCGTGACCAAGCCGGGTGCCATGTACGGCTCGCGGTCCACTTCGGCGTTGTCGAAGTGGTATTTTGCGGGGTTCTTGACGTACACCAGGATGTTGTCGTGCTTGGTGGGCCAGCGGTTTTTGGCGCGGGCGCCGTAGTCGTAGGCCCAGATGATCTCGTTCAGGAAGCATTCCCTGCCGAAAATTGAATCCAGCATGACCTTGGCGTAGTGCACTTCACGGTAGTCGAGGTGCAGGTACAAGGTGCCGTCGTCGGCCAGTAGGCGCCACGCTTCAACGAGCTTTGGCTCCAGGAACGACCAGTAGTCGCTGAAAGCGTCGTCGTAGCTGTGCAGGGCGCCCTTGATGGTGTCATAGGAACGGCCCTTGAAGCCGACCCGGTCGCCGTCGCCGTCCGCGTTGCGGACCATGCGGGTTTCCTGGCGGCGCTGGACCCGGCCGGTATTGAATGGCGGGTCCACGTAAATGAGTGTGAAGGCGCCGTCCGGCAGCGTCGGGAGGAATTCCGCGTTGTCCGCGTGCACCACCAGATTGCCGCCGTCCGGCGCCCAAACAGTTTCAGTCATTGAGGGATTTAGGCCTCGGAGTTACCGGACTGCGCGCCGGCCGTTTCGCCCGATACGACTTCGCCGTTGCGGCGGCGCGTGCGCGTACGGCGCGACCGTGCAGGCTTCTCAGCACCTTCAGCAACGGGAGCCTTGGCTTCCCCTGCTGAGGCCGGGGCTGCATCGCCGTCGGAGGTACGACGGCGGCGCGTGCGGTTGCGCCCGGAGTCGCCCTTTGACTCGCTGCTGGCCGAGTCGGAGCGGCCACGGCTACCATCGCGTCCACGCCCGCCGTCGCGGCTGCCACGGGCGGAACCGGAGTTCTTCTTGCCCGTCTCGCCAAGGTCTTCGAGGACCTCGGCGTCGACACCAGCAAGGGTGCGCTTGTTGCGGGGAAGGCGGCCCTTGGTGCCCTCGGGAATGTCCAGGTCCTCGTACAAGTGCGGCGAGGAGGAGTACGTCTCGATGGGTTCCGGAACGCTGAGTCCCAGAGCCTTGTTGATGAGGCCCCAGCGGGGCATGTCGTCCCAGTCCACGAACGTGACAGCGGTGCCCTTGTTTCCTGCACGACCCGTACGTCCCACGCGGTGCAGGTAGATTTTCTCGTCTTCAACGCACTGATAGTTGATGACGTGGGTGACGTCGTCGACGTCGATGCCGCGGGCTGCGACGTCGGTGGCGACCAGAACGTCCACCTTGTTGTTGCGGAAGGCACGCAAGGCCTGCTCACGGGCACCTTGGCCGAGGTCGCCGTGGATGGCGGCAGCGGCGAACCCGCGGTCCACGAGCTCTTCGGCAACCTTCGCGGCGGTGCGCTTGGTCTTGGTGAAGATGATGGTCCTGCCCCGGCCGCGGGCCTGGAGGATGCGGGCCACGACCTCCGTCTTGTCCATGCTGTGCGCACGGTAAATGAGCTGACGGATGTCGCGCTTGGTGAGGCCTTCGTCGTTGGGGTCAGCTGCCCTGATGTGCGTCGGCTGCGTCATGTAGCGGCGGGCCATCGCGATCACGGGGCCCGGCATCGTGGCGGAGAAGAGCAGGGTCTGGCGGACGGCAGGGGTTCCGGCGATCAGCGTCTCGACGTCCGGGAGGAAGCCAAGGTCCAGCATTTCGTCGGCCTCATCCAGGATGACCATCTTGACGTTCTTCAAGCTCAGGTGCTTCTGCTTGTAGAGGTCGATCAGGCGGCCGGGTGTTCCGACAACAATTTCGACACCCTTCTGGAGGGCGTCGATCTGGGGCTCGTAGGCGCGGCCGCCGTAGATGGTGGCGATGCGGGCGTTGCGCTTGCGGGACGCCGTCTGGAGGTCATTGGCAACCTGGACTGCGAGTTCACGGGTTGGAACGATCACCAACGCCTGGGGGGCACCCGGCACTGCGAGCTTGGCGTAGCCTGCGTCATCCCGGCCTTCAACGCGCTGGAGGGCAGGGATACCGAAACCAAGGGTCTTGCCGGTACCGGTCTTGGCCTGGCCGATGATGTCGTGGCCGCTGAGGGCCACAGGCAGCGTCATGGCCTGGATGGGGAACGGGTGGGTGATGCCTGCGTCGGCCAACGATTCGACGATGTCGGCACGGACGTTGTAGTCAGCGAAGGACTTTTCTTCGATCTCATGGGGTGTCTCGTCCGAGGTAATGGTTTCCTCGGGTTCGATCGATTCGGTTCCGGTGGAGTCGGTCAAGACTTCATGGGTGTGCAATTCACTCACAGGGGAGTTTCCTTATTCATTTGGGCATTGGCGCTGCGTGCTCAACGGCGGCGGCGGAGCCGTACCGGAGCACAACGGGCGCACAAGCAAATCCAGTGGAAGCCGATCGCGGGCTATCTAAGTACTGGCACTGGTGACCAGCGGGCACATCTCAAGATCGCGTAGGGGCGGGCTTGTTGACTTCAAAAATGAACTGAATCAACGACCGGGCATCCATTACTACAGGGTCAGTCTATCCTCTGGGAGCCTCAAAGCCCGGATCGGGGCGGATCTGCGCTAGGGAAGAAGTTGAAAACGGATCTCCCGCGTGGCGATGTCCGCCTTCACAAGCTTCACCCTGACCTTGGTGCCAGGCTCAAGTTCGCCCTCGCAGCGGGCAGTCACTGCAGGCTCCGCGATCTGCACAATGCCGGAAGGACCGTTGCCGTTGCCGTTGCCGTTGGGCGGCTTCGAACCGGAAATAACAACCGCCTCGAACTCCTGGCCGATGTGGTTCACAGCAAGCGCGGCTTCAACCGCATCCAAGGCCATCCGCTCCAGCTTGGAGGCCAGTTGGTCCGAGCCCGCCATAATCTCAGGAAGGGAAGGAAGTGCTTCGCGGGCCCAGCCAGGGATCTGTTGGTCATTGCTCAGTGCCTCGCAGATCACCAAGACGAAACGATCGATGAGCCGCCGCAGGGGAGCGGTGGTGTGGGCATAGGGTGCGCCGATGGCCGACTGGATGACGTTGGCCGGAACCTCGCCGTCGAACGGGGTATAGCTTGCGCCGCGGAACAACATGCCCGCTGAATGCAGGATGGCGAGTTGTCTCGGGTCCGAGGCGTCCAAGGTCCGCAAGTATTCGCCATAACTGACCTCTCCGTCCCATGGCTTGCCGAGTGCCTTTGTTTGGCGTTTGAAGTGGAGCAGGGAACGTTCTTCCGGCGCTGGCATGGTGCGCAGGATGCCGACTTTTCCGTCGAGCATCAGCTGCGCGGCGGCCATTCCGGTCATCAGGGAGATTTGGGCGTTCCAGTCTTCAACGGGGAGAGAAGGCGCAGCTACGATTCTGTATCCTCCGGAATCCGTCACTTGGACGATCTCCTGTTCAGGCATGTTGAGGCTGGCTCCACCGCGCAAGCGCTCGAGCTCAACGCGCTTGAGTCCAACCTCCTTGAGGAGCTGGAGAACCGGAGGCGCCGTGCCGGCGTCAATCTCTTCCTGGGCTCCCTTGTAGCTGAGCTTGGCGCGGCTGCGGACTGTTGCCCTGGCAACACGGACGGACACGACGTTGGCCTCGGCGTCGAGCGCAAACTCCCAGACGTATGCCGCGCAATCCTGGTCGGCCAACAGGCTTCCGGCGTTCTCGCTGATGACCTCGGGGTGGAGCGGGATCCTGCCATCCGGTGCATAGAACGTCTGTCCGCGGTGCCGTGTTTCGGCATCCAGGGCCCCGCCGGGAGCTACAAAAGACGGGACATCCGAGATCGCGTAGAGAACCTTGTACCCCTCACCGTCACGATCGATGAAGAGCGCCTGGTCCAGGTCCGTGGACGTTGCGGGGTCGATTGTCACAAAGGGAACGTCACGCAGATCCCGATCCGGCAGCCCATGGTGTTCCACGGACTCGCGGGCTTCCTCAACGGCCGCAGAAGGGTAGACCCCCGGGAGCTCCAGCTCGGTCCTCAACGCGGCAAATGCCTCTGCGAGCTGGTTCGATGCGTCGGTGACGTTGGGCGCTATCCGATGATGTGGCACGAAAATCAGGTTAGCCCGAAATCGGCGGATAGTCTTGGATCATGGGCACATCCTGGTCTGGCATTCCTTCCCCTGGGCACCTCGTGGCGGAGATGCTCGGAGCCATGGCTTACGGCGAGTTGTCAGCCTTCGGCAGGCTGTCCTCGGACTCCAGATATGCGCCGACGCTGCATGACCGGGCGGTTCTGGCCAAAATTGCCGTGGGTGCCTACGGAAATTTCGCCATGGTCACTGCCAGGCTCAACGGGTTGGGGATAGACCCCGACGAGGCCATGCTCCCGTTCCAGCGCTCGTTTGACCATTTCCATGAGCGGACCAGGCCCGGTGACTGGTTTGAGTCCATCATGAAGGCGTACGTGATCGACACCGTATCGTCCGATTTCTATCGGGCGGTGGCGGCCTACCTCGATGCGGGGACCCAGGAGTTCGTCGAGAAAATTACCGCTTCCGATCAGGCCACGGAGGTTCTACGGGTCCTGCTGCGTCGGGCCCTGTCAGAGGACCCCCGTTTGTCCTCGAGACTTGCCTTGTGGGGCCGACGGCTGGTGGGAGAGGCGCTCACCCAAGCCCAGCGGGTGGCCATGGAGCATCCCCTCCTCGGTCCCATGTTGCGGGGTGAAGGGGATGCCCGGGAAACCGCGACTGCCTTGACGGCGGAGTTGGCAGGGCGCCACAGTCAACGCATGACGGGCCTCGGCCTGACCGCTTGAAGTGGTTCGGCAGAGACCCCAACGGACAGTTGTGCTACGCGCCGAGGGCTTCGACCAGCGCCTTGGCTGCCGCCGTCGGGTCTTCTGCTTCAGTGATGGCGCGGACCACGACGATCCGGCTCGCGCCCGCCGCGACAACCTGCTCCACGTTGGTGAGGTCGATGCCGCCGATGGCAAACCAAGGAAGCAGCACGCCCCCGACCGTCTCCTCGTCAGCCCGCTTCACGGCTTCTGCGGCATATGTGACCAAGTCCAGGCCAACTGCCGCGCGTCCAGGTTTGGTAGGCGTTGCCCACACTGGGCCCACGCAGAAATAGTCCAGCCCACTGCGGCCCGGGGAAGCTGCGATCGCTGCGTCAATCTGCTCAGGGGTGTGGGTGGAGAGACCAATCACGGTGGGGTCGTGGAGCAGGTGGCGGGCGGCTCGGAGGGGGATGTCTTTTTGTCCTATGTGGAATACGGGAGCCCCGGAAATACTGGCAACATCGGCCCGATCGTTGACCGACCAGAGCCGTCCGTGGCGGTGCGCGACCTTGTGGAGAACCTCCAGGACTTCCAGTTCCTCTCCGGCCTCGAGCGTCTTGTCGCGAAGCTGGATGATGTCCACGCCGCCCTCAAATGCGGCGTCGACGAAGTCTTCGAAATCGCCTCGTTGTTTGCGGGCATCGGTGCACAGGTAGAGGCGGGCTGTGGTGTGGACATCATGCTGGGTCATGAAAACCAGAGTAGTTCCTCTAAACTGGGCACGTACTGCGGGAGCCGAGACTGCGTCATATGACCGTCCGGCTGAGAGGGCTTCAGCGCCGACCGCTTGACCTGATCCGGCTAATACCGGCGTAGGGAAGGAAACCCATGGGAGCATCGGACCACACCCCCGGAACCTCGCAACTGCTGCACGCGGACGTTGCCGTGATCGGCGGCGGCATCATTGGCCTGGGCATTGCCGAGGAGGCAAGGCGACGCGGCCGCTCGGTCGTGCTCATCGATCCTCAACCAGCCACCGGCGCCACGTTCGCCGCCGCGGGCATGCTCGCTCCGGTCAGCGAATTGCACTACCAGGAAGAAGATCTCCTCGAACTGATGTTGGAGTCCTCAGGACTGTGGCCGGGTTTCGTTGGAACGCTCCTGCCCTCCGACGGAGACGGCACCGGATACCGCACGACGTCGACCCTGGCCGTTGGCGCGGATGCCGCGGACCGTCGGGCGCTGGCGGACCTGCGATCGGTGCAGGTGGCCAACGGGCTGGACGTTGAACCGTTGGCGCTTCGCCAGGCACGCGAGCGGGAACCGCTCCTGAGCCCGCAAATCTCGTGTGCGTTCGACATCCCGGCCGACCATCAGGTGGACCCTCGCAAGCTTGCCCGTCGCCTCATCGCAAGCCTTGCGGCACACACACCAGCAGACGCCAGCTGGGTCGGCGGCGCAGCCGATGGCTTCGCCATGGCCTCGTCGGCTGTCAGGCTCGACTGGGACGATGACAGGGTCTGCGGAGCCACGGTCGCATCCGGCCACGTGATTCGCGCGGAGGAGACCGTGGTGGCGAACGGCCTGGGTGCTGCCGGCCTCGCCGGCCTGCCGGACGGACTCGCCCTCCCGTTGCGCCCCGTCTATGGCGACATTCTCCGACTCCGTGTCCCCGAACACCTCAGGCCGCTGGTCACCTCCACAGTCCGCGGCATGGTGCGTGGAGTTCCCGTATACATCGTGCCCCGTGAGGACGGCACTGTGGTGATCGGAGCCACCCAACGTGAGGATGGCCTCTCGGCATCGTCCAATGCCGTGTCCGCCGGCGGTGTGTACCAATTGCTGCGCGACGCCCAGGTCCTGGTTCCTGCGGTCGCCGAGCTGGAACTCCTGGAAGCCACAGCCCGTGCCCGCCCCGGAACCCCGGACAACGCACCGCTGCTGGGACGCGCCGCCGGGCACGACGGCGACGTCGCCGGGCTTGTGATCGCCACTGGTTTCTTCCGCCACGGTGTCCTCCTGATGCCTGCAGCGGCAAAGATCACCGCTCAGCTGATGGAGGGCATCACAGATCCCAGATGGACCAGGTTCCGGCCGGACCGGTTCACCGCCGGCCACACCGCTACCGGCATCGGATCAACACCACGACTCCTGACGTCCGCCACACCCATCGCCAGCAAGGACCCAGCATGAACATCAAACTCAATGGCGCCGACCACGCAGTGTCGGATAACGCCTCAGTCAGCACCCTCGTCACCGCCATCACCGGCCGCGTTCTGGACCACCTCGGACAGGCGACCGACGGCGGCAAGCTGGGTGTCGCCGTCGCCCGCAACTCCGAAGTGGTTCCGCGCAGCCAGTGGGCTGCCACGGCGCTCGCAGACGGCGATGAACTCGAACTCGTGACCGCAGTACAGGGAGGCTGAACCATGACCACAACAAACATTGACGTTCACACCGATGCATTGGTGATTGACGGTGTTGAGTTCGGCTCGCGCCTCATCATGGGCACTGGGGGCGCCCCGAGCCTCGACGGGCTGGGCGCTGCTCTGCTGGCCTCGGGTACGGAACTCACCACAGTTGCCATGCGCCGATACTCGCCGGCCGAGACAGGCTCGCTGTTTCAGCTCCTGGTGGATCACAACATCAGGGTCCTTCCGAACACGGCAGGGTGTTTCACTGCGAAGGACGCCGTCATGACAGCCGAACTTGCCCGTGAGGCGTTGGAGACGGACTGGGTCAAACTGGAGGTCATTGCCGACGAGCACACGCTTCTGCCTGATGCCGTGGAACTGGTGGACGCCATGGAACAGCTGGTCAACCGCGGTTTCAAGGTCTTTGCCTACACGAACGATGACCCCGTGCTGGCGCTTCGGCTGGAAAATCTGGGAGCCACGGCTGTCATGCCCCTGGGTTCGCCGATCGGAACGGGCCTGGGAATTCTGAATCCGCACAACATCGAACTGATCGTCTCGCGCGCTTCGGTTCCCGTAGTGCTCGACGCCGGAATCGGTACAGCCTCGGACGCTGCGCTGGCCATGGAACTCGGTTGCGACGCCGTCCTGCTCGCCACCGCGGTCACCCGTGCGCAGAACCCCGTGCAGATGGGCGAAGCCTTCAAACACGCCGTGATCGCCGGTAGGCTGGCCAAGCAAGCGGGCCGGATTCCGCGCAGGGAACACGCCTTGGCATCCTCTGCCATGGAAGGCCGGGCAGAGTTCCTCTAGGACCCGGGCCTGATGGCCGACTGATAACCCTGACGCCGACTGTTAGCTAGGAGCAGCTGTGGCAGACACGGAAGATCCACTGTCCAGGGCGGTCATCGACGCCGTCCTTGCGGACCTCCCCGACTGGAGGTACCAGTTGGACGGACTCGTCACGGTATTCAAGACCTCGACGGCGGCTGACGCGCTGGCCCTTATTGCCGCCGTCGGGCAGATCGCAGAAGAACAGAACCATCATCCGGACCTGGACTGGCGCTATAACCGGGTGTTCCTGCGTTACACGTCCCACGATGCCGGGACACAGGTAACGGACCGCGACGTCGCCGCCGCTTCAGCGGCGAGCGAGGTTGCCGCCGTCGTTGGAGCTGTCGCGGAACCGGGCTTGTACCGGAGTGTGGAACTGGCGATCGATACCGACGATGCCCCGGCTATCTCAGAAACCTGGCGAGTGGGCCTCGGATACCGTAAAACCGCCGACGGGGCGCTGGTGGATCCTTATGGCCGGGGACCAGCGTTGTGGTTCCAGGAGACGGATGAGCCCCATGAGAACCGGATGCACGTGGATGTGTACCGGAGCCTGGCTGAATCAGGGCCCGTCCTCACAAAGACGGAATCAACGGGGGCCTTAATGGAGCATGACCACGCACCCGCATGGGTGGTGGTCACGGATTCACAAGGCAACCGCTTCTGTCTGTGCACTGAAGCGGAGGACGGTCAGGACTAAAGCATCAACGCTTTGGTAAGTGCTTCGGTGTCCTGCTTGGTGCGCGTACGCCCCAGGTAGACCACCGCGGCTGCAGATGCGGCCGTGCCGAGCACGATGGGCAGGATCCAGGGAATCCACGTCAGTCCGGGCTGGTAGCCCAGACCGGCAAGGATGAAGGCAATCCAGGCCAGGGCACCCACAGCCGCTGAAACACCTGCCGGCAAGGCGATGCCGTACTTACCGTGGCGCTTGTCGTTCGCCCACACGATGAAACCGGTGGCGACGGTGGCAAGCACAACAACGACGAGTGAAAGCATGAAAACTCCTTGGCAGGCAGGTGTCAGCGACGGCTGTTGAGAGAGAGCGGCTACAGGGCACCGAAGCCCACGCGGCGAACTTCTTCGGCGCCAATTTCCACATAGCCCAGGACGTTTCCCGGAACGATGATCTGACGGCCCTTCTCATCTGTGAGCCTTAGATCCGAACCCTTGGAGATTGCCTCTCCGACGATCTTGGCTACAGCATCAGCATCGAGTGCGGATTCGAGCACGATTTCACGGCCAACGTTCTGAATGCCGATCTTTACTTCCACAGCAAGGCCTCCAAGCCAATCAAGAATTAAGTCAGTCCTCTATTTGTAGCCTAGGACTCTTTGGGGAATCGACTGATTCCGCGCCAAGCTAAACGATAGATCAGATCACTGGCCACATCGAGATCCAGATTTCCGTCCGTTTCGAGCCAGTACCGGGCGCTGACCTGCGCCATTCCCGCCAGTCCGCGGCCCAGGAGTTGCGCTTCCAGAGGGGGCAGTTTGGTGTCCTCGGCGATGACATGGGCTACGGCGTCGGCGAAGGTCTTGTTGAAAGTCTCCAAACGCGAACTGACGTCGGGATCGTTGATGAGGTCGGATTCGAACACCAGACGGTGTGCTTGGTCGTCGTCGGCGATGAACCGGTAATAGGCCCGCATGACGGCTTTCACGCGTTCTTTGTTGTCCGTCGTGGAGTTCAGTGCTCCGAGCATCAGGTCCGTCAACGTAGCCAGGTGGCTGTCCAGCAGCGCCATGTAGAGCTCCCGCTTGGACGGGAAGTGCTGGTACAGCACGGGCTTGCTGACATGCGCCGTCTCCGCGATTTCGTCCATGGCCGCACCATGGAAGCCGTTGGAGACGAAAACTTCCAAAGCGGCGTTGAGCAACTGGGCACGACGCTCGTCGCGCGGCAACCTTGCCGAACGCGGAGAACCAGTCCGCTCTTGCTTCGCTGGTGTCTCATCGTTTGCCCGTGTGCCGTCAGCCACAGTCTGCCGCCTTTCCTTTGCAGTTATGACCACTGTACCGGTGGGTAATATGACCGGGCGGCATCGGCAGGCATACATTGAAGTATGGCCACAACTCTTGCTGCCCACACTGCGCCCGCTGTCTTGCCGCCCCTCGTTGAACCGGCCGCCGCGCTTACGCCGGCCGAGGTGGAACGGTACTCCCGGCATCTCATCATTCCGGAAATCGGCGCGGTGGGCCAACGCAGGCTTAAGAATGCGAAAGTCCTTGTCATAGGTGCCGGCGGACTGGGTTCACCTGCGCTGCTGTATCTGGCGGCCGCCGGGGTTGGCACGCTCGGCATCGTCGACGATGACGACGTGGACCTGAGCAACCTCCAGCGCCAGGTCATCCACGGTGTCAAGGACGTTGGCAAGCCAAAGATCGAATCCGCGCGTGATGCCATCGCCGAACTCAACCCGTTGGTCAACGTCGTCCTGCACAACGTCCGGCTGGACGCGACCAATGCTTTGGAGCTGTTCGCCGGTTACGACCTCATCCTCGACGGTGCAGACAACTTTGCCACCCGCTACCTGGTCAATGACGCTGCCGCCATCCTGGGCAAGCCTTACGTCTGGGGTTCAATTTTCCGCTTCGACGGCCAAGTGAGCGTCTTCTGGGCCGAACACGGGCCCACCTACCGCGACCTGTACCCGGAAGCTCCACCGGCGGGTTCGGTGCCCTCGTGCGGCGAGGGTGGCGTCTTTGGCATGCTGTGCGCGGCCGTTGGCTCGCTCATGGTCACGGAGGCAGTCAAGCTGATCACCGGCGTCGGGCGTTCACTGCTTGGCCGAGTGTCGCTCTTTGACGCTTTGGGCGGCAGCTGGCGCGAGATCAAGGTGTCCAAGGACCCGGCAGCAGAACCCATCACCGAGCTGACCGACTACGAGGCCTTCTGCGGTGTCACGCCGCTGGCCCGGACTGATGCCGACCACACAGTGTCCGCCCCGGAACTGGCCACCATGCTGGCCGAACGTGAAGCGGGGGAGCGGGACTTCGAGCTCGTGGACGTTCGCGAATCGGGTGAGCACAGCATTGTGAACATCGACGGTTCCGTGCTGATCCCGCAGGGCCGGATTCTGTCTGGCGAGGCCTGGGTCGAGCTGCCGCAGGACAAGGACATAGTGTTCCACTGCAAAGCCGGTACGCGCTCTGCGGCGGTCCTGGAGGCGGCACGGAAGGCAGGGTACACCCGCGTCCGCCATCTCGACGGCGGTATTCTCGCCTGGGTCCGCGACGTCGAGCCCGAGAAGCCGGTTTACTAGGCTGCTGCCAGATCGTTGCCGCTGGCCTTGCGGATCTGCGAAGCTCAACCATGAGCGAAGATTCAAGCGTGACACCCCAACACCCCATCGGCTCGGGCTTTGGCCATGGTTCAACGGCTTTGGAAGTCATCGCCGGCCTGGACCTCACCGGGAAGACGGCCATCGTCACCGGAGGTTATTCCGGCCTCGGGTTGGAAACCGTCAAGGCACTTGCCTCGGCCGGCGCCCGCGTGACGGTCCCGGCGCGGAGGGTCCAGCATGCCGAGGCTGTTGTGGCCGAGGCAGGGTTGGCGGCGGGCGGTTCGCCGGGGTCCGTCGACGTTGAGCTCCTCGACCTCGCGGACCAGGCAAGCGTCAAAGACTTTGCCGGGCGGTTCCTCTCGAATCATGGAACGCTGGATATCCTGATCAACAACGCTGCCATTATGGCGAGTCCGGAGCAGCGTGTCGGGCCCGGGTGGGAGGCGCAGTTTGCCACTAACCACCTCGGGCACTACACCCTGGCCAACCTGTTGTGGCCGGCCCTGGCGGCTGCGGGTGATGCCCGCGTGGTCTCCCTCTCCTCGACCGGACACAAACTGTCCAGGATCCGTTTTGAGGACATCAACTTCGACGCCGGCTACGACAAGTGGCGGGCCTATGGCCAAGCCAAGACGGCCAACGCTCTTTTTGCTGTTGAGCTGGACCGGTTGGGCCGCTCTTCCGGAGTGCGCGCGTTCGCTGTGCACCCCGGCGGGATCATGACCGAGTTGCAGCGGCACTTGCCCAGAGAAGAGATGGTTGCCGCTGGCTGGATGGACGCCGACGGGAAACTCAGGGAGGGATTCAAGACGCCCGCGCAGGGTGCGGCAACCTCCGTGTGGGCGGCGACGTCCCCGGCCCTCAACGGCAAGGGTGGTGTGTACTGCGAAGATTGTGACATTGCCAAGCCCACGGACAAGGATTCGCCACTTGCCCGGTACCAAGGAGTGGATCCTCACGCGATTGACCCTGCGGATGCCACAAAGCTCTGGAACGTGTCGGCAGAGCTTACTGGTGTGAACGCTTTCGGCTAAACGCCCGCCGGAAGTTAGGGGTTCGGCGGCCTAGGCGCTCTCGGAGCGGAGTTGCTCGTGGTCCACTGGGCACTCCGCCGCCTGAGCTGCCGGCCGGGGCTGTTCCACCTGGATGCCGTAGAGGGCTTCCAGCGCGGCAACGTACTCGTCCTGCTGGCCGTTTGCAGCGAGCTCGCGGGCCCGGACAGTGGGGACGTGCAAAAGCTGCTTGACCATACGGCGAAGCGCGAATTCAACTTCTTCCGCGGCCGCGGTGCATCCGTGGCGGGCGCGGACCTTCTCCATTTCGGCGTCCAGGACGTTCATGGTGTGGCGGCGCAGCGCAACGATCGCGGAATCCACGGACCGCGACTCGCGCTCGGACTCGAAGGCACTGGCAGCGCCGCTGACGATCGCGCTTGCCTGGGAGAGAGATTCAGCCTGCTCTTGGGGCGCTGCGAGACGCACAGACTCCAGCGTCAGCAGCTCAACGCCGTCGAGCTCGCCAACAGCGGGATCGAAATCATGGGTGAGCGCGAGGTCGATCGCGATCAACGTCTTGGCGGCACCTGCGCGGACGCGGGCAAGATCCTCGGCTTCCACGCGGGTGTCTGAGCCACTGCAGCCGATCATGACGTCAGCCGCGGCAACAGCAGCGGGGAGGGTGTCGGCGTCGAGCGCGGTACCACCACGCGTGGCGACGAAACCTTCGGCCCGGCCGGAAGAAGAGTAAACGGAAACGTCAGTGCAGCCACGTTCTCGCAAGAGGGACATCGTCGCTCCGGCATAGGCTCCCGTGCCGAACACCACCACTTTCTTGGCCGACCAATCCTCACTGTCCGAGAGGTCGGTTGCCAGGTCCAGTGCGACAGAGACGATCGAGAGTCCGCGCGAACCCAGTGCTGTCTGTGCGCCGACGTCCTTGGCGGTCTTGGACGCAGCCTGGAAGAGCCGTACCAGTCCGGCGCTCGCGGTCCCATCCTGCTGCGCGGTGATCAGGGCCCGGCGAACCTGGCCGGCGATTTCGCGTTCACCAACCACGGCTGAATCCAGGCCCGCGCTCACGGCGAAGAGGTGCCGCGTGACGTCAGGACCCGTGTGGGTGCTGAAGGAGCGGGAAACGAGTTGCTCGTTGAGTCCGCTCAGTTCACTGATCTGCGAAACAAGGGCGGAACGGGCGGCTTCCAAGCCTGCGCCGTTGGCCGTTTCGCCGTAGATCTCGTAGCGGTTGCACGTGGCCAGGACCACGGCGCCGGAAACGAGGGGCGATCCTGAGAGCGCGGCGGAGGCAAGCTCAGAGGAACCGTTGCTCAGCTGAGCAACGGTTTCGAGGTCGATGTCGGCGTGTGTAGCCACCAATGAGAAAAGAACCACAGCACCCCAATCATAGCTTTTTCGTAGCCCGGTAGAACAATATGCTGCCGTGGCACTTCACACGCACTGCCGTGATCCGCGCCACTGCAACTCCTGCGCCGACGTGTGTGACAGGCTGTCGTTATCTTTTACCCCGGATTTTCGGCACAATCGAAAGCATGACTTCTAGCGCGGCAGCATCCAAGAGTACGGCCACCAACGCCCCTGCGGGCACCCTCGACGCCACCCACCCGCTCGTGGATGGCCGTACCTCGGACTCGCCGCTGATCACGGCATACCGTGGCGGCACGCCGTCCCGCCGTCCCGTGTGGTTCATGCGCCAAGCTGGCCGCTCCCTTCCTGAATACCTCAAGGTGCGCGAAGGCGTTGCGATGCTGGACTCGTGCCTCCGGCCGGAGCTTGCCTCCGAGATCACCCTTCAGCCGGTCCGCCGCCACGACGTTGACGCAGCCATTTTCTTCTCGGACATTGTCATTCCGCTCAAGCTGGCCGGCGTTGGCGTGGACATTGTTCCCGGCGTCGGTCCGGTGCTCGAAAAGCCTGTCCGTACCGCTGCGGATGTCGCCGCCCTGCCCCAGCTGACGTGGGAGGCATTGGAGCCCATCCGTGAAGCGGTGCGCCTGACCGTGGCCGAACTGGGGAAGACCCCGCTGATTGGCTTCGCCGGGGCGCCGTTCACCTTGGCTGCGTACATGGTGGAAGGCAAGCCTTCCCGCGACCACCTGGGGCCGCGGACCATGATGCACGCCGATCCGGAAACCTGGACAGCCTTGGCCAACTGGGCGGCCGATGCCTCAGGAATGTTCCTGCAGGCCCAGCTCGAGGCAGGCGCGTCAGCCGGGCAGCTGTTCGATTCGTGGGCGGGATCCCTGGGGCTGGCCGACTACACCAAATATGTAGCTCCCGCTTCGGCCCGTGCACTTGACCATGTCCGCGATTTGGGCGCACCCCTCGTGCACTTTGGCACGGGTACTTCGGAGTTGCTGGTTGCCATGAGGGACGTCGGCGTTGATGTGGTGGGCGTTGACTATCGCCTCCCGCTTGATGAGGCCAACCGTCGCCTCGGTGGCACCGTGCCCCTGCAAGGCAACATCGACCCCGCCCTCCTCTCTGCACCGTGGGATGTCCTGGAAGCGCACGTCCGTGAGGTCATTGCTTCTGGTTCCTCTGCTCCTGGCCACGTCCTCAACCTTGGACATGGCGTTCCGCCCGAAACGGACCCCACCGTTTTGACCCGCGTGGTGGAACTCATTCACTCGATCCCGGCAGAGTAGGGCCAATGCGCGGGGCACATCCAACGCCCGGCCCTGCTGCCGTGGTTATTGGTGGCGGCGTTTCCGGACTCGTGGCGGCCAGGGAGCTGGCCGTGGCCGGAGCTTCGGTCACGGTCCTGGAAGCAAGTGACGGGTGGGGTGGCTGCGTAGGCAGCCATACGGTTGCCGGACTAACGCTGGACAGCGGGGCGGAGTCATTCGCAACCCGGTCCCCGGCGGTGGCCGACCTTGCCCGCGAACTGGGACTGGCGGAGAGCATTGTTTCCCCCCATGCCGGCGGTGCTTGGGTGCAGTTGCCGGACGGCCCGCAGGAACTCCCCAAGACCGGAATTCTCGGTATTCCCGCGAACCCCTGGGACCCCGAAGTCCGTCGATCCCTGGGGTTTACGGGCGCCTTGCGTGCGTCAGTCGACAGGTGGCTCCCAGCATCGTTCGGCACATCCTCGGAGGTCACGAGCGTTTCTTCGCTGGTCCGTGTGCGTATGGGCAGGCGGGTTCTGGACCGTCTGGTGGCTCCGGTGGTCGGCGGTGTCCATTCTGCTGATCCCGGACTTCTGGATGTCGACATGGTGGCCCCGGGCCTACGTTCCGGGCTTCGAGCACATGGATCCTTGGCGGCCGCGGTTGCGGCCCAACGCGCCTCAGCCCGCGGAGCAGGTTCCAGTCCCGCGAAGGCGGGTTCCGCCGTCGCGGGCCTGAAGGGTGGCATGAACACGCTGGTGACCGCTTTGCTCGCGGATTTACGCCGGCGCGGCGTCACTCTGTTGACCGGCAAACGCGCGGACACCGTAACGAAAACCCGCAATGGCTGGCGGGTCGCCGCCGGCGATTCCACGTACGACGCCGGTCGCTTGGTGGTGGCGCTCGACGGCCCCGCTGCGGTGGGGCTGCTGGAGCACGCCGTCCCGGAGCTGTCCGGCTTGCGTCCCGCGCCGGGGCCCCTGGTGAGCCTCGTGACGATCGTTGTTGACCTCCCGGAACTGGATAGCCGTCCGCGGGGGACAGGGATCCTGGTGGCTCCGCAGACCCCGGGTATCAGGGCAAAGGCCCTGACCCATGCAACGGCCAAATGGGACTGGCTGGCGGAGGAAGCCGGCCCTGGCACGCATGTACTTCGTCTGTCGTACGGTCGACGGGAGGACGCTGGCGCAGGAGACGGGGATGTCGTGCTGGATGACGAAGCACTGCTCATGGCAGCGCTGGAGGACGCCTCCATCCTGCTGACAGTTCCGGTGTCCCGGACTGACATCGTCGGCTGGGATGTGGTGCGCTGGGCGGGAGCCCTGCCTTTCGCTGCTGTCGGTCACAAACAGCGGGTGGCACGAGTGCGAAGGCTCTGTGCTGCCGTGGATGGGTTGACTGTGGTGGGTGGTTGGCTGGCGGGCAATGGCCTTGCAGCCGTTGTGGCGGACACCCGCACCCAGCTCGCGCAAGAGGACGCGGAGGAACCCCCAACTCCGTGATTTGTGTCACTTCTACGTCTTGTAGAAGTGATCCGTTTCGACTTACCGGCCAGCACGGGGCAAACTTGAACCATGAGCCACACTTCTGCCGAATCTGTCACTAAAACTGCTGAAACCGAAGAACAGTTCTTTACGCTCTGGACCGTCTTCAAGCGCTCAGCAGACGTCTTGCGCAGCGGCGATGCTGCCCAGGAATTTGAAGCCCTTGCAGAGAAGCTCGCCGAAGACGGCGTGATTCTCCGAGGCAGCTACGACGTTTCCGCCATGCGCTCGGACGCCGACATCATGGTGTGGCTCCACGGACCCAAGCCGGAAGACCTGCAGTCCGCCATCCGCGCCATCCGCCGCAGCAAGCTTTTCGCCGGCACTGAGATCGTCTGGTCTGCCATGGGCGTGCACCGCGAAGCTGAGTTCGCCAAGAGCCACGTCCCGGCCTATGCCCGTGGCGTCGAGCCCAGCACCTGGCTTTGCGTCTACCCGTTCGTCCGCTCCTACGAGTGGTACATCCTGCCTGCCGACGAGCGCGGCGCGATGCTCCGCGAGCACGGCATGCTCGGCCGGGAATTCCCGCAGGTCATCTCCAACACCGTTTCCTCGTTCGCGCTGGGCGACTGGGAATGGATCCTTGGCCTTGAAGCCCCGGAATTGGTGGATCTTGTGGACCTGATGCGCCACCTTCGGGCGACGGATGCCCGCAACCACGTCCGTGAAGAGATCCCCTTCTACACTGGCCGCCGCATCACCGCTGCCGAGATTGCCGAGGTCCTCGCGTGAGCGGTTTGGCCATCTCCACCGCCGTCAACGCTGTCACCGAGCGGGGTCGTCAGGAACCAAAGCACTACGACGCCGTCCTGCTGGCATCCTTCGGTGGTCCGGAGGGCCAGGAAGATGTCATTCCCTTCCTGCGCAACGTCACGCGTGGCCGTGGCATCCCGGACGAGCGCCTCGAAGAGGTCTCGCACCACTACCGCGCCTTCGGCGGCATCAGCCCCATCAACCAGCAGAACCGTGAGCTCAAAGCTGCAATTGAGGCTGAACTGTCAAAGCGCGGCATCGAACTGCCCGTCCTCTGGGGCAACCGCAACTGGGACCCGTACATCGCCCCGGTCCTGCAAGACGCTTACGACGCCGGACACCGCCGGCTGCTGATGCTCACCACCAGCATCTACTCCTGTTACTCCAGCTGCCGCCAGTACCGCGAGGACATTGGCATTGCCCTGACGGAAACCGGGCTTGACGGCAAGCTTGAGGTGGACAAGATTCGCCAGTACTTCGACCACCCGGGAGTCGTGCAGCCCTTCTTGGAAGGAACCGCTGCCGGGCTCGAGGAGGTCCGCGGGAAGCTTGCTGCAGCGGGGGAGACCGACCCCGACGCAAAGATCCGCGTGCTGTTCGCGACCCATTCCATCCCCACCCGCGACGCTGAGGCCGCCGGCACGTCTGAGGACGAGCCCCGCGGATTTGCCGAGGGTTCTGCCTACGCGGCACAGCACCTTGCCAATGCGAAGGCCATCATGGACGCAGTGGCTCCGAACGTTGCTTGGGACCTCGTGTACCAGTCCCGGTCGGGGGCACCCCACATTCCGTGGCTTGAACCGGACATCAACGACCACCTCGAGGAAATCGCGCCCGAGGGCGTCCGCGGTGTTGTGATTGTTCCCCTCGGTTTCGTCAGCGACCATATGGAAGTTGCCTGGGACCTGGACACTGAAGCACTGGAGACCTGCAAGAACCTGGGTATGGAAGCCATCCGTGTTCCCACTCCGGGTACGCACGCTGCGTTTGTCTCAGGCCTCGTTGACCTGATCTGCGAACGTACCGTTGAGAACAACATCGCGGACCGTCCCCATGTGACGGACCTCGGACCGTGGTACGACGTATGCCGTCCCAGCTGCTGCGAGAACTTCCGGGGAGCCAAGCCTGTGATTGCAGAAGTCGGTTCCAGCGTCGGCATCGGACACGACGCCTACCCGGCTGCGGAGGCAAGCAAGTGACTGTTCGCATCGGTACCCGCGCCAGCAAGCTCGCGCTGACCCAGACGCAGCAGACCGCGGACCAATTGGCCGCCGTCGGAGGCTTCCCGGTGGAGCTCGTGCACATCAAGACCGAAGGGGACGTCAAGACCGGATCCCTCTCGCAAATGGGCGGCACCGGTGTGTTCGTTGCGGCACTGCGGGACGCCCTGCTGGCTGAAACGTGCGATGTCGCCGTGCATTCCCTGAAGGACCTGCCCACTGGCGCAGCACTTGGACTCACCATTGCCGCTACGCCCAAGCGCGTTGACGTCCGGGACGTCCTGTGCGCGCGCGACGGCTTGACGCTGGCCGAGCTGCCGGGCGGCGCCAAAATCGGCACGGGTTCGCCGCGTCGTGCAGCCCAGCTTCGGGCAGTGCGCCCGGACATCGAGGTGCTCGATATCCGTGGAAACGTGGACACTCGCCTTGGCCGTGTTCCCGGGCTTCCCGGGAACACCACTGACGCCGTTGTTCCGGGCAAGTCCTGCGATCTCGACGCCGTCGTCCTTGCCGCGGCAGGCCTGGCGCGTATGGATCGCTTGGATACCGTCAGCGAATTCTTCGAGTCCGACGTCATGTTGCCCGCACCTGGGCAAGGTGCGTTGGCCATCGAATGCCGGACTGGGGACGCCCCACGTCAGGCAGGTTCGACCGAGGGTTCCAACGGCGTGCTGGCCCAGGCCCTCGCGGCGCTGAACGACGAGGACACGCGCCTGGCCGTCACTGCTGAGCGCGCCGTGCTGGCCCGCCTCGAAGCAGGTTGCGCAGCACCCGTTGGTGCGTACGCCTTCCGGAAGGGCAGCATGCTGCACCTGGAAGCTGTTGTCTGCGCAGTGGATGGAACCAAGACCGTGCGCGAGAAGAAAGCCACGGATGGCCTGACCGAAGTGGGGGCAACCCTGCTCGGCATTGAAGTGGCAGAACTCCTGCTCGCCGCTGGTGCCGCGGAGATCGCGGACCTTGCAGCGTCCTGACCTGCTGAAAGACGCCGGACTGGCGGGTCGGCGCGTTCTGATCACCAGAAGCGCCGACCGCGCCAGACCTCTTGCATCCCTCCTTGTCAGCCTGGGAGCGGAGCCGCTGGTTCTGCCACTCATTGACTTCGAGCGGGCAGAGGACCAGGCAAGCCTCGACGCCGCACTGGACGGCCTGGCAGCCGGCAGTTTTGACTGGCTTGTTGTCAGCAGCATCACCACGGTGCGGGTGCTGATCGAGAAGGCCGCTGAACGGGGCACAACGCCGTCGCAGTTCATTCGTTCCGGCACACGCGTGGCCACTATCGGCCCGTCCTCCAAACGGATCCTGGAATCCGTTGGGATCACCGTTGACGTAGCACCCACCGACCTCCAATCGGCAGAAGGCCTCTTGGCCTTGTGGGACGGGGCTCCCGCACGCGTCCTCTTGCCGCAAGCGGACATCGCTGCGGAAAAACTTCGTGACGGCCTTGCGGCAAAGGGTGCGGACGTGACCTCCGTGATCGCGTACCATACGGTGGATTACCCGGCCAGGGCCGGCCGCCGCCTGGAAGCGGAACTGCCTGCCGCCGTCGTGGTTTCGGACACCCAGCTGCCGCCGGAGATCACCCCGTCACAGGCCCGTGCGGCCCTCGACGCCGGGGCCCTGGACGCTGTGGTTGCCGCTTCACCGAGCGCCGCACGGCGCATTGCCGAAACACTCCTGCCGTTGGGCAGGTGCCAGTTCATCGCCATTGGTCGTCCCACGGCGGCAGAGGCCGCGGTACTCGGCATGACCGTCGCAGCCACCGCCAAAGAACCCACCCCGGACGGCATCGCGGCCGCCTTGGGAACCGTATTCGCCAACGAAGGGACCACCCGATGAGCTATCCGAACCACCGCCCCCGCCGCTTGCGCACAACGCCGGCCATGCGCAGGCTCACCGCAGAAAACCGTTTGGCTCCCGCGGACCTCATCCTGCCCGCGTTCATCCGCGAGGGACTCACCGAGCCCAGCCCCATCAGTTCCATGCCGGGCGTCGTCCAGCACACCACCGACTCGCTGAAGCGCGCGGCAGCCGAGGCCGTGGAGCTTGGCGTGGGCGGCATCATGCTGTTCGGAGTACCGGCCGTTCGCGATGCCCAAGGAAGCGCATCCCTGGACCCGGAAGGCGTCTTGAACAAGGCTATCCGGGACGTCAGGGCTGAAGTCGGCGATGACCTGGTCATCATGGGTGACGTCTGCCTGGACGAGTTCACCGACCACGGCCACTGTGGAGTCCTGGACGCCGAGGGCTATGTGGACAACGATGCGACCCTGGAAATCTACGGCCGGATGGCCGTGGCCCAGGCCGAAGCCGGCGCCCATGTGCTGGGGCCTTCCGGCATGATGGACGGACAGATCGCCGTCATCCGCCAAGCACTCGAAGAATCCGGACACAAGAACACCGCCGTCCTGGCCTACGCCGCTAAATATGCATCTGCGTTCTATGGCCCGTTCCGGGAAGCCGTCGATTCCCAGCTGAAGGGCGACCGCCGGACCTACCAGATGGACGCCGCCAATCGCCGCGAAGCCATTCTCGAAGTCGAATTGGACCTCGAAGAAGGCGCCGACATGGTGATGGTCAAGCCCGCCATGAGCTACCTCGACATCCTCGCGGACGTGGCAGCCATGAGTCCGGTCCCCGTCTCGGCCTACCAAATCTCAGGCGAGTACGCCATGATCGAAGCGGCCGCCGCCAACGGCTGGATCGACCGGCGGGGTGCCATCACCGAATCCGTGCTCGGCATCAAACGGGCCGGAGCCGACACCGTACTGACCTACTGGGCCTCTGAACTGGCAGGCTGGCTGAAGGAGTCCTGATGACCTCCGTTCCCTCCGACCCCACTGCACCGGTCGGCGCTCACGAAATCCTGCTCGGCCTCAATACCTTCGGCGACGCCGGGCTCGACGCGGAAGCCAACCCCAAGCCGCACGCCCAGGTGCTGCGCGAGTTGCTGGAGGAAGCCAAGCTGGCTGACGCCGTCGGGATCCATGCCTTCGGTGTTGGAGAACATCACCGCCGCGACTTCGCGGTGTCAGCCCCTGAGGTCTTCCTGGCAGCAGCAGCCGCCGCGACCTCGAGAATCCGGTTGGGGTCAGCTGTCACGGTTCTTAGTTCGGATGACCCGATCCGCGTCTTCCAGCGCTTTGCCACTGTGGATGCTTTGTCCAACGGCCGGGCTGAAGTGATGTTGGGGCGGGGTTCCTTCGTGGAGTCCTTCCCTCTCTTTGGCCTGGACCTTGCTGACTACGAGGTCCTGTTCGAGGAAAAGCTTGAGCTCTTCGACAAAGTGCGCGCACAGAAACCCGTCTACTGGGAAGGCCGCACCCGGCCCAACGTCAGCGGGCTCCAGGTCTACCCACATCTGCAACACCACCTGCTGCCGGCATGGATCGGAGTGGGAGGCACTCCCGAATCAGTGCTGCGCTGCGCAGAGTACGGCTATCCGATCATCTTCGCGATCATCGGGGGAGAACCGCGCCGGTTCGGACCGCTGGTTAACCTTTACCGGGAAGCCATGGGCAAGTACGGGCACCCGATGCGCCAGATCGCGACCCACTCGCCAGGGTACATTGCCGACACCGACGACGACGCGCGGGAGGAGCTCTTCCCTCACTGGCTCGAACAGCGCAACCGCATCGGCGCAGAACGGGGATGGGGACCAGGCAACCGGGGCGAATTCGACGCCATGTGCGGTCCTGAGGGTGCCCTGTACGTGGGCTCAGCGGAGACCGTGGCCCAGAAGATTGTTCTGCTCAAGCGCAACCTCGGCGTTGACCGCTTCGACCTCAAGTACAGCAACGGGACGCTCCCGCACCGTTCGATGATGCGCTGCATCGAGCTCTATGGCACCGAAGTTGCCCCTCGCGTGGCCGAGTTGCTCGCTTCTGCCTAGACTCCTGCGCTGCGGGGCTGGCCCAGCCACCCCTGAATCACTGAAAGAATAGGAACCATGACGTCAAAAACCCCTGTGTCCGACCAACTCTTCGACCGCGCCCAGTCCCTGATGCCCGGTGGAGTGAACTCGCCCGTGCGCGCCTTCGGATCTGTCGGCGGCACGCCGAAGTTCATGGTCTCGGCCAAGGGCGCCTACCTCACTGACGCCGATGGCAAGGAATATGTGGACCTCGTCTGCTCTTGGGGGCCGGCGCTGTTGGGCCACGCCCACCCGGCCGTGCTCGATGCCGTGCACGCGGCCGTGGACCGGGGCCTGTCTTTCGGGGCGTCCACCCCTGACGAGGCCAACCTGGCCGCGATCGTGAAGGAGCGCGTCTCCGCCGTCGAGCGCCTGCGGATGGTGTCTACCGGCACCGAAGCCACCATGACGGCGGTCCGATTGGCCCGAGGCTTCACCGGCCGCAACCTCATCATCAAATTTGCCGGCTGCTACCACGGGCACCTGGACGGGCTGCTGGCCGCTGCCGGTTCCGGGGTGGCCACGCTGGCCCTTCCCGGATCCGCCGGTGTTACAGCCGCAACAGCGGCAGAGACCCTGGTACTGCCGTACAACGACCTCGCAGCTGTTGAAGCTGCCTTCGCCGCGCACGGCAGCAACATCGCGGCCGTCATCACGGAGGCAGCGCCAGCCAACATGGGTGTTGTCACGCCGGGCGAGGGTTTCAATGCAGGGCTCTCCCGCATCACCCAGGCGCACGGTGCCCTCCTGATCCTGGACGAGGTCCTCACCGGCTTCCGCACCGGCTACGCCGGATACTGGGGCCTGACCGGGCGCCAGGAAGGCTGGGTGCCTGACCTGCTCACCTTCGGCAAGGTCATTGGCGGTGGAATGCCGACGGCGGCACTTGGCGGACGTGCCGACGTCATGGATTACCTCGCACCGGTTGGACCCGTTTACCAGGCCGGTACTCTGTCGGGGAACCCGGTGGCCATGGCTGCCGGTGTGGCAACGCTGACCCATGCCACGCCCGAGGTTTACGCGTACGTCGATGCCCGCTCGCTGGAGTTGTCTGCGGCTCTTTCTTCGGCTCTTGACGCCGAAGGAGTGGACCACTCCATCCAGCGCGCGGGGAATTTGTTCTCGGCTGCCTTCGGAACGTCTGCTCACGGTGTGCACAATTACGACGACGCCCAGGGCCAGGAGACGTTCCGCTACGCCCCGTTCTTCCACTCCATGCTGGATTCAGGGGTCTACCTGCCGCCGTCCGTGTTCGAAGCCTGGTTCCTCTCTGCCGCGCACGACGACGCCGCGATGAACCGCATTCTGGACGCGTTGCCGGCTGCTGCAAAGGCCGCCGCCGCAGCTACTGCCTAGATCCATGGACTGCAGTGCCTCGGCCCAATAGTGGTCGGGACCCCAATGACTGTTGGGTGCCCATGATCGCCGGACCGGGGCACTGTGTCTTTTCCAGGGGTAGGCTCGTTATGGAAACCCAACCCAACGAATTCACGGTTTACCATGCTCAAGACCCAGAAAACTGCATCCATCTGCGCGAGCGTTGCGGTGGTCGGACTCCTTGCCGGCATGGCGTCCGGGTGCTCCAGTGGAACTGGAAACCCAAGCCAGGCATCAACGGAGGGTTTGCCTTCTGCGACGTCGCTTTCACCGACCGGTACTTCAACGCCCGGTACGTCTACGCCCCCGCCTGCTACTAAACCGTCGGTGTCACCGTCAGCCTCCCTTGAGCCGGGCACCCAAGGTCCTTCCGCAGCAGAACAAGAGCTTGCCAAACTAAGCCTGGAGCAGCGCGTGGGGCAGTTGTTCATGGTCGCGGCCAAGGCAACCGGTGCAGAGCCGGGCACCATGGAAGCGCTCACCAGGTACCACACAGGCAACGTTTACCTCACTGGCCGCAGCAAGGCAGGAACCGCTGCCACGGCTGCCGTCGTGTCCTCGTTGACCGGTACAGTCTCGGCGGCGACCACAGGAGGTTTGCCACTCTTCGTTGCCACCGACCAAGAAGGCGGGTTCGTTCAAGTGCTCGCCGGTCCTGGGTTCTCCACGATTCCCACCGCGCTCGTGCAGGCAGGGTCTGGTCCTGCGAAGCTACGGGCAGACGCAACAACGTGGGGCAAGGAACTTCGGAGTGCCGGCGTGAACGTGAACCTGGCCCCGGTCCTTGATACTGTAACCAGCCCGGGGTTCGCGCCGTCCAATGCACCCATCGGGTACTTTCAACGCGAATACGGATATTTGCCTGCACAGGTCTCTGCCCTCGGAAACGCCTTTGCGCAGGGTATGGCGGACGCCGGGGTGGCGCCCGTGGTGAAGCACTTCCCGGGCCTCGGCAGAGTGGTTCCCAATACTGATGCCAGCCGTAACGTTCGCGACACGGACACCACCCGCAACGATCCCAACCTTGAGCCGTTCCAAGCGGCCATCAAGCAAGGCGTCCGGTGGGTCATGGTGTCCAACGCCTACTATGACAGGATTGATCCGGCCAACATCGCCCCATTTTCACCTGTGGTGATGGACTCCATGCTCCGCGCCGACGCTGGATTTACCGGAATAATTCTTTCCGATGATCTCTGCAGCGCCGCGCAGTTGGAGCCTTGGACCGACGCTGAGCGTGCGCTGAACTTCGTTGATGCCGGTGGCACCATGCTGGTCTGCGCGGAACCTGCGAGTATCCCTGCGATGCATCAGGCCGTCGTGCAAAAGGCCGAGGTGGACGCGGTGTTCCGGGCAAAGGTGGATGCAGCCGCTCTGACAGTGCTCAGGGTTAAGTCCGGCCACTGAGGCGTTTCATCGGCGGATGCAGGAAACCCGCCCGTGACCAGGGTGGTCAGGGGCGGGTTTCCTGTTCGCTTATTGTGGCTGGTCCTAAAGGACGTCCGAGAGGAAGCCCTGTAGGCGTTCCGTTCGGGGGCTGCTGAAGAGTTGTTCCGGCGGGCCGGACTCAACCACAACTCCCGCGTCCATGAACGTCACAACGTCGGAGACATTCCTGGAGAATCCCATTTCGTGGGTCACCACCACCATGGTCATGCCACCCTTTGCCAGGTCCGTCATGAGGGCGAGGACGCCCTTGACGAGTTCCGGGTCCAGGGCCGAGGTGGCTTCATCGAAGAACATGACCTCAGGCTTCATGGCCAAGGCGCGGGCAATGGCCACGCGCTGCTGCTGGCCGCCTGAAAGGTTGGCCGGTCGGGCATCTGCTTTGTGCTTGAGGCCCACCAAGTCCAGTTGGACCAGGGCTTCATCGTGGGCCTGCTCCTTGGACATGCCACGCAGCTTCCGGAGTGCCAGTGAGATGTTCTCTGCCACCGTCTTGTGCGGGAACAGGTTGAACTGCTGGAAGACCATGCCGATCCGCCGACGCAGCTCATCCGGATTGTCCTTCAGCACAGAACGGCCGTCCAGCAGGATGTCGCCCTGATCCGGTTCGATGAGACGGTTCATGACGCGGAGGAGCGTTGACTTGCCCGAGCCGGAAGGGCCGATCACGGAGGCCGTGGTGCCCTTCTCAACGTGGAGGTCGATGCCCCGCAACACATGGTTGCTGCCGAAGGAAAGGTGGATGTTCTTGGCAGTCAGCGTTCCGGACGCGAATTCACTCATGCCTGGGCTCCCTTTCCGACGACAGCCGCGGCCTCGTCCGGTTCTTTCTTTTCCGGCCGGCCCGAACGCAGGCGGCCATCAATCCAGTTCACGAAGTGGGTGAGCGGGATGGTCAGCGCCAGGTAGAAGATGGCTGCCGCAACATACGGTGACAGGTTGCCGGTGGTTGCTGCCGCGTCCTTGCCGATTTGGAAGATTTCACGTTCCGTTGCCAGCAATCCGAGAAGGAAGACCAACGACGATTCCTTGATCAACGCGATGAACTGGTTGACCAACGCCGGCAGTACCCGCCGGATACCCTGGGGAACCACCACTAGGCGCATGGAAGCGCCGTAGCCGAACCCCAGAGCACGGGATGCCTCGAGCTGTCCTTTGTCCACACTCTGGATACCGGATCGGAAGATCTCGCCGATGTAGGCACCTGACATCAGGGACAACGCTGTGATGGCCATGGGATACGGGCTTGTGGAACCCGTCAGTTCACGGATGATCGGGCCGAATCCGAAGCCGATGACCAGGATGGTCAGCACCGGCGGAAGCCCGCGAAGGATGTCTGTGTAGACGCGGGCGATCCACCGGGCTACGGGGTTCCGGGAGATCCCCATCAGGGCAAGCCCCATTCCGATCAGCGTCCCGATGATGCCCGAGATGACGGCGAGCACGAGGGTGTTCGGCAGGCCGACCGCGAACATCTTGGGAATGACTTCGCCCATGGCCTCCCAATCAAGGAAGGTGTCAGCGAGCTGCTTGAGGATATCCATGGAACGACCGGGTTACTTGGCGGGGATCTGGACGGCCTTGCTGCCCGGCTTCCAGCCCTGGGGGGTCTGTTCTGCCGCGGTCGGGCGGTCCTCGTACCACTCAGAGGTGAGCTTGGTCCAGGTGCCGTCAGCAATGACGGCGTCCAGGCCGGCGTTAAGGGCGTCGATCAGGGGCTGGTTGTCCTTGTTCACGGCATATGCGGTGAAGTTCTGGGTGTTCACAACCTTTTCGGCGATCTTGGTGTTGTCGCCTTCTTTGACCTGGCCGGTGGCCTGCTGCGAAGGAGCCACCCAAGCGTCGATCTGGCCGTTCTTTACGTTGCCATAGACGGTGTTGTAGTCGGGGAAGCGGACCGGCTCAAGCTTCAGGGTGTTGGTGACGTAGTCATCCTGAACCGTTCCCTGGACGACGCCGATGCGCACGCCTTCCTTGAGGTCGGCAAAGCCGGTGACCTTGGCATCGCTCTTGGTTACCACTGCCATGTAGCCGAAGTCGTAGCCGTTGGTGAAACTGACTGTCTTGCGGCGGGCGTCGGTGGTGGAGATCGAGGAAGATCCGACGTCGAACTGCTTGTTCGCAACCTGCGAGAGCAGCGCGGAGAAGTCGGTGGACGCGAATTCGACCTTGAGGCCCAGCTTGTCGCCAATGGCGCGAAGGAGTTCGTTGTCGTAGCCGGTGAACTTGCCGGAGGGGTCGATGAAGATGTTCGGCGGGGCATCCGACAGGGTGCCGACGCGCAGGGTGCCATCAGTGATCAGACCAAGCTTGGACTTGTCGATTTTGTCGATCGCAGTGACGTCCGCAGTGGTGTACTTGTCCAGCGTCTGCTGGTCGCTGCCGGCGAGGGCATCCGTCGGAGTGCCGCTGGGCTGGGAGGCTCCGCCACCGCAGGCGGCCAGGGAGATCACCAGGGCAGCAGCCACGGGAGCGGCAGACAGCCACTTAAGGGCTTTCAATTTCATCAAGAAATCACTTTCATCGGGTCACGGAGACGTTTCGCGGTGGGCGGGGAACACGGCAGCTCGTTGGGGTTCGGCTGCGCCTAGCAGACTTCAACCCGCCAAACTTAATTATGTCACCAGCCTGCCAGCGCACGGTGAATCGAATAAGTGATGGCTTGGACTCGGTTTTGACGAACAAAGTTCCGGTCAGGGCTCAATAGCCGAGGGACAATTCCCTCGATCCGGCCATCGCTGGAATCCGTGCTTGACGCCATGAATTACACGGGTTCCCAAAAATCATGTGACTTGCGTCGCAGGAAGCCGCAAGAAAGCCTGATTCGCCTCAGAAACCGCCGCGGCTGGCGTCTTCGGGCGGCAGTACCGGCCAGTCGCCTTCAATCACAGCAGTGGGCTTGCTGCGGCGCAAGTATTGCTGGAAGTCTGCCGCCTGTGATGCAGCCCAGTCCACTTGCAAGTGGTGGAGCTTGGCCGCGGGCATCTGCAGCTTTGGGAACTTGCCTGCCATGGCATCCAGGACCCGGAGCGTGGCCAGCGCGTCCGCCGCGGACGTGTGGGCATTGTCCAAATCCACGCCGTATTCTTCGCACAATGCCGTCAGGGTGCGCTTGCCTTTACGGTAGCGGTCCACCTGCTTGTTCATGACATAGGGGTCCAACACGGGGAAGCGGCTGAGCTGGGCAACGCCGTAACGTGCCGACTCGGCAGCCAACACCGTGAAGTCATAGCTCGCGTTGAAGGCAATCACAGGGACGTTGTCGTCGAACAATTCCTGAAGAACGCCGGCGACTTCCCGGGTAACGTCTGCCGCGGGGCGCCCCTCCGCGCGTGCCTTCTCCGTGGTGACGCCGTGGACCTCACTTGCCTCCAACGGAATCTCGACGCCGGGGTCAGCCAGCCATTCGTGCTCCTTGATGAGCTCGCCGTGCGCATCCACAACAGTGATGGATGCGGTGACGATTCGTGCAGACCGTGAATTCTTGCCGGTGGTTTCCAGGTCAAACGCGGCGCGGGGGAGGGTGTTCCAAGTGCTCATGCGTTCACGCTACCGGCTGGCTCCGACAGTGTTTGGGCACGACACAGCTGCCGTTAGGCTGGTCACATGCGGATGGAGTATGTGACGGCAGTGCTGGCCGTCGTGGACCTCGTTCCGCCCGGCGCGGCTGTGTCTTATGGTGATGTTGCCGAGCTGCTGGGCTCCGGCGGACCACGGCAGGTTGGCGCGGTCATGAGCCACTACGGAAGTTCTGTGGCATGGTGGCGTGTCCTCAAGGCCAGCGGCGAAGCACCTCAGGGGCATGAAGCGGAAGCGCTGCGCCACTATCTGGAGGAGTCAACTCCACTCCACGGTGCCTACGAGGCATTTTCCCGCACGGGTGAGGGCCGCTGGCGCGTTGACCTTGTCCTGGCGCGATGGACCCCCTCGGATACAGACTTCGACCAACTTGATGTGATCTCCGACCAGTTGGAGCGTCAGCTCCATATATTGTCGGTGCACGATGATGAAATGACTGTGTGACCGCAACAGCTACCAATGCACCAACCAAAGAAGGCCAGGCAACTGCCGCCCTCCGGCTCCTTCCGCCCCGCGAGGTCCATTTCGATCCACCGGAATTGTCTCCGGATCAGCGTGCAGTCGTGTCGCTGCGGCAGGGAAGCGGTCCCGTCATGGTCCCGGGAGGACCGGGGACCGGAAAGTCCACGGTGCTGGTTGAATCCGCCGTACGCCGGGTCCGGGAAGACGGCGTTGACCCTGAACGCATCCTCATACTGGCGCCGGGCCGGCACGCTGCTGCCGCGTTGCGTGACACGTTTACCGGGCGGTTGGACCGCAGCCTCAGTACGACGCCGGCACGGACCTGGGCGTCGTACGCCTTCGATGTCATTCGGCGAGCCAAAGCAGAAGGAGTCCTGCCGCTGCCGCGTCCGCCCAAGCTCCTGTCGGGCCCCGAACAGGACCTCATCATCAAGGAACTCCTTGAAGGGCATGCCCGGCCCGGCTTCGAATTGCCCTGGCCGGAGGACCTCGCCGCGGCACTGCCCACTCGAGGATTCCGTCATGAGATCCGGCAACTCTTCGACCGCATCATAGAATCGGGGCGTACTGCTGAGGATTTGGTGGGTCTGGCCTACGAATGCGGACGGCCCGATTGGATGGCAGCGGCGGAACTGTACGGCGAATACCGCGATGTCCTTGATCTCCGGATGCCCGAGGCTTTCGACCCCGCCGGAATTATCACCGCTGCACGCCAGGTTTTTCAGGATTCACCGGAGTTCCTGGCCGCAGAGCGGGAACGCCTTCAGCTGATCATCGTGGACGACGCCCAAGAGTCGAACCCTGCCGTCTTCGAGTTGATGGCGGACATCGCGGAGGCCAAGGACGTCATGGTGGCGTACTCGCCGGACACGGTGGTGCAAGGTTTCCGTGGGGCGCGCCCGGATCTGGTTTCTGAACTTCCGGCGCTTCTGGGCGGCCCCGGGCATCGTGTACTGGAGCGGCCCCTCCAATACACGCATCGCCACGCTTCTCAGGTCGCAGATTCATGGACCCGAGTGGCGGCGCGCATATCGCAGCGCCCTGGCGGCCAACTCGCCAGGCGGCTTGAACAACTGCCGCCCAGCGAGGCGCCTGGATCAGCAGAACGGGCAGCCGGGCGCGTTGAGGGCCACATTCTGCCGTCATCGGTCCATGAACTCCGGTACGTTGCCCAGCGCATTCTGGAAGCGCAGTTGCGGGACGGCAGGGAGCTTGGACAGATCGCGGTGATTGTTCGCAACGGCGGCCAGATCTCGCAACTGCAGCGCTATCTCAGCGGTCAAGGCATTCCGGTACGAGTCCCTGTGGCGGATTCCGCAGTGCGGGATGAAGTGGCTGTTCGGCCACTGCTTGAGACCTTCGGCGTTGTCCTTGACCCGGCCAAGCTCACTCCGGAAACAGCTGTATCCCTACTTACCTCCCGGATAGGTGGTGCCACTGCCATTGAGCTTCGCAGGCTTCGACAGTCGCTTCGACGCGAGGAACTGTTGGGTGGGGGTGGCCGATCCAGCGACGCCTTGCTGGTGGAGGCCTTGCTGGAGCCAGGAGCGCTGGCATCCTTGGGAATTGAAGGCAGTTCCGCACGGCGGCTGGCCCGGATGATTTCTGAGGGCAAGGCTGCTGCAGCAGAACAGGGCGCCAATGCCGAGTCGGTCCTGTGGGCCTTGTGGCAGGCAACAGGGTTGGCGTCCCGGTGGGCGTCGATGGCACTTGAAGGTGGCGCGGGAGCCGCCCGGGCGGACCGTGACCTTGACGCCATGATGGCGCTCTTCCACACCGCGGAACGATTTGTGGACCAACTTCCAGGGTGCGGGCCGGAACAATTCCTCGAATACCTGCTAAATCAGGAATTGCCCATGGACACACTTGCTGCCCGGGCGCAGCTGGAGGAGTGCGTGGAGATCATGACACCGGCCAGTGCTGCCGGACGCGAGTGGCCAGTGGTCATCGTCGCCGGCCTTCAAGAAGGCGTATGGCCGAACACCCGTTTGCGCGGCGAGTTGCTGGGGAGCACGCTGTTCGCTGATGCCGTGGAACACGGGGTGGAACATGCCCTTCGGCGGGGACCGCTTAGCCGGCTACGGGACATTCGTTATGACGAGTTGAGGAGCTTCTCCACTGCAGTCTCGCGGGCAAGGGAGCTGCTGATCTGCACGGCTGTTTCCTCGGAGGACGAGCAGCCGTCATCCTTCCTGGACTACGTCGCGCCGTTGGCCCCTGGCGAGTACGCACGGGACTACACGCCTGTTGACCGTCCCATGACCCTGCGCGCGCTCGTCGCTGAGCTCAGGCAGCACGCGCAGCAGGAGGACACCGGAGGACGTGCAGGGAGCCAATCACCCCAGGACGCCGCCCGAGTCCTGGCCCGATTGGCGAGCGTGGTCCCGCCCGTTCCGGGAGCACACCCGGATTCGTGGTGGGGACTGGCAGCGCTTAGTTCTGAGGAGGCCGTGGTGCCGCCAGGTGCCACCGTCCACGTTTCACCGTCGAAGGTGGAAACCGTGCACAAATCCCCGCTGGACTGGTTTGTGCAGGCAGCAGGCGGTGAAGCAGCCACTGACTTTGCCCGCAGTTTGGGCACGCTGGTCCACAGCATTGCGCAAGAGCTACCGGACGCCTCGGGCGGCGAATACGTTGCAGAACTCGCCCGTCGTTGGCCGGCACTTGGCATGAAAGACAATTGGGAAGGGAAACTCGACTATCAGCGGGCCGAACTCATGGTGCGCAAACTTGCCCAGTACATCCTCCTCATGCGCAGCCAAGGCCGCAGCCTGCTGGCCGTCGAGCACGATTTTGAGGTCAGTCTTCCAGACGTGCATCTTGCCGGCCCGCATCCGGTGGCAGCCGGCAACGACGCTGACACCACTCGTCACGCTGTTCTTCGAGGCCAGGTTGACCGTTTGGAAATTGACGGCGAGGGCCGTCTGGTGATTGTTGACCTCAAGACAGGAAAACGTCAGCCGGGTAAAGCCGAGGTCGCCAGCCACCCTCAGTTGGGCGCCTATCAGGCGGCGGTGCTCAAGGGCGCCTTCCAGGACGCCGTAAACGGAGCAACAACGCACGACGCCGCGCAGCCCGCCTTGCGCGGGACCAGCCCTGCCCCTGGCGGGGCAGTCCTTGCCCAACTCGGGACCAAGACGAAAACTCCCGCAGTGCAGCAGCAGGATCCTCTTGATGCAGCGGATAACTGGGCAGAGGAACTGGTCAACGAAGCCGCTGCTTTGATGGCCGGTTCGACGTTTGAGGCCCGACATGATCCCACCAAGGCGGGCCACGGTGGACATGGTTGCCGTCTCCCCGATGTTTGCCCATTGTGCGCCAGAGGAAAGCAGGTCACTGAATGACAACCGAGCTCCTGAGCGGTCCTCACTTCGGAGTGGACGGTGCCCTTGGGGAAGTTCCTGAGGTTCCGGTACCGCGCTTTTCGCCGTCTGAACTTGCGGACATTCTTGGCGAAAAGAACCACCCCACCGACGAACAAGCGGCGATCATTGAGTCCTCGCTGACACCCCGCCTTGTCATTGCAGGAGCCGGGTCCGGCAAGACGGCGACCATGGCAGACCGCGTGGTCTGGCTTGTGGCCAACGGTTGGGTGCGGCCGGAGGAAGTCCTGGGCGTAACGTTCACGCGCAAGGCTGCCGGCGAACTGGCGAGCCGGATCCGTTCCAAACTGGCCACCCTTCAGCGCATCGCGGCCGCGGACAACGGAAGCCTCGGCTTCCCCGAAGGCCTGCTGGGCGCGGACGACCTCGACCCCAAGGTTTCCACGTACCATTCCTACGCGAGCGGCATAGTTGCCGATTACGGCCTCCGGCTCGGCATCGAACGTGACGTCGTCCTTCTGGGCGGGGCCCAGTCATGGCAATTGGCCAGCGAAGTCGTGGAGTCCTACGACGGTGACTATGAGCACTTCACTGCTGCGAAGTCCACCCTGGTCAACGCAGTGATCCAGTTGGCGGGGGAGTGTGCCGAGCATCTCCAGGAGCCCGCCGCTGTCCGCGACTGGGTCCTGGAGCGGGTGCAGACCTTCGAAGGGTTGCCCTATGTTGCCCAGGCGAAGAAGAATCCCACCCAGGCCGCGGGCGAACTGGCAGCCATGCTCCGCACGCGCGCGAGTGTGGCTGACATGGTCGTCCGCTACCAGCAGGCGAAGAGGCAGCGCGGAGTCCTCGATTTCGGTGACTTGGTTGCCCTGGCCGCGCGGATTGCGAGTGACATCCCTCTGGCTGCTTTCACTGAACGTGCGCGCTATAAGGTGGTGCTTTTGGACGAGTTCCAAGACACTTCGCATGCTCAGTTGGTCCTTTTCTCCCGGCTCTTCAGCGGCGGACATGCGGTGACCGCAGTGGGCGACCCCAACCAATCAATCTATGGTTTCCGGGGCGCCTCTGCCGGGCAGCTCTTCCACTTCGTGAGGGAATTCCCCGTCCGTGATGTCGATTCCTCCGGGGCGGAGAACTATTCCGTGGCGCCCACGTCTTACCTGACGACTGCCTGGCGGAACGGTCGGCACATCCTCGAGGCAGCCAATACCATTGCCGCGCCGCTGAACAAGGCGGCCACGTCGGTCGGCCCGGCGGGAGAACGCGGCGGCGCAGGAACCGTCTCCGTTCCCGCACTGAATCCCAGTCCCGCTGCCGTCGACGGGAATGTCGTCCTTGGCCGTTTTGCTACCGACGAGGACGAGGCCGCCGTCATCGGCCGGGACATCCGCCGCTACCAGCGGACAGTCTTCGAAGAAGAGAAAGACGGAACTGCGGTCAGGCCGACCATGGCCGTCCTGTGCCGCCGGAGGGCCCAGATGGAATGCCTCCGCCGGGAGTTTGAACTCCAAGGCATCGCCTACGAGATCGTTGGATTGGGCGGCCTGCTCGACACTCCAGAGATCGTGGACCTGGTGTCGACGCTGAGGGTCCTGGCGGACCCGGGGCGCTCGGATGCGTTGATGCGGCTGCTCGCCGGCGCCCGCTGGCGCATCGGGCCAGCAGATTTGATGGCCTTCAGCGATTGGTCCCGTTTCCTTGCCCGACGCCGTTCGGGCCCCTCAGGCGCGGCGGACAGCACTGAGTTCAGTGACGAATCAGTGGCCGTGGTTGAAAGCGACATCACGGATGCAGCGAGCCTCGTCGAAGCGCTGGACTTCCTGCCGCGGCCGGGCTGGACGTCCGGACAGGGGCGGTCCCTCAGCAATGTGGCACTGGAGCGCCTGAATACGCTGTCACACGAACTCAGGTCCCTGCGCAGCTATATAGGCGACGACCTCAGCACGCTGCTCGGTGAAGTGGAGCGTGCCATGCTCCTCGATATTGAAGTCGCGGCAAAACCCGGCATCAGTATCCATCAAGCGCGCCGAAACCTGGATGCCTTTCAGGACGCAGCCGCGGGATTCCTGCAGACCTCACAGCGCGTTGACTTGCTGGCGTTCCTCTCGTGGCTGGAGGCCGCTGCCGGGGAGGAAGGCGGACTGGACATCGCCCCCATCGAGACCAACCGTGAGGCCGTTCAGTTGCTGACGGTCCACGCGTCCAAGGGCCTGGAATGGGACGTTGTCTTCGTGCCGGGCCTCAACGCCGGGTCCTTTCCCAGCAGCAGGGACTCGAGGTGGAGCAGCGGCGCAGCCGCCCTGCCATGGCCATTGCGGGGCGACCGGGCGGACCTTCCACAGTGGGACCTTGACCAGCCAGACCAGAAGGGGTGGTTGGATGCTGAGAAGGACTTCAAGTCGGACGTCCAGCACCATGGCGAGGCCGAAGAGCGGCGATTGGCCTATGTGGCCTACACCCGTGCCAAATTTGTCCTCTGGGTGTCCAGCGCAGCCTGGAATGGCTCACGCTCCGGGATGGCGGAGATGTCACCGTTCCTGTCGGAACTTGCCCCGCTCGCCAGCGTCGAGGGTTCGGCCGGAACCGCTTCTGGATCCGGCCAAACTTCACTCGTCTCTGCGATGATCCACCGGGAGTCCGTCGCCGAGGAAGCGTTGCCGGAAACCAGCCCACTCACCAGCACCGTGGAAGTGGCGCAGTTTCCCTACGACCCCTTGGAGGGTCCATGCGATCCCCGGACCGGCGCACGGCTCCGACTCGTACCTGGTCGACGACTCGCCATGGACCGTGCGGCAGAGATGGTCCGGAGCTTCCTTGCGGAGTACGAATCAGGATCCGCCGCCGAGCAGGCGCAGGGCATGTCGGGACGTTGGTCCGAGGAAGCAAGCCTGCTGCTGGAGCGTCAACGTCATAGGAAACCGATTCAGGACGTTCACCTTCCAAGCCACATATCTGCGTCGCTCTTCGTCGATCTCGGGGCTGATCCTGCAGCCGTGCTACGCCAGCTTCGCCGCCCCGTGCCCCGGGAGCCCGGCGTATCTGCGCGCAAGGGAACCGCGTTCCATGCATGGGTGGAGGAGTACTTCGGCACCTCCGGCATGCTCGATCTTGACGAAGCGCCGGGCTCGGATGCTCACATTGACGAGGCCTACGGCCTGGACCACATGGTTGCTGCGTTCAAAGAGTCCGAGTGGGCCCATCGCGCTCCGGCGTTCGTTGAAGTGCCCGTGGAGACAAGGATCGGCGACGTCGTGGTTCGAGGCAGGATCGACGCCGTCTTCGTCGATGCCGACGGCCGCTGGCAACTCATCGACTGGAAGACGGGACGGCGACCGTCCGGGAAGCAACTGGCAACACGCGCCGTCCAACTCGCGGTATATCGCTTGGCCTGGGCCCGCCTTAAAGGCATTTCTCTGGACGAGGTCAGCGCCGCATTCTACTACGTAACAGAAGATGCAGTAGTGAGGCCACACGATCTCGGCACGGCCGAGGAACTGGAAGCCATCATCGCCCACGCTTTGGCGCAGAGCAACGGAAGCGGTGAAGCCATCAAGCGTTAGGCCGGCAGCTACCTGCCCGCTAGGTCCGGTCCGCCGAATGAAGGGGTGTTACATCAACAATTTTGAGTGCAGTTGTGGACGTGTCGTCGTGGGCTGATGCGGACTCGTCACTGCCTGTCGAGTCGTTGTCTGTCATCGAGTCCGTGTTTGCAGCCCCAGCATCTGTCTCGGGGGGCCGGGATGCTTGGTCGATCACGGCGGGCATCACCGGTGTTGACGGGATTTCGGTTTCAGGGATGGCCTCCACCGTCACAGTTGGTCCAGCGTCGGGAATGGCGGCGACAGTCACTGCCGGTGCCTTGGATTGTGTGGACGCCGGGGACTGGGCGGCGGACGGACCAACGGCGCCCGCAACGGTGCCGACCCTGCTGGACTCCGCGCCATTGTGTTCAACTAGGGACCGGGCCGCCAACTCTTGGGCAGCCAGCTCCTGTTCGGCCAGCTCTTGGTTGACATGCTCTTGGATGTCATCGGCCAGGCTGCGCAGCATGGACTCGGCTTCGGCAGTCATGTCCCGGTGCCCGGCAGCCATGGCCTTCACCAAGTATTGGGCCAGGGCAAACTCCGCGAGCAGGGCGGCACGGCGAATCAAGTGGGCGTCCGGGGTGTCCCTGCGCGCAGAGGAGTAGTGCTTCAGGACGGCATCGACGAACGATTGCTCGTTGGAAGCCACCAACCAGGCGAAGTCATCGGCGGGGTCGCCGATCCGCAGGTCGGTCCAGCCTGTCAGCGCAGTCACTGTGTCGTTGTGAACCAGCATGTTGTCTTCGTGCAGGTCACCATGGACTACTGAAGGGTTGAACCGCCACAGTGCGACGTCTTCGAGCGCGTGCTCCCAACGACGAAGCAGCGCAGGCGGGATTTTTCCTGTCGTTGCGGCTTGGTCGAGTTCGTTGAGCTTCCGCTGCCTGAACTCATTGGCCGAGTAGCTGGGCAGGTCGGCGTTGTTGACCAAGGCCAACGGCAAATCATGCACGGCAGCCAAAGCCGCGCCAACTTCCTGGGCGAGGGCCGGGCTGCCGGCGGACAACTCTTCGATCGTCAGGGTGCTTCCCTGCAGGTGGGCGTAAACGAACGTGGTGAGTGCACCTTGGCGGACTGTGCCGGCAATGGTCGGAACATGAAAAGGCAGTTCGGCGCGGATGGCAGGTATGAAGGCGCGCAGAACCATGAACTCCGTCTCGAGACGCGTGCTGGCCTCAGGATGTCGTGGCGAACGGACGCGCCAGCGCTTACCTTCCGCGTCGAGCAGCAACGCCGAGTCGAAATCAGCGTCGTCGTCGGGGGAATAAGCTGTAGCCGTCGGCGCCAGGCCAGGCACCGCCGCGGTTGCTACTGCGGCCAGTTCGAGCGGTGTTCTTCTCACGCCTTCCACGGTAGATTGACTGACGCTTCTGGCCATGATGTAGTGCGGCGAGTCTTGAGATCCGCAGGAAAACAGGGCAAAAGTACCGTCGCGTACCTGGTCCACCGGCCCGCTGAGGCCTCAAAGTGCATTCCTGAGGCGTTTCTCCAAATGTTCTTTGTCGGTGCGAGTCAGTACGGTAGATACATGAGTTACGCGGAGTCGCCGGCGCTGGCCAACCACCTGATGGATACCGTTCTTCCAGTGCGCCCTGCCATGGTGGACCGCGGTTCCGCCATCCGCATGAAGCCCGGCATGGTGGAGGACCTCCTCGCCTCCGGAACTGCCAAAGCCATGGTGATTTCCCAACGCAAGGCCTTGGTTTCCTCCGATGGTCTTTGGTTCGGCGATGCCGGCCCGCTGTGGCAGGCTCTCCAGGCGGCCGAGCTCGGACCCGTCGTCGCTATCTATTTGGGCACCACCGCGGGTCCGTCGTCGCCTGCGGAGGGTACACCGATACTGCTCTTCACAGTGGCGGAGCCGCCGGTGCCGGGATCGGCTTTGGTTCCGGCGGATGCAGAGTGGGCAGGCTTCCGGGAAGTAGCTGGCCGTCTGGATGCCCAGCACACGGCTTTGTTCATCGAGGCCAGCGCCATTTCAAACTGGCATGCCACCCACACTCACTGCCCGCAGTGCGGCGTCCCCACAGATATCGAAGCCGGCGGTTGGGTCCGGCGGTGCCCTGCTGACAATTCAGAGCACTATCCCCGGACAGATCCTGCCATCATTGTGACGGTCGTGGGCCCGGACGGCCGTCTCCTGCTTGGCGGTGGGGGCCCTGTGGACGCCAAGAACTATTCCACGCTCGCCGGGTTCGTTGAGCCCGGTGAATCCCTTGAACAGGCCGTGGTCCGTGAAATCGCGGAAGAAGTCGGCGTGCGCGTCACTGCCTGCCAATACCTTGGCTCTCAGTCTTGGCCGTTCCCGGCTTCGCTGATGCTCGGCTTCACGGCAACCACCAACGACGCCGATGCGCGGCCCGACGGCGTTGAGGTCACCCGCGCGCGCTGGTTCAGCCGCGAAGAGCTGCAGGCAGCCGTGCTCAGTGGCGAGATCACCATCTCCACGCGACTGTCCATCGCACGCTCACTCATCGAACACTGGTACGGCGGCGTTATCGAAGACCTCCTGCCGTGACGGAGGGAATTTTTGAGTCCGACGTCTCACTTGAGGATCGCATCCTTGGGGGGCTGGATGACGAGCAGCGGGAGGTCGCCAGCACGCTCAACGGCCCCATGTGTGTCTTGGCCGGAGCAGGGACAGGCAAGACCCGTGCCATAACGCACCGCATCGCTTATGGCGTCCACTCCGGTGTCTACACTCCACAGCGTTTGCTGGCTGTGACGTTTACGGCAAGGGCGGCCGCCGAGATGCGCAGCCGCCTGAGGGATCTCGGGGTGGCCAATGTTCAGGCGCGTACTTTCCACGCGGCGGCTTTGCGGCAGCTTCAGTTCTTTTGGCCGCAAGCGATTGGCGGCACCCTGCCGAACCTCCTGGACCACAAAGCCAACATGATCGCAGAGGCCTCCCGCAGGCTTCGGTTGAGTACAGACCGCGCTTCCATCCGGGATCTTGCTGCGGAGATCGAGTGGGCCAAGGTGTCCATGCTGACTCCGGCGAACTATCTCGAGAATGCACAGGATCGGGGGACCCCGGGTGGTTTTGACCTGACGGCGGTCTCAAGAGTGTTCCAGGCTTACGAGGATATTAAGACGGACCGGAATGTGATCGACTTCGAGGACGTTTTGCTGATCACTGTCGGCATCCTCCAGGAAGACCCGAAGGTTGCGGCAACGGTCAGGGAGCAGTACCGCCATTTTGTGGTGGACGAATACCAGGACGTTTCGCCGCTCCAGCAGCGGCTTCTGGAGCTGTGGCTCGGTGGCAGGGACGAGTTGTGCGTCGTTGGCGATGCAAGCCAGACCATCTATTCCTTCACAGGCGCCTCGCCCAAGCATTTGTTGGGTTTCAAGGCCCAATATCCGGCCGCCAACGTGGTCAAGCTCATACGCGACTACAGATCTACTCCCCAAGTTGTGAAGCTGGCCAACGAACTCCTGGGCTCCCGGCGAAGCGGGGGACCAGTGGCCGATGCCGCCTGGGCGCCGCCACTGAAGCTCGTTGCACAGCGGCCGTCCGGACCAGAACCGAAGTTCATGGAATGCCCGGATGACGAAGCCGAGGCCGCGGTGGTGGCCGGCAGGATCAAGGAGCTGTTGGACGCCGGGGTCAAGGCGAGCGAGGTCGCGATCCTGTTCCGTACCAACGGCCAGTCGGAAGCCTACGAGCAAGCCTTGGCATCGGCCGGCATTGGTTACCAACTTCGCGGTGGCGAGCGCTTCTTCGCCCGCAAGGAAGTCCGCGACGCCATTCTGCAGCTTCGGGCGGCAACCCGCGCGGTTGCTGAGGGACCCGTTGAGCCACTAGGCCAGGTTGTTCGCGACATCGTTGCCTCGCTGGGGTACAGCGACGCCGCTCCCCATAGTGGGGGAGCGCTTCGCGAGAGGTGGGAGTCGTTGGCTGCTTTGGTCGCCTTGGCAGACGAACTTGCCGTCAGCCGCGGCGAAGCCTTTACGTTGGCTGAGTTCGTTAACGAACTCCAGGAACGCTCGGTGGCCCAACATGCACCCACCGTCCAAGGTGTGACGCTGGCTTCGCTGCACGCGGCCAAGGGCCTCGAATGGGATGCGGTGTTCCTTGTGGGACTCAGCGAAGGCCTTATGCCGATTTCCTTCGCGGACGCACCGGAAGATGTGGATGAGGAACGCCGCCTTCTCTATGTCGGGATCACCCGCGCACGCGAACACCTGAACTTGTCCTGGTCCACCGCGCGTACACCCGGCGGACGAGCAAACCGAAAACCCTCACGTTTCCTCGACGGCCTTCGCCCCGACTCTGTGGCGTCCGCCAATGCCCGCAACCGTACTGGGCCGACGCGCCGGAAAGCCGCAGCACCGGCGTCGTGCAGGGTGTGCGGAAGCATGCTCGGTACCGGGGCCGAGCGTAAAGTGGGGCGCTGCAACCAGTGCCCGCCCACGTACGAGGAACAGACCTTCGATGCTTTGCGGCAGTGGCGGCTGGACGAAGCGAAGACCGCTGAAGTGCCAGCATATGTGGTGTTCACGGACGCTACCCTAACGGCCATTGCCGAGGCCCGTCCGGCCTCGCTCGATGAGCTGGCGGCACTGGCCGGCGTGGGTCCGTCGAAGCTCGAGCGGTACGGCGAAGCGGTTCTGGCGGTCCTCGCGGAGAGTACTGACGCATAGTGAGGCACGCAGTGAACACTGACGGTGGCGTCCCCAAGACCACTGACGACGGCGCCCCGGTAGTCGTCCGTCGCTCGGCCCGTCGCCGCAGGACGGTAGCGGCCTTCTGGGAGGATGGCAACGCCGTCGTGGCCATCCCGGCCAGCTTCACCAGAGCGCAGGAACAGGAATGGGTCCGGCGAATGCTGGACAAGCTGAAGAAGCAGGGTGATCGTCGGAGCAGCGTGCCAGGCAAGCGCCGGCCTGCCACCGATCAGGACCTCGAGCAGCATGCCGCCAGGCTCTCCGCCGCGTATCTGGGCGGGAGGGCTGTCCCGACGTCGGTGCGGTGGGTTAGCAACCAGAACTCGCGGTGGGGATCGGCAACCCCGGCGGACGGCAGCATCCGGCTCTCGAACAAGCTTCAACCCATGCCGCAGTGGGTCATCGACTACGTGCTGCTGCACGAGCTGGCTCACCTGTTGGTGGCCGGGCACAACGCCGCGTTTTGGCGTTTGCTGGAGGCATATCCGGAGACCCAGCGGGCCAAGGCGTTTTTGGAAGGCGTGGCTTTTGCCACGTCCCGGGGGTTGGCTCCCGACGCTGACGTCGAAACATCAGCAGGTGAGGAAGGCTGGTAGGCCCGGTTGTGGTCGTCCTGACGCGCAGGAACGACCACAACTCTTAATTACTTAGGTGGTTCCTGGGAATCGGTGTCATCAGGCGACGCGTCGTTGGAGCCAGTCCCATCCTTGGCCTCCGATGCGTCCTCGGCGGGGGTGTCGTAACCGCCGCTGAGGAGCTTCTGCAAAGCATCGTCCACTTCACTGTCGCTGGCCTCAGCCAGGCGGCGGCGCTCCGAGAAGCCCTTCGGATCGTCAAGGTCCTCGCCCGTCGGCAGCAGGTCCGGGTGGTGCCAGATGGCGTCGCGACCCTCTATGCCGCGCTCCTCTTTGAGGGTTGCCCACAAAGTTGCGGCCTCGCGGAGCCGGCGGGGACGCAGTTCCAGTCCCACAAGCGATGAGAACGCATGCTCGGCCGGCCCACCCGTCGCACGGCGGCGACGCACGGTTTCGCGGAGGGCCGTGGAGGATGGCAGAACCTTTTCCGTGGCGGCCGCAGTCAGCTCGTCTACCCACCCCTCGACCAAAGCAAGGGCGGTTTCGAGCTTCTCGAGTGCAGCGGTCTGGACTGGTGTGCGTTCCGGGGTAAAGACGCCCTGGGAGAGAGCCTCCTGGATGCCTTCCGGATTGCTCGGATCAAGGTCGCGGGCGAGGTCTTCGATGCGGGACATATCGATGTGGATGCCGCGCGCGTATGCTTCGATAGCGCCGAGCAGATGCCCGCGCAGCCACGGAACCTGGACAAACAACCGGGCATGCGCTGCTTCGCGGACCGCGAGGAACAACCGAACGTCGTTTTCGGGGAGGCTCAGGCCTTCGCCGAACTTGGCCACGTTTGCCGGAAGCAAGGCCATTTCCAGATCGGCGAGCGGGACGCCGATGTCAGTGGAGCTGACGACCTCTGCCGAGAGCGCGCCAATGGCCTGGCCCAGCTGCATTCCGAAGATCGCACCACCCATGTTCTGCAGCATGGAGGAGGCGCCGCCCATCATGGATTTCATTTCCTCGGGCATTTGCTGTGTCAGCGCATCGGACAGAGCGTTGGCAATGCTGTTGGCGACGGGCTCGGTCAACCGTTTCCACGTGCCGAGGGTTGCTTCGACCCATTCGGCGCGGGACCATGCGCGGCCCATGAGTCCTGTAGCCGACAGGTCCGTCACGGGGTCCAGCCACAGCTCGGCGAGCCGAAGTGCCTCGTCGATTTCACGAGCCTGCTGGGCATTGACCGACGGGTCGCTGCCCGCGGCTGCAACACGACGCGCGTTCTCGTGGGCGAGTTGCCAGTTCACCGGACCGTCCGACGTAGAGCTCATCATCGCCTGCACCTGGGAGAACATTTGCTGCAGCAATTGCGGGTCATTAGGCAGGCCAGCAGCCTTCGCGAGCTCGGCAGGATCGATATTGCCCATGCCCTGGCCGCCCATCAGGTTCTGCAGCATTTCTGCCAGCGGATCCTTGGGTGTGTCGTCGTCGTTGGACGGATTGTTGGGGTTGGAGGTCATGGTGCCGCCGATCGTCGAACTGGCTGGTGATCACTTTCACCGTACCGCGCTGTGTCAGTGCTGTCTGCCCGTAAGCGGCGTAGTTCGCTGTAGGCAAAGCAGCCTCAGGCGGCCTGACCGCGTAGTGTGGATGTTTGGTACGTGCCCGTCGCCGCCCCCAGCGGCAGGAGCCATGGTGTCGCGAGCGGAATGCCGGCACAGAGAGGCCCTTGATGATTACTCCTCCAGCCCCTGAGGGGTCCGTCGAACCGAGTGAAACGCTCGACGCCGATCCCCCTGCCGCGCCCGCGGAACCACCGCGCGACAACCGGTACATGATCATGGTGGTCTCGGGATTGCTCGCTCTTGGCCTTGGAGTCGGAGCGGCAGCGCTGCCCGTACCTTATGTTGTGGAGTCGGCCGGCCCCGTCTTCAACACTCTCGGGCGGGACGGCGACAAGCCGGTGATCAGCATCTCGGGCCACGAGGCCTTTCCAGCGAAGGGCAACCTGGACCTCACAACAGTGGTGATGACCGGCGGCCCGAAGACTCCGGCCACGATCTTTGATGTCTTCCGAGCTTGGTTGGACCCGGCAAAGGCGGTCTATCCGGAAGAGCTGATCTATCCGAAGGGTACTACGGCTGAACAAACGGTCCAGCAGAGTGAGATCGCGATGGAAACATCGCAGGAGAACGCCGTGGCCGCTGCGTTCCGGGAGTTGGACATCCCTTTCGAACAGAAACTGACGGTGGCCGGCCTTTCGGAGGGTTCTCCCTCAACCGGGAAGATCCAGGAGGGCGACCTTCTGATGTCGGTCAACGGCAAGCCGGTCGCATCCATGAGCGTCGTTCAGGCAGAACTCGCGGCCGGCGCGGGGGCCCCGGCAGTCGTCGTCGTCGACAGGAACGGCACTCAAGTCACTGAAACCGTGACACCCATCAAGAACTCCGCGAACCGCTACGTCCTCGGACTACTCCTGGCCAGTGACTTCACGTTCCCTTTTGACGTCACCATCTCGTTGGACAATGTGGGTGGCCCGAGCGCAGGCATGATGTTCGCTCTGGGCATCGTGGACAACCTGACTCCGGGCGACCTGACTGGCGGAAAGCACGTGGCGGGGACCGGAACCATTACCGCCGACGGCGGCGTAGGCGCCATTGGCGGAATTGCGCAGAAAATGATCGGGGCCCGGCAAGGCGGGGCCACGATGTTCCTCGCGCCGGCTGCAAACTGCGACGACGTCATTGGCCATGTTCCGGATGGACTGCAAGTGGTCAAGGTTGAAACCCTGGCTGATGCGAAGGCAGCTGTGGAGCGACTCGGTTCAGGGAAAGACACGGCAGGCCTTCCCACCTGCACAAACAACTAGACTGACGGTGGAACTTAGCTCCACCGCCACTCGTGGCATATATGACGGCCTCTGCCATCGCTAAACAGGTATGGGCTGTCAGACTCACGCACTCCGACTGTTAACTGACGACCACCAATGAGGTACAGAGTTTGTCCCGTCCCGCCAGCTCCAACCCGCCCGGAAGATCGCCGCTGAGACGAGGTGCCCTGACTCCGACGCTCATTGTCGTGGCAGTGGCCGTCGTCGGTTTCATTTTCTTCGCCAATGTGTGGACTGACGTCCTCTGGTACCAGCAGCTGGGCTTCTTCGAAGTCTACGTCCGCGAAAATCTGGCCAGGATCATTACCTTCCTGGTTGGCTTCGCGATGATGTTTGCCGCCGTTTTCTATGCCATCAGGATCGCGTACCACGCCCGCCCCGTCTACGCACCTGACGCAGAGTCGCGGGACAACCTGAACCGCTACCAGGCACAACTTGAGCCTGTGCGACGCGTTGTTATGATTGGCCTGCCTATCCTCTTCGGCCTTTTTGCCGGTAGTGCGGCAGCCAGCCAATGGCAGAAAGTCCTGCTGTTCTTCAACCAGGAGCCGTTCGGCCAGACTGATCCGCTCTTTAACATGGACATCAGTTTCTACCTCATGTCGCTGCCGTTCCTGGGATTTGTCACCGGGTTCCTCATCAGCATCGCAGTGGTTGCCGGCATCGCCGGGATCCTGACGCACTACCTCTACGGCAGTATCAGGCTCATGGAGCGCGGCATCTTCACCAGCCGCGCTGCCCAAATCCACATCGCCGTGACGGGTGCGTTCTTCCTGTTGCTGCTGGGTGTCAACTTCTGGCTGGACCGCTACACCACTGTGCAGAGCTCTTCGGGCCGTTGGGCCGGTGCGCTGTACACCGACGTGAACGCCGTGGTCCCCACCAAAGCGATCCTTGCCGTGGCTGCCGGCCTCGTGGCCATTCTCTTCATTGTTGCTGCTGTCATTGGCCGCTGGCGGTTGCCGGTGATCGGCACGGCAATGCTGGTCATCACTGCCATCCTCGCCGGTGGCGTGTACCCCTGGGTCATCCAGCAGTTCCAGGTCCGTCCGTCCGAGAACACCCTCGAGCGTGAGTTCATTGACCGGAATATCGATATGACGCGGGCGGCGTATGGTCTGGACAAGATCGCCGTGTCTGCCTATAACGCCACCACCAACGCAACCAGCGGTGCACTCGCAAAGGATGCCCAGACGGCGGCCAACATTCGTCTGTTGGACCCTAACTTGATCTCTTCCGCGTTCTCCCAGCTGGAGCAGTACCGTCCGTATTACCAGTTCCCCAAGACATTGAACGTTGATCGGTACACCATCGACGGCAAGGTCCAGGACACGGTGATTGCGGTTCGAGAGCTGAATCCCGAGGGCCTGAGCGCCACCCAGCAAACCTGGGTGAACCGTCACATCGTCTACACCCATGGATATGGCGTCGTTGCCGCCAAGGGCAACAAGTTCACGGTCGACGGAAAGCCGGAATTCCTGCAGTCGGGCATCCCGTCCAACGGCGTACTGGGCAACGACACCAGCTACGAGCCCCGCATTTACTTCGGCGAGAATTCTCCGGAATATTCGGTGGTAGGTGCCCCTGATGGTGCCCCGCATCGCGAGCAGGACCGTCCTGCCGGCCGTGAAGGCAGCGGCGAAACGCAGTACACGTTCACCGGCAACGGCGGCCCCAATGTTGGGAACTGGCTGAACCGGATCCTCTACTCCATCAAGTTCCAGTCCTCGGACCTGCTGCTCTCGGACGGCGTGAACGAGGAGTCCCAGATTCTCTATGACCGCAACCCGCGGGATCGCGTCGAGAAGCTGGCGCCGTACTTGACGGTTGACGGCAATGCCTACCCGGCCGTTGTGGACGGCCGCGTGAAGTGGATCGTGGACGGTTACACCACCAGCCAGTACTTCCCGTACTCACAGCCTCAGCAGTTGCAGAACGCAACGGCTGATTCCCAGACCAGCGCCGGCAGGACCGTCGCGTTGCCGAACAGTTCCGTGAACTACATCAGGAACTCGGTCAAGGCCACCGTGGATGCCTACGACGGTTCGGTGACGCTCTACGCCTGGGATGACAAGGACCCGATCCTGAAGGCTTGGCAGAAGGTGTTCCCGACCGTCATCAAGCCGTACTCGGAAATGTCCGGCGATTTGATGAGCCACGTCCGCTACCCCGAAGATCTCTTCAAGGTTCAGCGCGAACTTCTTGGCCGGTATCACGTTACCGACGCTGACAGTTTCTACCAGAACAACGACGCCTGGAGTGTTCCGAACGATCCCACCGTGTCTGAGGCAGTCAAGCAACCGCCGTTCTACATGTCTCTGCAGATGCCGGACCAGGACAAGCCTGCGTTCCAGCTGACGTCCTCGTTCATCCCGCAGACGGTTGGCGATAACGCCCGGAACATTCTTTACGGGTTCCTCGCAGCAGATTCAGATGCTGGCAACCAAAAGGGTGTTAAGGCCGATAGCTACGGCCAATTGCGTCTGCTTCAGTTGCCAACCGATACGCAGGTGCCTGGTCCAGGCCAGGCCCAGAACAAGTTCAACTCTGATCCCACCGTTTCCCAAGCGCTCAACCTGTTGCGTCAGGGTGCATCGGACGTGTTGAACGGCAACCTGTTGACGCTTCCTGTTGCGGGCGGCTTGCTTTACGTCCAGCCTGTCTATTTGAAGTCCACCGGTGAAACGTCCTATCCAACGCTGCAACGCGTTTTGGTGGCCTTCGGTGACAAGATCGGCTTCGCGCCCACCCTGGATGCGGCGCTGGATCAATTGTTCGGTGGCGATTCGGGTGCTACCGCTGGTGATTCCGCGAATACCGGGCAGACGCCAACGACTCCTCCCGGCACCACGCCGACGGGCCCGACGGATGCCAAAGCTGACTTGAAGGCCGCATTGGACGAGGCCAACAAGGCGATCCAGGACGGCCAGGCCGCCTTGGCCAAGGGCGACTTCGCTGGATACGGCGAGCAGCAGACCAAGCTCTCGGAAGCCCTGAAGAAGGCTCTGGAAGCTGAAACCCGCTTGGGCGTCACTCCAGAACCGACGCCAACCACAACCGCTACTCCCAGCGCTACGCCGTCGCCGTCGCCAAGCAACTGACGGCACCACATGACTGACGGGCATCCATAGCCTGCTGGTCGCGATCAGAGGCCGGTGGCCGCTCCTCACGGGGCGGGCACCGGCCTTTTGGCGTCCCAGGAGACGCCCGGTGGCCGGTCATAACGCCCGACGGCGGGCCAAACCGAACATGGACAGGCCAGGGGAGATGCACATCACGTCGCCAGGATTTGGTCTCGCATTCACCTGCCGGTAGTGTTGTTCTTGCGACGCGGGGTGGAGCAGTTCGGTAGCTCGCTGGGCTCATAACCCAGAGGTCACAGGTTCAAATCCTGTCCCCGCAACTGGAGAAAAGGTCCGGATCGGTGGAAACACTGATCCGGACCTTTTTGCTTTGCCGGCTACATTCTTTTAGAGCCCGGAAGCGCTCAAGTGATCTACAGCACCTTGCCCCCGAAGTGGTCATAAGCACCCTGTTGGGTGCGGTAGAGTTGTTCTTGCGACGCGGGGTGGAGCAGTTCGGTAGCTCGCTGGGCTCATAACCCAGAGGTCACAGGTTCAAATCCTGTCCCCGCAACTGGAGAAAAGGTCCGGATCAGTGGAAACACTGATCCGGACCTTTTGTTTTGCCCGTCGTCCACGTCTTCTGGGTTGGCGGCCCACGTTTCCCGCCCGGGGGCGGCGCCGACAGGGCAAGCCGGGATGGGGCCGGTGCTAGCATCGATGCGGGATCAGCGGTGCATATGTCAGTGACACGCATCAGTCACACGCACGAATCGACGGGGAAGGCCACATGGTCGACGAAGACTACCAACGGGGCCTTGAACGAGCACAGGGCCCGGGCACGGCTGCACTTCAGCGGGACAGCCCTGTTGCCGTGTACCAGCAGATGGCGGACGTCCTGACGGATCACATCAGCCGTCTCGAGCCAGGGTCCCGGATCCCCACCGAAGAGTCGCTCATGGACGAGTACGGCATCAGCCGGACAACCGTCCGAAAGGCCATCGAGACCTTGGTGGCGAAGGGGCTCCTGGTTCGCCGGCAAGGCAAGGGCACATTCGTCATGGCCCAAAGGCCGGTGCGGATGCTGAACCGCCTGGCACCTTTTATGGAAACCTTCACGGCCGCAGGCATGAAGACCGTCAAGGGCCTGATCGAATACAAATGGATGGAGAAGGACCACACTGTTCCGGCCAAGTTGGTATCGGATGACAACCTGGTCCTTGTGATCCGACGCTCGTACTCCAGCGGAGGCTGGCCGTACGCCATCGCAGAGATTTTCATCCCGTCACAGGTAGGACGCCACATCAGCCTTGCGGATGCTGAACGGAACTCCATCTACCAGGTGATCCAGGACCGGACCCTGAAGCCCCTCGCGCGCGCTGAGATCACGGTCACCATGCATGCTCCTCCGGACCATCTTGCCGACGCATTGAACGTGCGGGAGTTCCCTATGGTGCCTCGCCTGGAGCGAACCACGTTGGGGCCGCACGGAGAAGTCCTGGAGTGTACGGTGACCTACTTCCACCCCAAAGGTTTCGAGATTCGTGCCGAGGTGGCAACGGACGTCGGTCCCAGCCAGGAGGCCGGAGCATCGGGCCCGCAGCCTTAGCTGGGCGCCCCAAAATACGAATGGCCGGACCCCTGAGGGTCCGGCCATTCGTATTTTGGCGGTACGACGCCGGGCGTTGCGCCCGTTCCGTCCTAGAGCTTGTCGAAGTCGGCTTCGTCGACGGTTGCGCCGCTGGCTGCTGAAGCCCCGGCACCGATGGCAGGCTTGGCACCGCCGGACTTCAGTGCGGCCAGACGGGCATCGATCTCGGTCTGCTCACCGAGATCTTCGAGCTGGTTGAACTGTGCGTCCAGGCTGGATGCTGCGAGTTCCTGCTGGCCAAGAACCTTGGCCTCCTCGCGGCGGATCTTCTCTTCGAAGCGGCCAACCTCGCTGGTGGGGTCCATGATGTCGATGCTCTTGAGGGCGTCGTGCACCTGGGACTGGGCAGCGGCGGTCTTGGAGCGGGCTACGAGCTCGTTGCGCTTTGCGGTGAGCTGGTTGAGCTTGTTCTTCATCTGGTCAAGCCCGCTCTTGAGCTTGTCCACCACTTCGGTCTGGGATGCAATGCTCGGCTCAGCAGACTTGGCCTCGGCCTCTGCAGTCATCTGGCGTTGGATGGCGACCTTGGCAAGGTTGTCGAACTTCTCGGCATCAACGGGGTCGCCGGCTGAGCGGTACTCGTCAGCCTTCCTGGACGCTGCCAAAGCCTTGTTGCCCCAGTCCTGGGCGTTCTTGACGTCTTCGTTGTAGTCGGCCTGCAGCATGCGGAGGTTGCCGATCGTCTGCGCCACAGCGGACTCGGCCTCGGCAATGTTGTTCGTGTAGTCGCGGACCATCTGGTCCAGCATCTTCTGCGGGTCCTCAGCCTGGTCCAACAAGGCGTTGATGTTGGCCTTGGCGAGCTGTGCGATCCGACCGAAAATGGACTGCTTAACCATGGTGTTGCCTTTCGTCCTGCTCAGTGGAACCCACTGAAATCAGTGATCAGTTGTTGTACCGCTCTACATGGGGCATGGACCCCACCTAGTCTGTGCCAGCTAGAAGCTGCCGGAGTCTCCGCCGCCGAAGTCTCCGCCGCCGCCTCCCCAGTCACCGCCGGAGTCTCCTCCGCCGCCGAAGAAGCCACCACCGCCGCCGCCGTCGTTGTTGCCGCCGCCCCAGCCGCCGCCACCGCCGTTGAGGATCGAGTTGATGAGGATGCCGCCAAGGATGGCACCCCCGAGCCCGCCGCCGCCGCCGCCGAACATGCCGCCACGGCCGTAGCCCTGGTCCGCGTAACCAAAGTGGTCAACGTCCGCCTGCGCCAGCTGTGCCGCCTGGGCTGCCAGAGAGTGGGCCTGCTGGGCGTAGGTCAAGGCCGTGACGGGGTCGTTGCGTGAGATTGACAAGGCGTAGTCAAGGTTGCGCTGCGCCTCAGCCAGCCGGGTACGGGCTTCGGTTCCGACGCCACCGCGGCGGGCCGTGATGTAATCGGAGGTCGCGCTGATCTGGGCCTGCGCCGCCATGATGGTCTGCTGGAGGGAAGCCTGTGCCCGGCGGGCCTGCTCCTGCTGGTCCCGGATCCCCGAGAGCGACTGGTCCAGCGCCTGATGCGCAGATTCGACCCGGGCAAGTGTGGCGATGGGATCGATCTTGCCGCCTTGAATTTCAGCCTTGACCTGTGCCAGTGCAGACTCAACGCCTGCTACCGGACCTGCGAGTTCCGGGTGTTCGCCCGACTGGATCATGGCCTTGGCCTGCGCGAGGTCCTGGCTTGTTTCAACGACGGCACCTTCGAGCGATGCCCGGGCCTCGTCCAGGCTGCCCGCAGTCTTTGAAATGGCATCGATCAGGACGTTGGTCTGGTGCAGGCTCTCTTCCGCTGCCCGGACCGCCACAGCAGCCAGACTGTTCTCACCGGTTGCCAACTTCTCCTGGGCCGCTGTGGTGGCATTCTGGACAAACGCGAGACGTTCTTTGGCCTGGGTGATGTTGTCGGCAACCTGGGCCAGTGCCGAGTCGGCGTATTTGGCACGGAGTCCTTGGAGCGACTGCTCTGCGCTCGATATCTTCGCGTCGGCGTCCTTGGCTCCGGATGCCACTGCGGCAAGAGCCTGCGGGGCATTCTTTTCCAGTTCGCGCAGCGAGTCGAAATCGGCCTTCTGCTCGCGCAGCGACGCAAGGGCAGCCTCTGAACGGCGGATGATTTCGCCGAGCCAACTGCGCTGTTGTTCCTCGGTGTCCGGGATGTGATCGTCCAGCTGCTGCTGCAACTTGAACGACTCCGTCATATGTCCCTTGGCTTCCTGCAGGGCCTTGGTGAAGTTGCCAACTGCAGAGTCGCCGTACTGTGCCTGGGCGAAGCCGAGTTCCTGTTCGCTGGACTTGATGGCATCGTCAGCCTCGATCAGGAGGGAGCCGCTCTTCTGGCGGAGTTCGGGGATGCTGAGTCCGGATAGCGGATCCAGCTGTTCGCCTTGTGGCCCGTAGCTGGCGCTGGAAGCCTGGCCCTTCTTGCGGCGGTTCCGCAAGTACAAGTACGTGCCCACGCCACCAGCTGCTACAACGCCGGCGCCAACCAGGACGCCGACGCTTCCGTTGCCGCTGGGTACCGTGCCACTGCCGCCACCAGCGGCATCGCCGATGGCAGCTGCGGTATCGATCGCCGCTTGGGCGAAGTCCTTCTTGCCGCCAGCAAGGTTGGCCACGATAGCGTTCTGCGTGATGTTAGAGCGCTTGGAGTAGATAGCACTCGCGGAATTCGGCGCAAAGTAGTACTGACCTGCCGTGGAGATGGCAAGGATGACATCGGCCTTGCCCATCTTCTTCTTGCTAGCAACGGCCTCTGCCCAGTCCTCAGGTACCGAGGGGTTCTCAAAGGAGGTAACGGTGACAACGTAAAGGTTGTACTTGTGGTCCTTGAGAAGTTTCTGGATCGATTCCTGGACTTCGGCCTTACGACTGCCCAGAACATTGGCATCGTCCACGATATTTTGGCCGGACGGTATGGTCACCGGATCTGCGGCCCAGGCTGCAGTGGCCGGGAGGGCCAACATTCCAGCCACGCCAATCACGGCGAGTACACGTTTAAACATTGACCGCATGTGCAACCCTTCAGCACGTCTGCGACTGGAACAAGGCGAACCAATCGTCACAGAATGCTCAGCGCCCCCACGCATGGTGTGTAAAGCCGCAGGTCGCTGTGGCAATTCCTCTTGATTCTATGGTGCACCCCCTGACCCGTCCACAGCAGCGAATATGCCACCAGCGAAATATAGGAGAAAGCCATGTTCCGCAAGCGTTAAGGCCGGAATTGGAAGCTTTTTCGGGTGACCCCCATGGCTTTCAGCAAGCTCCCAGCGAACGTCCGCTTTTGTTCCAGTAAGAGGGGCCATAGTTGTGGGAGACGAGGATGAAAGGAAGACCCATGACGGAGAACCCAGCGCAGGGCAAAGTACCAGAGGACCGCGATCCTTCAGGGTCGCAGCAGCCGGCCGACACCCACGCGGATACGTCCGCCACGCAGCACCAGCCTGCTTGGAACGCTGGACAGGGCACAGGTCAGGATGCGCCTGCTGAGAACGCCACCCACACCACCACTCCGTTGCCGGCCTTCCAGCCTCCGGCCGCACAGGCCCAACAGCCCACCACCCAGCAGCACCAGCCCTCCACACAGGCCCAACAGCCCACCATCCAGCAACACCAGGCGCCAGCAGGCCATCAGCCCCAGCCGCAATACGGCTCCAGCCAACCGTACGGCGCTCCGCGCCCCGGCTACCCACAGCACCAGCCGTTCTACGGTGGCGCCCCACAGCAGGCGCCAGGAACTCAGCAGGCCACGGGCCACTCTTCGGTAGCCACAAAGCGTAAGCCGGCCTTTGGTGTTGGAACTCTGGTGGCGAGCATCCTGGCGGCCGGCCTGGTGGGCGGCGGCGTGGTCGCGGGCAGCAACATGCTCTTCGACAACACAGCTCCGGCCACGGCCACCGGCAGCCAGCCCAGCACTGTGATCGTCAACAACAAGGATGACGTCAACGTCATTACTGCCGCTGCTGCAAAGGCTTCGCCCAGCGTTGTCACCATCAAGGCAACAAGTGGGAGTGAGGGCGGAACAGGTTCCGGCATCATCATCGACGACCAAGGTCACATCCTGACCAACACGCACGTCGTCACACTGGATGGTGCGACGTCGAACGCGGCCATCGAGGTCCGCACCAGTAGCGGCAAGGTGCTGAAGGCCACGGTGGTGGGTACCGACCCCCTGTCAGACCTCGCGGTGATCAAGGTTGATGATGCGTCCGGTTTGGTTCCGGCCACACTCGGTGACTCTTCGAAGATCAACGTAGGGGACACCGCCGTCGCGATCGGTTCCCCGTTGGGCCTCACCGGAACGGTGACGGACGGCATTGTCTCCACGCTCAACCGCACCATCAGCGTCGCATCGTCAGCCGCTCCGAAGGAAGGCGCCGACAATTCCCAGGGTGGTGACCAAGGCTTCCAATTTGCTCCTCCGGGTGGTGGCCAGAGCCAGACGACCGCCAACGAAGGCTCCATTTCCATCAATGTGATCCAGACTGATGCTGCCATCAACCCGGGTAATTCCGGCGGCGCCCTGGTGAACAGCAAGGGTGAGATCATCGGCGTCAACGTGGCCATCGCATCGGCCGGCAGCGGCACGTCGGACTCTTCGAGCGGAAACATCGGCGTGGGCTTCAGCATCCCGATCAACCACGCCAAGCGTGTGGCACAGGAAATCATCGACACCGGCAAGGCCAGCCACGGACAGTTCGGTGTGTCCGTTCGCTCCAAGTCCTCCACCGGCAGTGACTCAGGATTCTCGGTCGGCGCCGAGGTAGCGTCCGTGACGAGCGGCTCAGCCGCCGCCAAGGCCGGCATCAAGGTCGGCGATGTTGTCACCAAGTTCGGCGATTACACCGTGAGCGATCCCAACCAGTTGACCGCGGCCGTCCGAGAACAGTCGGCGGGTGCCAAGGTGAAGGTGACCATCCAGCGCAACGGCCAGTCGCAGGAGGTCGAAGTGACCTTGGACGCCGCGCAGCAGTAGGCGGTTCAGTCAGGAACATAACAACGACGGCGGGCGGCACCACAACGGTGCGGCCCGCCGTCGAGCCGTCCCCGGCATGGGTGCTCCCGGCTTGGAGTGCCATCGCCCGCGAGGGGCAGGCGGATGAAACAGGGGTTAACGCGGGCAGTGGCTTTCTGCGGGCAATATGCTTAGCTAGGACGAGCCCACGCGCTGGGTAATTCACGGCCACGCTGTTGCGGTTGGCCGTCCACAAGCATGGAAGGCTGCTTCGAAGACAGTGGAAGAGACATTGAAGATTGTCGTTCTGGTCAAGCACGTCCCGGACGCGCAGTTCGACCGGCACATCACCGGACCTGGCAACACAACCGACCGCGATGAGAGCATCTTGTCCGAGCTGGACGAGTACGCGCTGGAGGCGGCTTTGCAGCTTGCCGAAGAACGCGGCGGCGCGAAGGCGGGCAACGAAGTCATCGCCTTGAGCATGGGACCGGCAGGTGCCGTCAACGCTGTGAAGAAGTCGCTCCAAATCGGTGCTTTCGCGGGTGTCCACCTCAGCGATGACGCTTTGGCAGGATCCGACGCTGCAGCAACGTCACTGGCGCTTGCCGCAGCTATTCGGCACATCGCAGCCGACGGCCCGGTGGACCTTATCCTGACAGGCATGGCTTCCACGGACGGTGAGACGTCTTTGGTTCCGGCGCAGCTGGCAGAGCGGTTGTCGCTTCCGCAACTGACGTTCGCTTCCAGCCTCGAAGTCAGTGGGCGTACTGTTGTTGCCCGCCGCGACGGCGATGCCCACTCGGACACGGTGGAAGCACAGCTTCCGGCCCTCGTCTCGGTTACGGACCAGATCAACGAGCCCCGTTACCCGAACTTCAAGGGCATCCTGGCAGCCAAGAAGAAGAAGATCGTTTCGCTGACATTGGCCGATATCGGAGTGGATGCTTCCCAGGTTGGTGCTGCCGGTTCTTGGACGGTCGTGGAGACCGCCGAGGCACGGCCGCCGCGCACTGCAGGCACCATCATCACCGACGAAGGCGACGCCGGCATTCAGCTTGTCGATTTCCTGGCCGCCCAGAAGCTGCTCTAAGAGGACCCCAACCATGGCAAATGCACTTGTTTTCATTGACAACCCGGGAGCAGCGCTCAAGAAGAGCAGCCTGGAGCTCCTGACCATCGCACGCAAGCTCGGGGAGACCGCCGTCGCGTTCAACGGCGAGCTGGGCGACGACGTCGCTGCCATCTTGGGCGCCTACGGTGCCACCACCATCTTCCAGCCGTCGGCCAGCGACCTTGGCGACTACCTTGCGGGTCCGAAGGCGGCCTATCTCGCCGCTGCCGTTGCTGCTTCGGGTGCGGCCGCAGTCCTGATCGAAAACTCGCCGGAGGGTAAGGAGATCGCCGGGCGCCTGGGGATCAAGCTGAATGCAGGCGTCATCACCGACGTCGTTGGCGTTGATGCCGACGGAACGGCGCACAAGTCAGTTTTGGCAGGCTCGTATACGACAACGGCCAAGGCCAAGACTCCGGTGGCTGTCCTTTCGGTCAAGCCCAACAGCGTGGAGCCGGAACCGGCAGCGGTTGCTGCATCGCCCGTAACGGCCACGGTTGAAGTTCCCGCTGATGCTGCCGCCAACGCGGCCCGTATCTCGGCCCGAACCGAAAAGCCCGTCAGCGGCCGGCCGGACCTCAGTGAAGCCCGGATCGTCGTTGCCGGCGGCCGGGGTGTCGACGGCGACTTTGGTCCGCTCGAAGAACTCGCAGACGCCCTGGGTGCTGCTGTCGGTGCCTCCCGCGCAGCCACCGATGCCGGCTGGATCGATCACGACGCCCAAGTAGGCCAGACCGGTAAGACCGTTTCTCCGCAGCTGTACATTTCGGCAGGCATCTCGGGAGCAATCCAGCAGAAGGCCGGAATGCAGACCTCCAAGGTCATCGTGGCCATCAATAAGGATGCAGAGTCGCCGGTCTTCGAAATCGCTGACTTCGGCATCATCGGCGACCTCTTCAAAGTTGTTCCGCAGGCCACTGCGGAGATCAAGAAGCGGAAAGGCTGATCCTTTTGTCTACTGGCGATTCGTCAGCAAAGAGCCCGTTCAACGCCTCCACAGAGCGTGTTGAACGGGTGCTTTGTTTTACAGCCCATCCTGATGACATCGACTTTGGTGCGGCTGGTACCATTGCGGCCTGGACGGCCGCTGGCGTCCAGGTCAGCTATTGCATCATGACCGACGGCGATGCCGGCGGCTTCGATCCCGTGGATCGTGAACGCATCATTGAGCTCCGTGCGGAGGAGCAGCGACGAGCAGCAGCCTTGGTGGGTGTGCACGACATCTACTATCTCCATGAGCGCGACGGTTACCTGGAGCCGACACATGGAGTCATGAAGCAGGTGGTCAAACTCATCCGTGAAATCCGTCCGGATATTGTGCTCACCATGCATCCGGAACGGAATTGGGACCGCCTCCAAAAGAGCCACCCGGACCACCTTGCGGCAGGGGAGGCAGTCACCCGTGCCGTTTACCCGGCGGTGGAGAACCCGTTCGCATATCCCGAGCTTGCTGAGGCTGGCCTTGAGGCCTACAAACTGCCGTGGTTGTGGTTTATCTCCAGTCCGGAGGCCCGTGAGAACCATTTCGTGGATGTCACGGCGCACGTTGATGCCAAGTTGGAGGCCATCCGCGTCCATGCCAGCCAGCACCCTGATATCGAGGGAATGGAACGGGTTGTGCGCACCATGCTGCTGGCCAACGGTGAGCGTGGAGGACTACCGGCCGGTGCCAGCGCGGAGGCCTTCCATGTGGTTCCCGTCAACGGTTCGAGCACGATCGCCGGTTTCTAGGATTGCCCTTGTGTAACCCGTGTCATATGCTGGACCTCGGTTAAATCATATTTATTCGAGGAAGGCAGACTTTGATGGCGAAGACTGCACAGCAGCCTGTGTTGGTGATTATGGGAGTCTCCGGCTCAGGCAAATCGACTGTAGCCGGCGTGCTTGCCGGGAAACTCGGGTGGGACCTCGCCGAAGGCGATGATCTCCACCCGGAAGCAAATGTAGCCAAGATGCAGGCAGGGCAGCCCCTCAGCGATGAGGATCGTTGGCCCTGGCTTGAGATCATTGCTGATTGGATCCGCGAACGCACGGAGGCCGGAACTCCGGCCATCATCACGTGCTCCGCACTCAAGAAGCGGTACCGTGACGTTCTGCGGGCCGAAGGCGTCGTGTTCGTTTTCCTGCAGGGGAGCAAGGACAAGATCTCAGACCGGCTGGCATCCAGGCACGGCCACTTCATGCCGCCGTCGCTCTTGGAATCCCAGTTCGACGCACTCGAAGAGCCCACGGAAGACGAGAACTACATTTCGCTGTGTGTTTCAGCGTCGCCCGCAGAAGAAGCCGAGGAAGTCATTGAACGCCTTGGCCTGCGGCCCGCCGGTACCGGTGCCGAAGCGAATGCCTCGTGAGGGCGCTGGAAGCAGCCACGCAGGTACCGGAATGGACAGGCCATGACACCCAGCTTCTGGTGGTCGCGGCTCTCGGCATCGCCCTGATCGTTGTCCTGATCGCGAAGCTGAAGCTCCACCCGTTCCTGGCACTTGTCCTTGGTTCGGCATTTGTCGGCCTGGCCTCGGGAGTCGAGCTGGGGAAAGTCATCACCAACTTCGAGGACGGAGTTGGCGGCGTCCTCAAGGAGGTCGGCCTGCTTATTGCGTTGGGCGCCATGCTCGGCAAGCTGTTGGCTGATTCCGGCGGCGCCAACCGTGTGGTGGACACCTTGCTGGCCAAGGCCAGCGGCAACAAGCTCGTCTGGATGATCACGCTGGTTGCGGTGATCATCGGGCTGCCCATGTTCTTTGAAATCGGACTCGTATTGCTTCTTCCGGTCATTGTCCTCGTGACACAGCGATCCAAGATGAAGCTCATGCGCATCGCGATTCCCGCGTTGGCCGGCCTCTCCGTGCTGCACGGGCTGGTCCCGCCACACCCCGGACCGCTCATCGCCATCAGCGCCGTGAAGGCTGAGCTCGGAACGACTCTGGGCCTGGGCATCCTGGTGGCCATTCCCACCGTGATTATTTGTGGTCCGCTTTTCTCGAGGCTTGCTGCCCGTTGGGTTCCTGTTGACGCACCCGCCGTGGCGGGTGGCATCGACACCCAGCATGCGGCGGACCTCAGCGACGTCAAACGCCAGCCCTCGTTCCTAGTGACGCTGCTGACCATCATCTTCCCGGTGGTGCTCATGCTCTTGAAAGCACTGGGCGGAATCATCTGGCCCGACACCGCCACCGCCCCGATGATCCGGATCTTCTTCGACTTCGTGGGCCAGCCGTTGGTCGCCATGACGTTGGCGGTCCTGGCCGCGATCGTCACGTTCGGCTACGCCGTGGGATTCACGGGCACCAAGATCACCTCGAAGCTCGGTGACAGCCTTGGGCCCATCGCTGCGATCCTGCTGATCGTTGGTGCCGGCGGCGGCTTCAAGCAGACCTTGATCGGGGCTGGTGTGGGTGACGCGGTCAAGAAATGGGCAGAAGGCGCCAACATGTCAGTACTTGTGTTGGGCTTCATTGTGGCCGTCGCGCTGCGTCTGGCCACAGGCTCCGCTACGGTAGCAACTGTCACCGCCGCGGGCATCGTGGCACCACTCGCCAGCAGCTTGAGCCCCACCCACGCGGCCTTGTTGGCCTTGGCAATCGGTGCAGGCTCATTGTTCTTGTCCCACGTCAATGACGCCGGTTTCTGGCTGGTCAAGGAGCTCTTCGGGCTCACAGTGGGCCAAACGTTCAAGACTTGGTCTGTGATGGAGACTCTGATTTCCGTGGTGGGCTTCGGCTTCGTGATGCTCTTGTCGCTGGTGTTGTAGCTCAGGAAAGCAAACGCAAACAGCGACGGCGGCCATTCCACCTTGGTGGGATGGCCGCCGTCGACGGTTAAGGCCCTGTGCCTGTCAGGCGCTCAGGGCAACTACCAAGACCAGCGGCAGGGTCGGGGAGCTCGATCCGCCTGTCGGTTCAACCGTGATCGCCACGGACGACGCAGAGGACAAACCCTTCACCACTGCAGGCTTGGACAAGGTCTCGGCGTCCATGGTGCCCTGCGGAACCGGAGCGGAACCATCCTTGGGCAACGTCCACAGCTGGTAGACCTTGCCGTCAGGTGCCGGCGCCACACCGTCCATCAGCACCACGAAGGAGTCCTTGGCCGAGGAAGCGGAAATGGTGGCCGTGCCACCGCCGGGTACCGGCGCAGTTTTCTTCTGGACATCCTGTGCCTGCAGGACCTGGTTGACAGGATCGTTCTGTGCGGCCACGTAGGCGCCCACTCCGACACCGCCGAGGGCAATGACGGCTGCGGCCGCTGCACCCACGAGCCAGCCGCGTGCGCCACCAAAGCGACGGCGTTCCCCACGCTTGGCCCGGGCGGCCGCGAGGTCGTCGACGCCGGCAGTTGCCACCGAAGGAGCTGCCGGCTCCGAGGTCGGCAGCGTGGCAGCGTCCTTGGTGATCCTGTCCATGATGTTGCCGAAAAGAGCAGCGGGCGGCTCTTCCTCGGCGGCGAAGCTGACGGCCAGCGTCTCGCGGGCCTGGCGGACGCGTTCCAGGAACTGAGGCCCCTCAGGTGCGTCCTTGATGTAATTGTCAATCAAGGCCCGTTCTGGATCACTGAGGGCGTCCAGGGCGTAGATCTCCGCCAGTTCCAGGGCGCGGCCCTCGGCAAGATCGGTTGCAATGTCATTGGCGAACATTCTGCGGACAAATCCTCCACCGGTGTTTTCGCTCATCTCAACCCACCCCCAGGCAGGTCTTCAGGCGCAGGAGCCCATCGCGGATGCGGGACTTGATGGTCGGGACGGCGGCACCCAGGTGCTCAGCGACTTCCCTGTAGGTGAGCCCGCCATAATAGGCCAGACGGACGGATTCCCGCTGCGTATCCGTCAGCGTACCCAAGCATCGGTTGACTGCCTCGGCTTCCAGGTTGCTGTCGGCCTCTTCGGCTACGACATCGCGGTCCGGATCCTGGCTCGCCGCACCGTATCGGGCTTCGCGGTCCGTGGCGGACTGCACGGAACGGACCCGGTCAATGGCGCGCCGGTGGGCGATGGTCATCAGCCAGGCCAGCGGGCTGCCGGCGGCGCGGTCGAACTTGGCGGCGCCTTGCCAGACTTGGAGGAAGACCTCCTGTGTGGCGTCTTCACTGAGTTCGGTGTCAATGAGCACACGCCTTGCCATGCCGAACACCCGCCGGGATGTCAGGCGGTAGAACTCGGCGAAAGCCTGCTGGTCGCCGGAAGCTACCAGTTCAAGCAAGGCCGCCAATTGTGCGTTCAGGTCTGTCGCCGTGCCCGAAGCCTCAAAGACCGGGGGGCCGGGATTGTTGGGGATGTCCATCACTGTCCAGCATAAGTCGTCCCGTTTGAAACGGTCACCACGCTGGAATTGTGTTGCGGGCGCGGTGGTGCAAGGGCGTGCGGCCGCTGCCCTGGTCTCCAGTGCGCTCACGTAGGCTCCCTCAACGAATGTCCCATGGCAGGATTTGTCCTGCACAGAGTATTCGGTGCCGTAGAGCCTTCGGATGGGCTACACCTTGGCGCCGGCAAATCCGTTCTGCCGCCAGGCCTCAAAGACTGCGATGGACGCAGCGTTGGCAAGGTTGAGCGACCGCAGTGAGGGGCGCATGGGGAGCCGAACGCGCGCAGTGACGTGCGGGTCCTGCTTGAGCCAGTCAGGCAGGCCGACCGACTCGGGACCGAACATCAAAACGTCGCCCTCGCGGTAAGCGATGTCCGTGTAGGAGGTTTCGCCGTCGGAGGTGAAGGCAAAGACGCGTTCGGGGCTCAAAGCAGCCCACGCGGCGTCGATGTCCTTATGCACTGTGACAACGGCGAGATCGTGGTAGTCCAAGCCCGCGCGGCGTAGCTTGGCATCGGAAAAATCGAACCCGAGCGGTTCAACCAAGTGGAGCTCGGCGCCGGTAATGGCGGCCAGGCGAATGGCGTTGCCCGTATTGCCCGGGATTTCTGGAGTGTGGAAGAGGATGCGGAACACTGTCCCATCCTAGTCAGAGGCGGCTAATGCATGCCGCGCAGAAGCCGGGAAAGTACAGGTACCACCACTGTGTTGGGCGCAGGTCCGGAGCTGAGGAAATGCTTCAGGCCGCGCACCAAGCCGGCACCATTGACCACTTCCACCGCGCCGTGGCTGGACTGGCCTCGGCCATATTGGTCGATGACCGGCTCGTGAAGGTTGCCGTCGGGGCTGTGCAGGACTACCCAGCCAGTGACGTTCAACTCCGGGAAAATGTCCTGCATGTGCCGCACGATCAGGGCAAGTTGCGGTGGAGCCACCGAGCGCCCACCGTGTTTGAGGGAGACGCCGTCCCAAGCGTAGGCGCCCTTGGGCAGCAGCATTGAACCGACCAGGGCCAGGCGATAACCGGACAGCACGGCGTGGTCGATGTGGTTGTTGTCGGAAGGGGAGCGGAGCCCGTTGATGAGACGGGCCGCGGGTATGGCAGACAGAACCTGCCGGCTGATGAGCTGCACCGTCCGCATCTCTCGTTGGATGCGGGCTTCGGCACCAAAGATGCCGCGCTTGCGGGGAATCCCGTGAACCTGTTGGGCCGCTTCCGCCTTCGATATCAACGGAACCTCGTTGGGGTCGTCAAAAGCAGGCACGTATACGGGAGGGTCTCCTGCAGTGTTCCGTTGGGGTTGGGGACGTTTCACCCCTGTGCTTGTACCCGGTGCCGGCGCTGGGGCACCTGTATAGTCGCCTGGACGCGGTTGCGTGCGGCCGGAGGCCCCCGAAGCGTACCTGCGGTCGTATTCCGCTCTGCGCTGTGGGTCGATCAGTGTTTCGTAGGCCAACGTCACCCGGCGGAAGACTTCGGCTTCTCCGCCGTGATCGGGGTGGGCTTTGCGGGCGGCCTTGCGATAGGCCACCTTGATCTCTTTGTCCGTCGCGGTGACGGACACGCGGAGGACCTGATAATGCGAACTGCTGCCCTCGGCCAAGCGCGGGCCCTTCTCTAGACGATGGTCCGCACCAGGAATCAGTGCGGTAGTGGTCAGTTTATCCAGCCATTATGTGAACGACGGCAGCGGGCGCGCTGGTTCCCGGCTGGCATAATTCAGGCTGTGAATCTTCCGGCCCCTGCGCACCGCCCTTCCAGCAAGAAACGGAAGATCGCTGTGGCGGTCAACCCGTCGGCATCCTTTGGGCGTGGGCTCCATGCAGGGGACCAGGCAGCCGCTTCTTTGAATGCCGCCGGAGCGGACGTCGTTATGCTCGAAACAGGCACTTACGCCGCCCTGCGGACCATGGTGGACCAAGCCGTTTCGGCAGGTGTGGATGCCTTGGTGGTGGTTGGTGGCGACGGCATGGTCCATCTGGGAGTCAATGCGCTCGCCGGCTCGGACGTTCCTTTGGGGATTGTCCCCAGTGGAACGGGGAACGACGTCGCTCGACTGCTCGGAATACCGCTGAAGGATCCTGCCCTTGCGGCGCGGCGTGCCTTTGCAGCCCTCGAATCAGGTGGCCGGAGGATCGACGCAGGACGCGTCACTGCAGGCGGGCGAACCACGTACTTCGCCGGTGTCCTGTCCGCCGGTTTCGATGCCGCGGTTAACGAGAGGGCCAATTCCTGGCGGTGGCCTCGTGGTAAAAGCCGCTACAACCTGGCGATGCTGCGCGAGCTCGGCACCTTCCGCCGCATTGAATACACGGTGACGGCCGACGGCGAAACCTGGCGTCAGGGCGCCCTGCTGATCTCGGTGGCCAACGGCCAGTCGATCGGCGGCGGTATGAGGATTACCCCCGATGCGCGGCCCGACGACGGGTGGCTGGATTTGTTCATCGTGAAGCCCCTCTCGCGGCTGCGGTTCCTTGCCGTGTTTCCGAAGGTTTTTGCCGGCAGGCACGTGGGGCACCCGGCTGTGGAGATACGGCGTGCCCGCACGGTGAGGCTGGAAGCCGATGGTGTGGTGGCCTACGCCGATGGGGAGCGCGTGGCGCATCTCCCCGTGGACGTGGACGTAGTTCCCGGTGCTTTGCGGATTCTGGCGTAGTCGCGCGCAAGGAGCTTGCGCCGCGCACGGACGCTAGACTCTAACGCGGCAACAGGCTGTGGCGGTTTGACAGTGGAACCGTGGGGGACGAAGGCGAGGCACGATGGTGGCATGTGAAGTTCTACGACGCTCGGCGGCTTTCGCTGCGTTGCTGGCCGCCGCTGCGTTGTTGGCCGCGTGCAGCGTCAATGTTCCGGATCCTTCCGCCCCCAAACCGGTTCCATCCGATTCCACGCTCTCCACGCCCACGATTACGCCCGGCCACGACGCCGCCGCTGTCGCGGCGAAGGACTTGCCCCTTTCGGCCGGGGGAACCCTCGCGCAGGGCGTCCCCGTGACGATCGCCAGCCGGCTCGAGGAAACGCCTGGGTGGTCTGTGGTTCACGCGGGTTTGCAGGGCGAAACCCGCTACAAGAAGTCCGATGGCTGCACAGTGGTGGCCCGGGTCAGCGTAAATCAAGGTCCCTTGGCGGTGGCAGGCGACGACGCTGCGTCCACCCAAGAGCTGTTCCGCTTCCTGGACCCCAACGTCATGCCGGAGAACCTGAAACCGGCTGCGCTGCGCTGGGGCGAGGATACGGACAAACCGCAGCACGCCGTCGAGTTCCTGGCTTTGGAGTCGGCGCCGACTTCCGGCGGCAGGGCAACCGCCGTCCTTGCCCGCCTGTTCAGCAATGCGGGCTCGTCCGTGTATGTCTCGGTGGCGTGTCCGGACGCCCGCTCATTGGCCGTGGGCAGAGCGGAGATGGGGGCCAAACTTGTGGTGGTACCGCCGTCCTGAGTCTGGCCGTCCTGGGGCTGGGCTGCTCTGTCTGATCCGGAACTCAATTAAGCGGAGAATCTTGTTTTTAGAGATAGACTTTCCGCATGACCGTGCCGGGACTCCCGTGGCTCAAGAGGATCGCAGCCGTTGCCTCCTTGGATGATGGCAATCGCAGGGCACTTTATGCCTACGTGCTCCATGCCGTAGATGCGGTCGGCCGTGATGAAGCAGCCCGCGCCATGGGTATGCCCCGCAGCACGGCATCGTTCCATCTGGATCGGCTGGTGCGCGACGGACTTCTCATGGTCGAGTTCCGGAAGTCCGCCGGCAAGAGTGGACCAGGCTCAGGCCGACCATCAAAGTTGTACCTGTCCGCCCTTGCCGAGGTAAGCGCCTCCGTTCCTGAACGCCACTATGATTTCGCCGGCGAGATCATGGCGGCGGCGATCGCACGTTCAATGACGGATGACATTCCTGTCCGCGAGGCGCTCGTTGACGTCGCGTACAGCTCGGGGCGGGCAGCCGGGCGACCGGATGATTTCTTTGACGTTCTGGAGGGTCTCGGATATGAGCCCGCCCGCGACGACGCCGGGGGATACAGGCTCCTCAATTGCCCCTTCCACCGCCTTTCCCAAGGCCATGCCGACGTGGTGTGCGCCATGAACGGAGCCTTCCTGAAGGGTGCCGCCAGTGGCTCCGGCCTGCTTGAAGATTCCGTCGCTGAAGACCTGGGCGCAGGGCACTGCTGCGCGCGCATTCTGCCCCGGTAGAATTGCAAGGTGCCTGTATACCTCGACCATGCCGCCACTACGCCGATGTCGGCGAACGCGCTCGCTGTCATGACGCGCGAATTGGCCCGCACCGGCAACCCTTCCTCCCTCCACAGCGCTGGCCGCAGGGCGAGGCGCGCAGTCGAGGATGCCCGCGAAACACTGGCGTCAGCGGCCGGTGCCCACCCCTCTGAGGTTATTTTCACTTCCGGCGGCACTGAAGCCGATAATCTGGCCGTCAAGGGACTTTACTGGGCGCGCCACGACGAAAACCCGCAGCGAACACGCATCCTGTGCTCCGCCGTCGAGCATCATGCCGTCATGGACACGGTGGAATGGTTGGAGCGGCACGAAGGCGCCGAAGCCGTGTGGCTCCCTGTTGACGCCGATGGCGCGGTCCGTCTCGACGTCCTCAAGCGCGAACTCGAGCGGGATCCGGATTCGGTGGCTCTGGTGACCGCCATGTGGGCCAACAACGAGGTAGGAACCATCCAGCCAGTGGCCGGGATCGTGCAACTCGCCAACCAGTTCGGCATTCCTGTGCATTCGGACGCCGTTCAGGCGTTTGGCTCTGTTCCTTTGGATTTCCGGGCGTCCGGTCTTGCTGCGATGTCGGTATCAGGACACAAGATCGGCGGCCCCGTAGGTGTCGGCGCCCTCTTCTTGGGGCGGTCGATCAAGCTGACACCTGTGCAGCACGGTGGCGGACAGGAACGCGACGTCCGGTCCGGAACCCTGGACACGCCAGCCATCGCGGCGTTCGCGGCAGCTGCCAATACCGCCGCTGAAAACCTTGAGGCCGAGAGTGTGCGCATCAGTGCACTTCGAGACCACCTGATCGCGGGGGTGATGGAACAGGTTCCTGAAGCCGTGCTGCGCGGCGCCCCCGGCGACGGGAGACTCCCGGGCAATGCCCACTTCACGTTCCCGGGGTGCGAAGGCGACTCCCTGCTCTTCCTGCTTGACCTCGCAGGTGTCGAGTCGTCCACTGGCTCCGCCTGTACCGCCGGCGTGCCCCGTCCCTCCCATGTCCTTCTGGCCATGGGGCTGGATGAGGACACAGCACGGGGTGCGCAGCGATTTACCCTGGGCCACAGCTCCTCGGAAGCGGACGTCGATGCTCTGCTCAAGGCCCTGCCGGAAGCGTGCTCCCGGGCGCGGCAAGCCGGGATGGCCGGACACGAGTCCAGTATCCAAACGGCCGCCACGGTGGCCCGGCAATCAGTGACCGGAGCCGGCTAGTTCCGTGAGCCGCTCCTAGGCCGCTGGCAACAGCTCCTCGAGCGGGACCGTGGGGTCCGTGAGGCGTGCGACGTCTACCTGTGTTCGAGTCGAAATCAATGCCTTGATCGGCTTCTGAACCCGGCGCTGGTTGACGCTCATGCCGGCCACCACTGTGCCCGCGCGCGCGGCACCGTCCCGCATCCAGAAGGCGATGAAGCTTCCGTCATCCAGCGAGCCGCGGATGACCGGCGCCACCCCTTCGGTGAGGGACGGAAAACCAGAGTACTCCATGCTCAGGGTGAACTGATCAGTGTAGAAATACGGGACGACGTCAAGCACTGCTTCTTGGCCGAGCATGGACCTTGCGGCCACTTTTCCGCCGTTGAGGGCATTCGCCCAGTGCTCGCTGCGATGATGCTGGCCAGTGAACGGGTGGAGCGCGTTGGCTGCATCGCCAGCAGCGAAGACGTCGGGAGCACTTGTGCGGAGCGACGCGTCCACCAGAATCCCATTGCTCAGTTCCAGGCCTGCCGTCGCGGCAAGGGCTGTGTCCGGGACCACGCCGACGGCGATGACCACGAGATCGGCGGGCAGGGATTCGCCGGTGTCGGTGACCACGGCAGTGGCGTGGCCGCCCTGCCCCTCAATCCTCGCCGCACTAGCGGGGAGTCGGAAGCTGACACCCTGGGATTCATGCAGCCTACGGAAGTAGGCGCCGAGCTCCGGCCCGATGGCCGCAGCCAGGGGGATGTCCTCCAAGCCCAACAACGTGACATCGTCGCCGTAGGTGCGTGCCGCTGCGGCGAGTTCCATGCCAATCCAGCCCGAGCCGACCAACACGACGCGCCGCCCTCCCTTCTCCAAGAGCCCTTGCAGCCGCCTGCTGTCCTCAAGGGTTCGGAAACTCATCACGCCGTCAAGCTCCAAACCCGGCAGCGGGATCTTCCGGGGTTGGGCGCCCGTGGCAATCAGGAGCTTGGCGTAGCCAAGGCTGCGACCGTCCCGGAGGCCAACGGTATGGGCGGCAACGTCCACGGTGCCGGCAGGGTCGCCGAGCAGGATCTCGACGTCGTTGTCCTGGTACCAGCCGGACGGAACCACCAGCACGGCGTCCTCCGCTTCCTTGCCCAAGAGGAATTCCTTGGACAATGGCGGCCGGAGATAAGGGACGGTGGGCTCTGCGCACAGCAGGGTGATGGGGCCGTTGAAGCCCTCCGCCCGGAGTGTTTTAGCTGCAGTGGCCCCGGTGAGGCCGCCGCCGGCGATGACCATTCGTTGGATTGTCATGTCAGCTCGATTCTAAAACCAATATCTTTGACTTTAGAAGGCGCGGATAGGTCCGTCAAGGGACTTCGCTAAGCCATTGCTGCGCAGGCTAGAATGGATGGGCACGCCGACTGTCCTCTGGTCGGATTCCAGCCACAAGCCACAGCCCAAACCACAGAAAGCCAGCATGCGAGTTCTTGCAGCAATGAGCGGCGGAGTCGATTCCGCCGTGGCCGCCGCCCGCGCCGTCGAGGCGGGACACGACGTCGTCGGAGTCCACTTGGCGTTGTCGCGAATGCCCGGCACCTTGCGTACTGGGAGCCGGGGCTGCTGCACCATCGAGGACTCCCGCGACGCCTGGCGAGCCTGCGACGTTCTAGGCATTCCCTATTATGTGTGGGACTTCTCCGAGCGCTTCAAGGAAGACGTCGTTCAGGACTTCATCGACGAATACGCTGCCGGCAGGACGCCGAATCCTTGCATGCGGTGCAACGAGCGCATCAAGTTTGCTGCCCTGCTGGAGAAGGCCATCGCTTTGGGCTTCGACGCCGTCTGCACCGGTCACTACGCAAAGGTGATCGAGGATGCCGATGGTAACCGGGAACTGCACCGCGCAGCCGACTGGGCCAAGGACCAGAGCTATGTCCTCGGCGTGCTGACCCACGAGCAGCTCAAGCACTCCATGTTCCCGCTCGCGGACACCCCGTCCAAGGCCGAGGTCCGGGCGGAGGCTGAACGCCGTGGCCTGTCTGTGGCAAACAAGCCTGATAGCCACGATATTTGCTTCATCTCCGACGGCGACACCCGTGGTTGGCTGGCCGAAAAGATCGAGATGACCACGGGTGACATCGTGGACGAAACGGGCACCAAAGTGGGGGAGCACCCGGGAGCCAACGCGTTCACCGTGGGCCAGCGCCGCGGCCTCAAGCTCGGCACCCCTGCAGCCGACGGCAAGCCCCGCTTCGTGCTGGAGATCCGGCCCAAGGAAAACAAGGTTGTCGTTGGCCCCGAAGCTCTCTTGGCCATCGATGAAATCCGGGGCATCAAGGTCTCGTGGGCAGGGCTGCCCATCTCCGAGGTCGCCACGGGTGCGGAATTCGATTGCTACGCCCAGGTGCGGGCACATGGCGACCCCGTCCCGGCACGCGCACGGGTGGAGAAAATTGCTGATGACGCAGGCATCGAGCGGGCCGAGCTGGTGGTCACGTTGACCGATCCCCTACGTGGTGTGGCCCCTGGCCAGACGGTCGTCTTATACCAAGGCAGTCGCGTCCTGGGCCAAGCGACCATTGACGCCGCGCGATCCCTGCAGAGGGTAGCTCTCTAGGAGTCATTGCCTCCGCCCTGTACCGCCTTCATACTGGGCTAAGCAGCGCTTCCGCTGCGGTGTGTTGGGGTCCGCATTCGGGACGGCGATGACTGTGGCATTTCAAAAGAAAAGCCCGGGAGACATCAAGGCTGGGCAGATGGTCTCCGTGACGGTCCTGGCAGAGGGACCGATCGGCAGTGCCGGGGCCCTTCCACTCACGGCTCAAGTGCGTATTCCGGTGGAAAGACTGCGCCGCGGACCAACCGGACACCGCTTCGCCATCCATATCAGGAAATGGCGCGGCACCACGGTCTCTCCAGTGACACTGACACGACAGGGCGATCCTTGGCAGCTTGTTTCGGAGCCACCGCCACCAGACCTCCGGGACCTGCTGGACGACACCCGGTTCCTGGCCCAGCACGTCTACGGCGTTGCCATGAGCACTTCGGATCTGTTCGAGACCACGCTGGGGCGGCGGATGCCCTGGAATCCCGAGGGACGTGTGGTCCTCAAGGCCAGGGACCTCGTCACGGCCACGGATACAGGGTATGAGCGCGGCACCAACATCATCCGCTTCGGCTCCGTGGACAGGATGGGGTACAAAGTCCCCACGGCTCTCTACCGGGACATAGTCGCCCACGAGGTGACGCATGCAATTCTTGATGGCTTCAGACCGGCGTGGGCCGACCAATTGGCAACCGTGGAGCAACTGGCCATGCATGAGGCTCTTGCCGACCTCGTGGCGATTCTGTCAGTGTTTTCATCCCGCGAAGTGGTGTACCGGCAACTTGAGGCGGCAGCCGGCGGCTTCGAAGCAGGGCAAGTGGTGGACGACGCCGTGCTGATGCGCTCGCTCTTCGATTTCGCGCGGGACCTGTTCGCACGTGGGCCGTTGCGTGAACCCTTCGTGGGTGCGGTACCGCAGAATTGGCAGGGGGTCCTTGAACCGCACGCCCAGGGTGCGGTGGTTGTGGGGGCCGTCCTGCGCACGGTGCAGAAGCTCTGGTCCGAGCGGAATGCCAGGTTCGGGGACAACCAGAGCCTCCAGCAGAAGGCCGAATCGGGATCGATCGTCGCTACTCGTATTCTGCGCATGGTCATCCGGGGTTTGTCCTACATGCCACCTGTGGATGTGACGTGGCGGGACCTGCTCCGCGGTGTCATTGCTGCTGACATCGACATGGTCCCGGAAGACAACTACGGCTACCGTGAGGCGTTCCAAGCCGAATTCTCTGCGATCGGCATTCGTCGGGTCTCGATGAACAACATCGCAGGCGTGGACAACTATCAGGGCTTGCGCTACCCGGTCCGGTTGTCAGCGCTGGGCTCGGACCCGCAGGAAGTGCAACGGTTCGTCTGGGAAAACCCACGGCTCCTGGACGCTGCACGCCTTGAGCGGCGGACACCCCTGAGCTCCACCCGGGTGCGGACGTCGGAACGCGTCTCGCCGGACGGGTTCATCATCTCCGAGATCGGCGCCTCCTTTATTCAGACGGTCCGCATGAGCCGCAGGGAAGCCTACGTCCGGTTGGGTCTCAAGACGCGACGGGATTATGTGGACATCCGTGGGGGAGGCCTGTTGCGTTTCGACGCCGGTGGCCGGCTTGTCTATGCGGCGCTGAAACCCGTAATGGACAGGGAGCGCCAGGCGTTGATGTTCGGTTCCGACGAACGGCACGACGCCGAGGAAGCGGCATCCTCTGGAGTCCGGAACAAATTCCACGGAACCGGGGAGTAGGAAAGCCTTCCCGGAACGGTTCCAACTTCCGAGGTCAGCTTCCCCAAGCAGTCTTGCGTGCCGCCGTCGTGCCTTCCAATTGCGCTACTTGGTCGAATCCGCCCGACTTGAGTCCTTTACTGACCAGTTTCAGTACTTCTGCGCGGCCCACTGTTCCATCGCTGTGCAGGGATTTTACGAAATGGTAGGTGAAAGCGCCGTTGTAGCGCCCGTCGATCAGGGCATCTGCTGCCGTTTGATCAGATCTGCACGCTGCCATGAGGACGGGTTTGGAGAGTTTGGCGGACTTGACCATATCCCGCAGTGTGCGAGTGTCGTTGAACTCGCTGGCGATCACAGCACGCGGGGTTGGTGCGGGGAGGAAACGTGGCCGACGCCCCGGCAGCAGGTCCAGCGACTTGAGCCCTGTTCCGCTGTGGCATGTGTCCAGCACTACGTCCATGAGAATGCCATCCGGCAACCGGGCGAAGAGACCGGCGAGTTCGTCGTCCGAGATCACGGTCGCAGGGTCCCAAGCATCGCCGGTGTTGTTGATGTCGTAGCACGCGAAGGCTTCGTCCAGGCGGTCGGCCTCGTCGCCGCTGGTGTCCGGGACCTGGGTGCCGTGGCTGGAGAAGGTGAAGACGAGGTGATCGGCGTTGCCGGATACAGCGCGGTCCACCAAGGTGTTGAGTTCGGCCATCACCGATTTCTTGACTGCCTTGGCATCGCGCAGGACGGTGATGTCGGACGCTGCGAAGCCGTACTTCGACTCGAGGAGTGCTGACAGATCCTCGGCGTCGTTGACGCAGCCTTGGAGCCAACTCGATTGCGGTAAGAACTTGAACTTGTTGATCCCCACACAGAGGGCTGCCTTGCTCATGTGCCTGTCCTTTGGACTTCTCCTGCACCGATTTGCTTCGGCGGCCCCCAACTCCACCGCCCGGATGCTGTTCGCGAGGGGAACTCGGCCCCCACCGTGATCCAGCGACTTCCAACTCTGACTAAAGATATTCCTGCGCGACGTCAGCGGCAATGGTCCGATGCTTCGCGCCGAAAGCTACTCGAAGGTAAATATTGTGTCTCGAATCACAAAATCAAGGGTTCGCCCAGTCGGAAGTCTGATTGAATCGTGGGATCAAGAGTGTGCGCCGTCACAAATATCCCACGGCGGCGCGCCGAATCCATCGAACAGAAGGTTCACCAGATGGCACTGAACAAGAAGGCCCTGCATGGCGTTATCGCGCTGGCGGGCATTTCCGCACTCGCCTTGACGGCATGCACCGGGCCCTCGGGCGGCGGCTCCTCGTCCGCCCCTGCAGCCGCGGGCCCCATCGCCTACGGCACCACAGACAAGGTCACATCACTGGACCCGGCAGGGTCCTATGACAACGGTTCATTTATGGTGATGAACCAGATCTACTCCTTCCTCCTGAACTCCAAGCCAGGCGGAGCCGAACCCGTGCCCGACCTCGCAGAATCGTCGTCGTTTACGGCGCCCTCCGAATACACGGTCAAGCTCCGGTCGGGACTGAAGTGGGCAAATGGACACACGTTGGATTCCAAGGACGTCAAATTTTCCTTTGACCGCCAAGTAGCCATTAACGATCCTGCGGGTCCTGCATCGCTGCTGACCAACATCGAGAGTGTCAGCACGCCCGATGCCACCACAGTGGTGTTCAAGTTGAAGAACGCCAATGACCAAACTTTCAGCCAGATCCTCACCAGCCCTGCCGCGCCCATCGTGGACGACGAAGTCTTCCCGGCAGACAAGATCCTCGCGGACGATGAGATCATCAAGGCCAACGCGTTCTACGGCCAGTACACGATCGACAGCTACAAGAAGAACGAGCTTGTATCCTTCAAGGCGTTCGCCGACTACCAAGGCGTCCTTGGCAAGCCCGCGAACGACGCAGCTACCATCAAGTACTACGCCAGCCCCACCAACCTCAAGCTGGAAATCCAGCAAGGAGCCATCGACGTGGCCTTCCGCAGCTTGAGCGCCACGGACATTGACGACCTCCGCAAGGATTCCAAAGTCAAGGTCCTGACCGGCCCGGGTGGCGAGATCCGCTACATCACGTTCAACTTCGACACCATGCCGTTCGGGACCAAGGCAGCGGGTGCTGACACCGCCAAGGCGCTGGCCGTTCGCCAGGCAGTAGCCAACCTTGTGGATCGGCAGGCCATCGCCGATCAGGTCTACAAGGGCACTTACCTGCCGCTGTACTCCAACGTCCCCAGCGGTTTCCTCGGTGCCAACGAGTCCTTCAAAGATGCTTACGGCGATGCCGGAAAGCCGAGCCTGGACAAGGCAAAGAAGGTTCTGACGGATGCCGGGATCACTGAAAAGGTTGCCCTGAACCTGCAGTACAACCCGGATCACTACGGCGGGTCGTCCGGAGACGAATACGCCATGATCAAGGAACAGTTGGAGAAGTCCGGCCTCTTCACGGTGAACCTGCAGTCCACGGAATGGGTCACTTACAGCAAGGCCAGCCGTGCGGACGAGTACCCGTTGTTCCAGTTTGGTTGGTTCCCGGACTTCAGCGATGCCGATAACTACCTCACTCCGTTCTTCCCGGAGGGCGGCTTCCTGAAGAACCACTACAACAACCCGGCGGTGAACGAGCTCATCGGCAAGCAGCTCACCGAAGCTGACAAGACCAAGCGCGAAGCGGACATCAAGGACGTCCAGAACGCGCTGGCCAAGGACATCTCCACCTTGCCGTTGCTGCAGGGCGCCCAAGTGGCGGTAGTCGGCAGCGGCGTGAACGGCGTCGACAAGACGCTGGATCCGTCCTTCAAGTTCCGTCTCGGAACAATTTCCAAGTAACCACGCCTCTGTGATGGGAGAGGAGGCGGGACACTGATCCGGTGTCCCGCCTCCTTTGCTGACACCTAATCGTCGTCAGCACGCATAAGCCAATCCCGCGTAATCCACGGGCAGGAAATACAGGTAGCAATGACAACACTTATTGACGTACCCGAGGCTGAGCCCGGAATCGTCGTCCCCAAAAGCAAGTCCAAAGGCGGAGGAGGCCTTGGCAGATACATCGTGGTCAGGTTCTTCCTGATCATTCCCACGGTCTTCATCCTCGTGACTCTGGTCTTCTTCCTCATGAGGGTCATCGGAGACCCCATCACCGCCGCGCAAGGTGGGCGTCTGCCCCCGGACGTCCTGGCCCAGCGAATCCATGATGCCGGCTACGACCGGCCCGTCCTGGTCCAGTACTTTGAGTATCTGGGCCAGCTCATCACGGGTAACTTTGGCACCACCATTACCGACAGGCGTCCCGTTGTGGAGGTGCTGACTACCTTTGGCGCGGCGACGCTGGAGCTTTCGATCAACGCCCTGATCGTCGCCCTCGCCGTCGGAATCCCGTTTGGCCTAATCGCCGCCCAGCACCGGGACAAGACCCCCGACGCCCTGCTGAGGTTCTTCGCGATCCTCTGCTATGCCACTCCCGTGTTCTTCTCAGGGCTGCTTCTCAAGCTGACCTTTTCGGTGTGGCTCGGATGGTTCCCGGTGGCAGGTCGAGCCTCCACCCGGACGGAACTGAGCATGAGCGGGCTGTCTGCACCATCGGGCATCTATTGGCTGGATGCGCTTCGCAGCGGCAACTTCAGTGCGTTCGGAGACGTCGCTTCGCATGCTGTCCTCCCGGCCATTGCGCTCGGCTTGCTCACTGCTGGTGTTTTCCTGCGGCTCGTGCGCACCAACGTCATTGGCACCTTGGGCAAGGATTACGTCGAAGCCGGCCGTTCCAGGGGCGTGAGCGAATTCCGGCTGGTCACCAAGCATGCCTACAAGCCGGCGCTCATCCCCATCATCACAGTTATGGGCCTGCAAATTGCCTTGATGCTCGGGGGTGCCATCCTGACGGAGACCACGTTTGAATGGAAGGGCCTGGGCTACCAGTTGGTGCAGTACCTGAATGCCCGCGACTTCGTGGCTGTCCAGGGCATCGTTGTGCTGCTGGCAATCATCGTTGCCGTCACCAACTTCATCGTGGACATCATCGCCGCGCTTATCGACCCGCGAGTGAGGTACTGACCATGAGCTCTCCTGTATTGACCCGACCCAAGCAGCCCTTGTTCTCCCGGCTTCCTGTGGTGTCACACCTTAAGAAGAGCGTTGGCCTTCAGCGGGGCATGCTGATCGTGGGCGTCGTCCTTAGCGGCCTGTTCATCCTCACCAGTGTTCTCGCTCCACTCCTCGCGCCGTATGGGTACTCCCAACTCAGTGATGCATCCGGTTCCTTTCCGACGCAGCAAGCGCCGAGCGCCAAGCACTTGCTCGGAACCACCGTTGGCGGCTACGACGTCTTGTCGCGGGTTGTCTGGGGTTCCCAGACGGCGGTGACCGTGATCGTGGTGTCCGTAGCGATGTCCCTTTTCCTTGGCGTCGCACTGGGTTTGCTCAGTGGCTACTTCGGGGGCTGGCTGGACCGGATCCTCGTGGTGGTGGCAGACGCCATCTACGCGTTCCCCACCCTGCTCCTGGCCATCGTTATTTCCATTGTGATCAGCCGGGGACAATCCAGCTTCTGGGGTGGCATTTTCTCTTGTGCGTTCTCCATCACGGTTGTCTTCGTCCCTCAATATTTCAGGGTCATCCGTGCCGAAACCATCCGGCTCAAGGCTGAGCCGTTCGTGGAGTCGGCCAAGGTGCTGGGCGCGTCCAGCCTGCGCATCATCGGACGGCACATCTTCAAGAACGCAACGCGGACCTTGCCGCTCATGTTCACGCTGAACGCGTCCGAGGCGATCCTGACCTTGGCCGGCCTGGGCTTCCTGGGCTTCGGCATCGAACCGACCTCCGCTGCTGAATGGGGTTTCGACCTCAACAAGGCACTCGCAGACACCTCCTCCGGTATCTGGTGGACGGGCGTGTTCCCGGGCATTGCGATCGTTCTCACTGTCCTTGGCCTGACGCTTGTGGGCGAAAGCATCAACGACCTCAACGACCCCCGGATCCGTGGCCGGAAACGCGCGGGCGGAACGCCAACCGCCCCGCAAGCACCCGCGGCTCCAGGGACGCCGTCAACCCCGGCAGAAGCAGGTAAGCCATGACCATGAACCTTGGAAACATGTCCGACCCGGCAGGCTCCGGCCAGCCGGTCCTGACCATAGACCGGCTCAAGGTCACGTTCGCCACGGACGGTGGTGACGTCTATGCAGTGAAGGACGTCAGTCTCGACGTCAAGGCGGGTGAAGTCGTAGCGATCGTAGGGGAGTCAGGCTCTGGCAAGACTGTGACGGCCAAGACAATCCTGGGCTTGCTTCCGGAGACGGCCATCAGTTCCGGTGCGGTGGTGATCAACGGCAACAACGTCATCAGCGTCAGTAAAACGGCGCTGCGCAAGATTCGCGGCCGCGATGTTGCCATGGTCTTCCAGGAACCCTCGACGGCCTTGAACCCCGTGTTCACCGTGGGATGGCAGATCGCCGAAGGCATCCGCGCCCATGCCACGGACGGCCACCGGGTCTCCGCAAAGGAAGCCAAGGCACGGGCCACGGAGGCGCTGCGAAAGGTGGGCATCCCCGATCCCGAAACCCGGGTTAATTACTACCCGCACCAGTTCTCCGGCGGACAGAAACAGCGTGTGGTCATCGCAGCTGCGCTCGCCCTGAACCCCGGGCTGATTGTGGCAGATGAGCCCACCACTGCATTGGACGTGACTGTCCAGGCCGAAATTCTGCAGCTGCTCCGTGACTTGAGGGACAATTACGGCACCTCGATTGTGCTCATCACCCACAATATGGGCGTAGTGGCCGACCTGGCGGATCGCGTTGTGGTCATGTACCAGGGCGACGTCGTCGAGGAGGCTCCTTCCAGAGTCTTGTTCGCTGAACCCCGGCAGGACTATACGAAGAAACTGCTGGCCGCCGTGCCCCATCTGGGCCGCAACTCTGCCTCGGAGGGTGCCCGCGGCCGCATGCATCAGGACGGCAAGATCCTGGTGGAGGCCAAGAATCTCACCATCGAATACCCGGGGCGGTTTGGCCGGCACGGGTTCAAGGCAGTGGACAACGTCAGTTTCACGGTTTCAGAGAATGAGGTCTTTGGGCTGGTTGGCGAATCCGGCTCCGGCAAGTCCACCATCGGACGGGCCATTGCCGGACTGAACCGGACCACGGGCGGCAGCCTGAAGGTTTTGGGTTACGAGATGCTGGACTTCAAGGAGCGCACCTTCCGTCCGCTCCGGAAGGAAATCGGCTTCGTCTTCCAAGACCCGGCGGCGTCGTTCAATCCACACCTGACCATCGGTGAGTGCGTCGCGGAACCTCTGATCATCCACACCAGGCCGAGCGCGGCTGAGGCGAGGAAAAAGGTGGGTGAGCTGCTCGAATCAGTTCAGTTGCCGGCGTCGTACGCTGAGCGCTATCCGCACGAGCTGTCCGGTGGCCAGCGCCAGCGCGCCTCGCTCGCCCGATCCCTGGCGCTTAACCCGCGGTTGCTGATAGCCGACGAGCCGACGTCCGCCTTGGACGTCTCGGTGCAGGCCAAGGTTCTGGACTTGTTCAAGGACATCCAGGAACAGTTCGGGTTTGCCGCGCTGTTCATCAGTCACGACCTCGCGGTGGTGGACATGTTGTCGCACTGGGTCGGCGTCCTCTACAAGGGGCAACTGGTGGAGCAGGGGATCGGCAATCACGTGATGGGCTCTCCCCAGCACGACTACACCAAGCGGCTGATTGCCTCACTCCCGGTGCCGGATCCCGACGAACAGGCCCGACGGCGTGTGGCGCACCGCGCGCTGCTGGGCGGTTAGCTAGCCCGCGGCCCGCATCCACACGAATGCCCGTCCCTCTCCCTTGAGGGGCGGGCCTTCCTGCGCTACTCGGACACGATCGCGATATTGAACATCTTCCCTTGTGGCTGCTGCATGAAGATCCGCAGCCACAACGGCAGCCACATCTCCAGGCCACGCGCTGCGTCCAAGCCGCCAAGGTCGCGGATGTGCTCCGGGGACCAACCGAACTCCTGCAGCACGTTTGCCACGACCGACTTGGCTTCGGCATCGTTTCCAGCCATGAAGATATCGTGCGGAGCAGGCAGCCGGGCCGGTTCGACCATGATCGGGGCACTAACCGTGTTCAGCGACTTGACCACCCGGAGCTTCGGGTAGGTTCGCTGGATGGTTTCAGCCAAACTGTCGGTGTTGCACACTGACAACGACGGCGGGAAGCCTCCCGTATGGTCCAGCGGATTTGAGACATCGAGCAGGATCTTGCCGTTGAGTGTGCTCTCGCCGGCCTCGGCCAGCACGGCCAGACTGACAGTGCCCGGCGTCGCGTTCACTACGAGTTCGGCCGGGCCGGCAGCTTCTGCAAAGGAGCCTGCGCTGGCGCCGGCTCCAGCCTGCTCGGCCCACGCCGCCCCTTTGGGGTTCGCGGACTCGCGGGAGCCCATGGCGACTTCATGGCCGAGGGAAACCAGCTTCCCGGCAAGTGCATGCCCCACCGTTCCCGTGCCCAGCACCGCGATTTTCATAGGAGCTCCTTCGCCTCGATGTGTGGTCAATCACGCCTATTCTGCTCCGTTTCGCGTCAGTCGGACATCGTTCCGTGCCTCCGCCACGATGCGCCCTTCCGGACGAAGTAACACGCCCGGAGACGTTGCTCCACGCCATAGACTGGGGTGCATGACCGAGCAGAACAACGCCCTTTCCGATGCCGCCGAATCCTTCAACCCTGCCGCGAGCTCCCTTGCCGGCCAGGTGGACCCCGCCATCATGGACGAGCTGCTCTCCATCCGGTCGAGCATCGACAACATTGATGCCACGCTCGTCTTTCTACTGGCGGAGCGCTTCAAGGCGACTCAGCGGGTAGGGATACTCAAGGCCACACACAGCCTCCCTGCAGGTGACCCGGGGCGGGAAGCGGCGCAGATCGCACGCCTGCGACGTCTCGCAGAAGACGCGCATCTGGACCCCGCGTTCGCGGAGAAATTCCTGAACTTCATCATCAGCGAAGTGATCCGCCACCACGAAGCCATCGCAGAGGATCACCAGATCTCGAACCGCCGGGGCTAGAAGCATGACTGCAGATGGCGTACAGCGGGTCAGCGCCACGGCACTGGGGCCATGGCCGGGTTCAGACCCCGTGGAGGCAACCCGCATCATCCGTGGCGAGCTCGGAGATCCGCACATCCCGTTCCTGGCGGAGTTGCCGGACCGCGGAGTGGGCTCGGACGCTTTGGGCCGAACTGGATCCTTGTTGGTTGAGTTGCCACTGGACGTCCAGCCGCATGGCTGGCGGCTCGTGGACCGGCCAGGGAAGGACCTCCAGCGTGCCCGGTCGGCGTTGGCCACTGACCTGAACGTCCTGGCAGATGTGGCAGGCGAGGAAGACGTGTCGGCTCCTCAGCTCAAGATACAGATTTTGGGTCCAATGGGCCTGGCGGCAGGTCTTCACTTGCACAATGGCGAACGGGCGTTGCTCGACTACGGCGCACGTCGGGACATTGCCGAGTCGTTGGCGGCGGGAGTGGCGGAACACCTCGGCCGGATTGCCGCCGCGGTTCCGGGGGCGGAAATAGTTGTTCAGGTGGACGAACCCGACATTGCCGCCGTCATGGGCGGGACCATTCCGACGGCGAGTGGCTACCGGACGTTGCGGTCGATCGGGGGCGAGGAAGTCACCGGTGCCTGGCGTGTTGTTATTGATGCCCTGAAGGCTGCAGGTGCCGTCGAAGTCGTCGTGTCGGTACCGGAGATTGAAGCTCCCATTGAACGCATCATCGCCGCCGGTGCCGACGGCGTGGCGATTCCGCTCAGGGCGCTGACCAGCAGGCAGTGGGAACAGCTTGCCGGGGCTGTGGAAGCGGGGAAGAAAATCTGGGCCGGGGCGCTCACACCGTCACCTGGTGATGGCAATCTGGCCCGCGCGGCCCACGTTGTGGAGACCATTTGGCGGCCGTGGCGGCAACTGGGTTTGCCCGCTGCCGCGCTGGGCGGGATCCGGGTCACTCCCTCCACCGGGCTTGCGCATTTGACGCCGTCCGAGGCCAGGAGCGTGCTGACGCGGTTGACGCAGGTGGCCGACGGCCTGGACCAACTGGCCCAGGGCTAGGTCCGTTCCTCCCAGCGATCGGGCTCGGCATAGCGGGGGAGTGACGTGCCAGCAACTGATCCCGGCAGGTAGGGAGCCAGCCGGTAGTCGAACCGTCCGGCGTAGACGAGGACCAGTCCCACCTGCGGCTGAATGACTTTCACCTGGATTCTGTGTTTTCCCTCGGCTGCGTCCCACCATTGCTCGGCGTAGGCGCGTGCGTCCACGGCGTCCGGGAGTGGCAGGCGCAGCGGTCCCAGGAGCAGGCGGCTACCCCGCGAAACGCCACGGAGCCTGCCTTCGGCGGTCACGCTGACGTCAAGGTCGGTAACCAGTCGCCGGTACCTGCCCACGTGGTCCACGAGCCGCGCCCTTGCCTGCCCGCCGTCTTTGCCGGGGACTTCCAGGGCGCTCGTCGTGTCGTGAAAGAGCCTGGTTCCTGACGGGAAGTAGATCTCCCGGCGGGCGGTCAGTGCTGGCCTGCCGAAGGGATCCACATGCGCGTGGTTCTCGATCCGGAAAGGGATACCTTCGCCGTACTCGGGGAAGAACGCTTCTTCGTTTCCGGTCAGGGCAAGGAGCGGCCGCAGCCAGCGTTGACGGCAGCCGACGACGTCGAAGACGCCCTCGCCGATTCCGTATGTCCCTGAACCGGGGGCCAAGGAGAAGTAGTCCTGGAGTTCCTGCGATAGCTTGTTGAACTCGTCGCGGAGGGCGAGCTGGTAGACGCCTGAGTTCATGGTGGATCCTTCCTAGAGGCGACCGGCAGCTTTGAGCCGGATATAGGTATCGGCCAGCAGCGGAGGTAATTCCAAGGGTTCGGCGTCCACGACTTCCGCGCCGAGTTGGCGGAGCTGGGCTGTGACTGCTCCCCGTTCCAGCAGCGCGCGCTCGGCGGCCGCGGCACGGAAGACCTGGCTGGCAGTCGTGCGTTCTTCCTTCATCACTGCCAGCAGGGGGTCGCGTACCGAGGCGACTACCACGACGTGTTGCCGGGACAATTGCGCAACCATGGGGAGGAGCCCTTCCTCGGGGGCGCCGCCGTCGAGCGCTGTCAGCAGCACAACCAACGAGCGGTGCGCCGAAACGGCGCGAACCTGGCTGGGTATTTGCTGCCAGTCCAGTTCGATGAGTTCCGCCTCCAGCGGCGCCATCGCCTGTACGAGCTGTCCGAGCATGTTCCCTTTTGACGCGGATTCCACGCGGGCGCGGAGGCGACGGTCAAAGGCAAGGAAATCAACGCGGTCTCCACCCCGCTCTGCCAGGACAGCCAAAAGCAATGCTGCCTCAATTCCGGTGTCCAGCCGGGGCTCGTCATCGATCCTGGCCGCTGCCGTTCGCGAGGTATCCAGGACAATGACCACCCGCCGGTCGCGTTCAGGACGCCAGGTCCTGACGACGACGGACGTCCGGCGTGCAGTGGCACGCCAGTCGATGGAACGGACGTCGTCCCCGCGAACGTAGTCGCGGAGGGAATCGAATTCAGTGCCCGCACCGCGGATCTGGACCGCCGCCTTGCCATCCAATTCACGTAGTTTGCGCAGTTTCGAGGGCAAGTGGCGTTTGGAATGGAAGGGAGGAAGGACCCGCAACCTGCCGGGCAATGGACGGGTCCGCTGGCGGGCCGCGAGGCGAAGGGGGCCGTAGGACCGGACGGTGATGTGCGGCGCTTCCAGGTCGCCACGCCGTGTGGGACTGAGGTGCACGCTGAGGCGACGACGTTCGCTGGGTGGCACATCGAGGCGCTGAACAGGGTTTTTAGCACCGGCGGACGGCTGCCATGCGTCCCGGATTACCGCCCGAAGCTTCCGCCGTCCGGGATTCGTCACCATTACAACTGACTCTGAATTGCTTTCCAGCGTGACGTTTCCGAGCTCCTTGCGGTTCAAAATCAGCTGCGCCGGTGACGCCGCCATCAGCAGGTCTACCGCCAGCAATATCAACAGAGCGGCCGCGACGAACCATACTGTGCTCCAGGCCGGAAACAACAGCACGGGAGCCAGCCCGGCAAAAGCCAGCAACACGAAGCGTCCGGTAATTGCCATTCAGCGCACCACGTTTCCACCGGTCGGTGCCGGCATTGTGTTTCCCTCCCGCGTGTGCGCGGTCATCGCGGCACCGGAACGGACGCCAGGATGCTGCCCAGGACATCATCCACCTGGATGCCATCCATCTGGGCTTCAGGGCGCAGGCCCACACGGTGGCGCAAGCACGGGAGTGACAGTGCCTTGACGTCATCGGGGGTGACGAACGTCCGGCCGGACAACCAAGCCCACGCCTTCGACGTATTGAGAAGCGCCGTTGCGCCGCGGGGTGAGACTCCCAACTGGAACGACGGCGCAGACCGCGTAGCGCGGACAACGTCCACGATGTACGCCAGAATTTCCGGCGCGACGGCAACTTCGGCGACGGCTGCCCGGGCATTGGCGAGTTCGACGGCGCCCGCCACCGGTCGCACGCCGGCTGCGGCAAGGTTGCGGGGGTCAAAGCCGTTGGCGTGTCGGCGGATGACCTCGATCTCCTCGGCCCGGCCAGGCAACGGCATGGTCAGCTTGAGCAGGAATCGATCCAGTTGGGCCTCAGGCAGGGGATACGTGCCTTCGTACTCCACGGGGTTCTGCGTGGCAGCGACGATGAAGGGGGCGGGCAGGGGCCGTGACACGCCGTCCACTGATACCTGCCGCTCCTCCATGGCTTCCAGGAGGGACGCCTGGGTCTTCGGAGGAGTGCGGTTGATTTCGTCGGCCAGCAGGATGTTCGTGAAGACCGGCCCTTCGCGGAAGGTGAACTCCGAGGTGTGGGAGTCATAGACGAGGGATCCGGTGACGTCGCCGGGCATGAGGTCCGGGGTGAACTGCACACGTTTCGTGTCCAGGCTCAATGCTGTGGACAACGACCTGACCAGCAACGTCTTTGCCACGCCGGGGACACCTTCGAGGAGCACGTGCCCGCCGCACAAAAGCGCGATCAGCATGCCTGTCACGGTGGGGTCCTGTCCGACGACTGCCTTGCCTACCTCGTTCCTGACGTTGAGCAGGGATTGCCGGGCAGGGTCTTGGCCGGGTACTTGCGGACTGGGGGCCTGAGGGGCCGGGTCCTGGGAAGCCGTCCCTGCCGCGGGCCCACCGGAATACCGGTTGTGGCTGTCCGTGTAGCTGTTCGGCTGGCTGCTCATCGGGTTGTCGCCTCCTGTTCCATTCGTTCGATCTGTTGTGCCCACTGCACCAGATGTCCTTCTGTTTGCGGTCTGTAGTCCAGAAGTATTGCCCGGACTTCAGGCGGTGACGTGCCCAGGCGGCGGGTCACAGCGTCCAGCACTGTCTCCGCCGTTGCTTCCGTTCCGAGGTTGAAGTGTTTGGCGAGCCGCGCCAAGGTGCCGGCCCGAAGATTGTCGGTTGCGCGATCCAGCGCCCGTGAATCCTGGTAGAGGCGTGCCCGGCCTTCGGCTGTTTCTGCTGCCTGGACCACCACAGGCAGTGGCTCGAAAACGAGCGGACCAAGGCGCCGGCCGCGCCACACGATCGCGAGCAACGCAACTACGGCAAGCCAAGGGCCCACAAACACGAGCCATGGAGGCGCGAGGTCGTTGAGCGTCGGGCCGCCCGCTGCGTTGGAGGCATCCGAAAGCCCTGGCGTGTACCAGATTAAGTCGGCGTCTTTACCGAGGGTCCGCAGGGCCAGTGCGGCATTGCCTTCGACAGCAAGGTGCTCGTTGTCCAGAAGCTCGGTGCTGCCCAGGACAACAACCCGCCCATCGTCCGATTCGGCATACATGCCTGGTCCACCATTGCGGGTGGGGTAACAAACCGTGGGGCCCACAAAGACAGGTCCCTCTGCTGACACGCGACCCGCCACCTTTGCGTCATCGACGTCGCACGCCGGCTCGAGCCCTGAGATTGACTCCGGAACGACGCCGCCGGGCCTGATGCCTTGGTCCAAGGCGTTCAGGGTCCTCAGCCTGGGCGAGACCACCACCACTCGGTCTCCGGCGGCGATGAGTTGATCCAGTTGCGCAGCGTCCAGGAACCCCCGCGGATCGTAGAGCAGGACGGTGGCGCCGTTCTCGACTCCGCGAAGTGCTGCCAAGGTCCGCTCCAGGGTCTCTGTTGGCGTTACGGTCACGCCGTGACGCCCGAGGATTTCGGCCACCGCCATGGCGCCGTCCGGGGCCGGGTTTCGCGCAGACAAGGGGCGGTTGTCAGCTGCTGAAGAGGACCGCTCGAAGACCATGAACGTCACCAGTCCTACCAGCAGGGTTCCGATCGCGATCCAGGCCAGGTGCTGTCGAAACCACGTCGCAAAGCCCGGGCCAGGTATCTGCTGAGGTTGGTCGAGCGTTTCGTCGGTGGTCCGGCGTCCGGCTTCCAAGGTCATCGCGGCACCGCGAATCCGTGACCATGCTGTGCCTCGAAGTCCGGTGCCATGGCCAGTATGTGGGCATCGAGCTCTTGCAGTTCCCTGAAATCGGCAGCTACGGCGCCCTGATCCCCGTATCGGACGCCGTCAAACATGCGCGCGGCCCGGTTCAGCTGTTCAGTCGCTGAACCGAATACCTGGCCAAGTTGCGTTGCCGCTTCATCGGCCGTTCTACCGGCGCGGGGCTCAATGACGTCACGCTCTTCGCCGGCCCTGACCAGTGCCCGGAATTGATCGACGACGGCGGCAGGCCAGTTTCCCTGGTCGGCTGCGGCTGCCGCTCGTCTCCGGTAGGCGCCGGCGTCCATGGCTGGTTCTTTGTCGTAGATATCGGCCGCCACCTTTCGGCGGGCATTCAAACGGGGGCGGACGAAGATGATCGTCAGGATTATCAGCACCACGGCAAGCGCACCAATCAGCGGAACTGCGAAGTCGTTGCCTGGGCCTTGCCCGTCGCCTTGGAGTGAACCGAGCCAGTCCAGGAAGTCGCGCCACAACTGGCTTATCCAGCCGGGTTCAGCATCCGGGTACTGGGGTTTGGCCAACTCTTCCGTTGCCCAGCGACGAGCCTCGTCCCGATCCGGCGTGACGGGCGGTTCCAAGCGCCCAAGAACCAGGCCCACGTGGGTCAGGGATGCCGTCATGCCGTGGGCCGGTGCCCGGGGGGAGTCGTCAACGGCGCGGCGGGCCCGCCGGGAATGCCTTCAGGGTCGGCTCCCGTTTCCATCAACCGCATGAGTTCCATGTCCAGGCCGTCGCGCCTCATTCGAAGGTCCATATAGATCAACGCGGAAACGGAGGTTTGGAAGGCGAAGGTCACGGAACCGACCAGAGCTGCCACCGCCATCGAAACTACGGTACTGATCACCACGGCAGACGACGCAGTCTCAGCGTCGGGGTGCGGGGTAACCACCGTGCCGATGGCCTCGGAGGCCAGCGTCACGGGGATCTGAACGATCTGCGCGATGACGCCCACCATGATGGTGACCACCAGCAGGATGCCGAAGATCCGCCACCAACTGTTCTTGGTCAATTGCCAGGAACGCAGCAGACCGTCGTACACGCCGGTTCGTTCCACGACGATCGCGGCCGGGGCAAACATCAACTTGAGGCCAATCCAGAGGAAGACCACCAAGGCGCCAAGACCCAGTGGGAAAACAAGCAGCAGGGCGGCAGGACCCATCGCAGTGACGAGCAGAACGGCGATGCCTGCAACGGCGGCCCAAGCCAGCATGCCACCGAATGTCAGCAAGGCTGAGACTCCCAATAAGGGCAGGATGCGGCGTCCTGCCAGTTTCCACATTTGCTTGAATCCCGTACGTCGGTTGAGCACAGACCGTGAGACGGGGACAACCAAGACGCCTTGAAGGACGGCTCCCAGGAATCCAACCAGGACCGTAACCCCCAGCAGCCCCGCCATCCAAGCCAGGAAGGGGCCAAGGAATTCCTCCATGTCGAGGTCCGATTCGACATACTGGAGCGATTCCGTCATTTGCAGCATTGCCACGGTGACGATTCCGAGCAACACAGCGGAAAAGACCTGGACGATCAGCGCCGAACCAAACATCGAGGCGGCATTGCGGCGGATGGTTTGGAAAGAACCGTCCAGGATCTCACCGAACTGCAAAGGACGCAGCGGGATGATTCCCGGCTTCGGGGGAGCGACGTAGAGGGGCTGTCCGTAGGGCGGTCCGCCGGGCCACCCGGGTGCTGGCTGCCCCTGCCACTGGCCCGGTTGGGGCGGGTAAGGGGTCCCGGGACTTTGTTGTCCCGGTACGGGAGGGCCCTGCCAAGATTGCCCACCGGGTTGAGGGGCAGCCCACGTTGGTGGCCCGCCCCATTGCGGTTGACTTCCCCACCCGGGTTGCCCACCTTGACGCGGATCCTGGCCGTGCTCTGGCTGTGACACGTTTTCCTCCCCACGAGACCCGGTTCGCCGACCACCGGCGTCCCCCACACGGACCTTCGCCCCCAGCCTATAGTCCCGTCGTCGTCCCTCATAGCCCGTCGCCAACTCCGGAGGCGGCCCGGCTGGTCGCCTGCCGCGGGGTGAGGGAAGGTAACTGAAGGACGCCATGCCGTGGGCCCGTCCCAACGGGACAAAGGCCTGATGATAAGGGAATATATAACTATGAAGGCACGCATCCTGGTAGTTGACGACGACGAAGCGCTCGCAGAAATGATTGGCATCGTCCTGCGCAATGATGGCTTCGAGCCGGTGTTCTGCGCAGATGGCGGCCAAGCTCTTGAGATCTTCCGTTCCGCCAAGCCGGACCTGGTCCTCCTGGATCTCATGCTGCCCGGCTCGGACGGCATTGAGGTTTGTCGGCAGATTCGTGGGGAATCGGATGTTCCCATCGTGATGCTGACGGCAAAGTCGGATACCTCGGACGTCGTTCGCGGACTTGAGTCCGGCGCTGACGATTACGTACCCAAGCCCTTCAAGCCCGCCGAACTCGTGGCACGGGTGCGCGCACGGCTTCGCCCGGGCGAGCAGAAGGCCCCGGAAACGTTGCGGATAGCGGACGTGACAATCGACGTCGCGGGTCACTTGGTGACGCGCTCCGGAGAGCGCATTTCGTTGACTCCGCTCGAATTCGACCTCCTTGTTGCCCTTGCACGCAAGCCTTGGCAGGTTTTCACCCGCGAACTTCTCCTCGAGCAGGTCTGGGGATACCGCCACGCCGCGGATACCCGGTTGGTGAACGTCCATGTCCAGCGTCTGCGCTCGAAGATTGAACGCGATCCGGAAGCGCCCGAGGTCGTATTGACGGTGCGTGGTGTCGGGTATAAAGCAGGTTCCTGAGTCCCAAGCCGGTAAGCCGGACACAACAGACGAGGCCGGTACGGCCGGCAAACCCGACGAGTCCGTGGTCCCTTCGACCCCGGACAATTCAACATCGGAGCCTCAGGCTCCTGAGCACTCTGATTCGCGGGCCTTCAACATCCCGTGGCTCTTGACACGTGGCCGGATCTGGACGCGCCGGGGGCTCATTCTGGTGCTCAGGATGTCCCGACTTGTAGTGATCGGTGTCCGGCAAATCAGGCCCGGACTCCGCTTCCTCTGGCGGTCCCTGCTGCGTCGATGGCGACGTTCCATGGAATTCAGGACAGTCCTCACCACCCTGCTGCTCGCCGTCACGTCGTTCGCGATAGTAGGCGCCTACCTGTCCAACCAGATTGCCAACAACCTGTTCCAGGAGCGGCTGGCGCAGGCAGAATCGGAGTCCCGATTCCACGTCAAACAGGTACAGGACACGTTCAACGGCGCCCAAGTCACCGACCAGTCAAGCGTGATCACGCTGGTCTACGACACCTTGAATGCAGTGGAGGGACAAGGCTCGGTCATCCAGCGGCGTTACGTTTTTGAAGCAAAGCCGGAACAGACAAAGCCGCGAAACCGTTGGGTGGAGTCCCGGGCGTCAGATCAGCTGACGGTGCGGGTGATTCCTGCTGAGCTGCGCAAGGCCGTCCAGGAGTCCGGCAACGAGCAATATTGGGCATCGATCCAATTCCCCGTCGGCAACGAGGACCGGCCGGGCATAGCGGTCGGAAACAAGGTGCTGTTCAATGGAACGGTCTACGAGCTGTACCTGATTTACGACCTCAACACCGCGCAAAAGACGCTCGATGAGATTCAGAACGTTCTGTGGGCCGGCGGTGCTGCGCTCGTCCTGATGATCGGCGCCATCGCCTGGTATGTCACCCGCAACGTGGTAAGTCCCGTCAGCCATGCTGCCGTCGTTTCGGAGAAGCTGGCCGCAGGCCAGCTCCAAGAGCGAATGGTGGTCAAGGGGGAGGACGAAGTAGCCCGTTTGGGCGCCTCCTTCAACCACATGGCTGCGAGCTTGCAAGAGCAAATTACCCAACTGGCCACGTTGTCGCAGATGCAGCAGAGATTCGTCTCCGACGTCTCGCACGAGTTGCGCACACCACTGACAACAGTCCGCATGGCGGCCGAGGTGCTCTTCGATGCGCGTGACAACTTTGACCCCATGAACAAGAGATCGGCCGAGCTCCTCTACAACCAGGTGGAGCGCTTCCAGTCGTTGCTGTCCGATCTGCTGGAAATCTCCCGCTTCGACGCCGGTGCGGCTGTGCTGGATGCTGAACCACAGGACATTTTCCAAGTGATCTCCCATGTCATGGAAGGCGCGGCTCCTGTAGCTGCGGAATACGGCTCCGGGGTCCGCCTCAATGCGCGGGCAAAGAGCATCATCGTTGAAATGGACTCCCGAAGGATCGAACGTATCTTGCGGAACCTGTTGCTCAACGCACTGGAACACGGTGAAGGCAAGCCCATCCATATCTCCGTTGCAGCCAACCACGACGCCGTAGCTGTTTCCGTGCGAGACCATGGGATTGGCATGACCCAGACAGAGGCTGCACGGGTGTTCGACCGGTTCTGGAGGGCGGACCCCGCCCGGGCACGGACCACCGGCGGATCCGGGTTGGGCCTTTCCATCGCCGCAGAGGATACGAAACTGCACAACGGGTGGCTCCAAGCATGGGGCCGCAAGGGGGCCGGATCCAATTTCCGGCTCACGTTGCCCCTTCGCCAGGGCGGGACGATTATCAAGTCACCGCTGCAGTTGGAACCGGCCGACATTGAGCTGCCCGGCTCGGCCAGCGAACGCCACATGCTGGTGCTGGGCACGGGGCTGATCCAAGCAGCGCCGGGCACAACCACTGAGGGCGGCAATCCGAACCCGCCAGCGGACGCTGGAAAGGGGCCGGCAGCATGACATTTCCTGGCCCGACACGCCGGCGCGCCTTGGTGGCGTTGTTGGCCATCCTCGTGGTCCTGTTGGCTTCGTGCGCCCAGATTCCCCGCTCAGGGCCCGTGGGCAAGAGCAAGGATGAAAGCGCGGGCACGCCTAATGCTCCGGTGTTCTTCCCCGCGGCGCCACGACCCGGGGCGAGTCCCGAATCAGTCATTGAGGACTTTTACATGGCCGGCAGCGGCTATGAAGATGATTACCCAGTGGCGCGTCAATACCTGACCCAGGCGCAGTCGGTGACGTGGAAGCCGGACAAACGGGCCATCGTTTTCCGGGAGGCACAGGTTGTCAAAACCGCTGTGGAGAATGAGTACTTGTACGAGCTCGACCTCGCGTATTCGGTAGATGCAGACGGTGTCGCCACCCATTTCCCGCCGGGGACCAAGGAGACCATCCCGGTCACCTTGGATCAGGTGGAGGGGGAATGGCGGATCTCGAAGGTGCCTGACGGGACAGCCATTGCCGAGGAAACCTTCAAGGTGATCTACGGCGCCTACCCCATCTATTTCTACGATCCGACGTTCAGCTATGCAGTTCCGGACTTCCGGTGGTTCATCAAGAAGAAGACCGTGAAGTCCATGACGAGTGCTCTTCTGGCCGGTCCGGCACCGTACCTGCGTGGCGCCGTCGTGAGCGCATTTCCCTCAGGAATGAAGCTGGCCAGAGAATCCGTTCCTGTTGTCTCCGGGGCAGCGCAAGTGGATTTGTCCGCAAAGGAGCTCTTCAGCGCATCAGCGGAAGATCGCCAACGGATGCAGAATCAGTTGGCTTTGACTTTCCGCAGCCAGCCGGATGTCATCAACGTCGAGCTGCGTGCCGACCAGGACCTGGTCCGTGTTGAGGACAACGGTTCAGTACTCCCTCCGGTCCTTGATAAGAGTGTCCCGGCCCGTCAAATCGCCATCAACGGCGGTGAACTGGTGCGGTACGAGAGCAACAGGGTCTCGCCGCTGCCCGACATGCAGCCCGTGGCGGGATTGGGTCCCCATTCGCCGGCGGAGTCCCCTGTATCCCAGACCGCGGCTTTCCTCAATGGCGACAAGACCACGTTGTACTCCATTGAACCGGGTCAGGCGGCCAGGCCGTTGACCACTCGAAGTACACTGACTGGTCCTTCTTTCAGCCCCCATGATTGGGTGTGGACAGCGGGGCCAGGTGCCAGCGGCGCTTCCGAGATTGTGGCTTTCAAGCCCACCGGCGTGGCGCCAGGCATGACAGTTCCCTCAGTCACGGTTTCGCCGCCCTGGCTGTCGGGCCGAGCCATTAAGGACTTCCGTGTCTCCCGCGAAGGGACGCGGGCCCTGGTGATCTCGGAACTCAACGGGAAGACGATGGTTCAGATTACGGGCATCGTCAGAAACGCCGACGGTGCACCCAAGGACCTGACCGCGCCGATCACCTTGCTCACCACTGCCGCTCCGGACCAGGGCGTGTGGGTCAACGGATCCACAGTGGCCGTGATGAACAGTTCGGCAACAGGTTCTGTAGTTCCCGAGTTGCTGTCTTTGGCCTCCGATGAGCCGCAACAACTGGCACCGTGGGACGGCCTGACAAGCCTCAGCGCGGGCAACGGGACCGAACAAATCTACGGGCAATCAACGGAAGGCGTCTTCCAACGCGTTGGAAATGGTTGGGAGCTGCAGCTGAAAGGCCCGACTGAGCCCGCATTCCCCGGCTGAGGATTCCGTCCGGTTTATCCACATATGCGGTAGCGCCACTGTCGTCGTCCGCCGGGCTGGCTGAAGCTGGCAACATGACACCTCCCGAACCCGGCGCAACGACACATCAATCGTTGGGCCGGCCGCCGTCACTGGACCCGGACCTCACCGCCCGCGATCCTTCAGCGCCGGGCCGTCGAGGGGAGTACGCTTCCTCCATGGGCCGTCTGTTGGCCGGTATCCACGGGATGTTCATGGATCTGGGCAAGCTGGCAATTCCCGTGGATTGTGTCTGCTGCACAGCCGAAGACACCACCCTCTGCAGCGTTTGTTCGAAGCGCGTGCGGCAACTCTGTCGCCGGCCATTCCGCGCGGAACAACAGTCTCCGGCCCTCGTGGATGTCGAAGGCGCAGTACTTCTTGGCGTTGTGGCTGCCGGGCCATACAGGGACGAGTTGGCGCAGTGCTTGTTGTCCTTCAAACGCTTGGGCCAATGGCGGCTGGCTGCCGTCCTGGCGCCTTGCCTGGGTGGGGCAATCCTTGCGGCGACCGGTGGAAGGCAAGAGTACTGCCTTGTGCCGGTGCCGAGCAGCGGCAAGGCATTCAGGGCGCGGGGGTTCAGCCCTGTGCACCTCCTCCTTGCATGCCTTCGCTCCCGAAAGATGCTGCCTGGATGCCAAGTCATCGACGCCTTGGAAAAGGCAGAGCCTGTCCTTCGCGGCTATATCAATCGTGCTGCGCTTCGCGAACTGGGCGTACGCACTCTGGGCGTGCCGGTTACGCAAGGAACTGGTGTCCAATCCGGAGGCCAAAAGGGGTTGGGGAGGGGCGAACGTGCCCGACGTGTCCGGAGATCGATGAGGGCACGACGGGGGTGGGCCAGCAAACTCAGGGGTCGGCACTGCCTCATTGTGGACGACGTCCTCACCACCGGGGCCACTCTGGCTGAGGCCGCACGAGCTGTCTCTGAGGCGGGTGGGATTGTCTGCGGCGCCGTTGTCTTGGCGGCCACGAGGCCACCAGCCTACGACGATTCCGATCGCCTTCGCGACCCCGGTGGAGGCGTGAAGACGCAATCAAAAAATAAGTGACGAAAGGGTGAATAACTCGTGCCGATGAACTAACGTCGATTATGGGTACCAAGAACAGATGTACCTGTCGATAGCGGCTCGGAAAGGGGCTCGACTGTCAGTCAGATCGGCCCCCTCAAGCGTCGTTGTCGTGTCACCTGAGTTATTGGAGGGCACCATGGAGTTCATGATCAGCGGACGAAATCTGACAGTTTCTGACCGCTTTCGCGAATACGCCGGCGAGAAGATCTCAAAGATTGAATCGCTGGGGGACAAGGTCCAGCGAGTAGACGCCAAGGTTTCCAAGGAAACCAATCCGAGGCAGACGCCGGGCCAGCTCACCGTAGAAGTGACCGTCCTGGGCCGTGGCCCCGTCATCCGTGCAGAGGCCACAGCCGCTGACAAATTTGCTGCCTTTGATCTTGCCTACAACAAGCTGCTCGAACGGCTGCGTCGTGCCAAGGACAGGAAGAAGGTGCACCACGGTCGTCACACGCCCAAGGCGGTGCGGGAAGCAACGGCATCCCTTGAGCCCGCCAGCGCCACTGAACCGATTTACGTCGAGGCCAGCAACCACCAAGAGCCCGCAGCGGCCCCGGTGGAGCACTCGCCCTACGACATTGAGAACGACATTCCGGCTGGCGACTCGCCTGTCTTGATCCGCCGGAAAGTCTTCCCCGCCGCGTCCCTGACACTCGACGACGCCGTGGACAACATGGAACTGGTGGGCCACAGCTTCTACCTGTTCCTGGACAAGGAAACCAACGCACCCTCCGTCGTTTACCGGCGCAGTGGGTGGACGTACGGTGTGATTACGCTTGATTCAACCTGCGAGCCCGGCGAGGAAGCCGTGGAGGAAAAGATCCATGCTTACCGTTCGGATGACCAGGCAGCCACTGCCTAAGAAGGCAAAGTTGCTTTCATGAAAGGACTTCAATGACCGCTTCGCTGAGCCTCTCCCAGGCACGGCGGATCGCATTGGCAGCCCAAAGTTTAGCAAAAGTTCGGCCCGCCGGCCCCGTGACCCCACGGGCGGTGGGCCGAACCTTTGCCCAGCTTCAGCTTGTTCAAATCGATTCCGTCAACGTCTTGGCCCGGAGCCACTATCTTCCGTTTTTCTCGCGGCTGGGAGACTACGACACTGCGATTCTGCACGCGATGGCCAGCCGCAGTCCTCGCAGGATGATGGAGTATTGGGCGCACGAAGCAAGCTTCATCCGACCTGAGCATTTTCCGGATCTCCTCCTGTGGCAGAAACGTGCGTGGGTAGGTGCCCACCACTTGGAACCCGCAATCCGGGAGGACATGGAGGAACGGATCCTCGCGGCTCTGGAAGCCAGCAGGCCCATGACGGCTTCCGAGCTGACCGAGCGGCTGGGCCACGACCACGCAGCGGATCGGGACAACTGGGGTTGGAACTGGAATATCGTCAAACGCGTCCTGGAACACCTTTTTGAAGAGGGGCGTGTTTCTGCCGCCTCAAGGTCCCAGCAGTTCGAACGCCGGTACACCCTCACTTCACGGGTCTTTTCCGCCCCTGGTGCAATAACTGCAACCGGAGCAACTGCTGCCATCGACCGGCTCATCGAGGCCGCGGCCCGCGCACACGGCATTGGCACAGTCCGGTGTTTTTCGGACTATTTCCGAACGCCCATCAAAGCCGGGACCGACGCTGTCCGGCGACTGGTAGAGGCTGGAACGCTGGAACCCGTCTCAGTCCGCGGATGGGACCGGGAAGTCTTTCGGCATGTCGACGCCAAGCTCCCGCGGAAGGCCGAAGGGAGAGCACTCCTGAGTCCCTTCGACTCGTTGGTCTTTGAAAGACGTCGCTTGGAAGAGCTGTTCGGTTTCCACTACAGGATCGAGATCTATACACCTGCGGCGAAGCGCCGCTTCGGGTATTACGTCCTGCCCTTCCTGCTCAGGGACGCAATGGTGGCCAGAGTTGACCTCAAGGCCGACAGATCCGCGGGCCAGTTGTTGGTGCGCTCCGCCTTTGCTGAGGTCAACGCGCCGGCGGATACCGCCGTCGAACTGTCTGCTGAACTCCAGCTCATGGCAACCTGGCTTGGACTGAGCGAGGTGGTGGTCTATCCGGTGGGAGACCTGTCAGCGGCACTTGCTGAGGAGATCGGAAGGACAGCATGGCCAAGCCATCGCGTCAATCCGCTCACAGGTGAACCGGGCCTCGCGGCCGTGGTCTCTCCCGTAGACTGAAACAGCCAGAATTCGGCAGCATGAGACTGGGAGCAATTTCACGTGGCATCACTAATCGAAAAACTTCTCCGCACGGGTGACAAAAAAACCCTGAAGCAACTGCGGAACTATGCCGATTCCATCAATGCCCTGGAAGACTCCTTCAAGACCTTCTCTGACGCCGAACTCCGCGAGGAGACGGACCGTCTGCGCGCCCGCCATCAGGATGGCGAAACCCTGGAACAGCTTCTTCCGGAAGCGTTCGCAGCTGTGCGCGAGGCTTCGTCGCGCACTCTCGGAATGCGTCACTTCGACGTCCAACTGATGGGTGGTGCTGCGCTGCATCTCGGCAACATCGCCGAAATGAAGACCGGTGAAGGTAAGACCCTCGTGGCAACAGCGCCGGCGTACCTCAATGCGCTCACCGGCAAGGGTGTGCACGTGGTGACGGTTAACGACTACCTTGCCGAATACCAGTCTGAACTCATGGGCCGCGTCTACCGCTTTCTGGGCCTTACCAGCGGATGTATCCTGTCAAACCAGGACCCGTCGGTGCGCAGGGAACAGTACGCTGCGGACATCACTTACGGCACAAACAACGAGTTCGGCTTCGACTACCTCCGCGACAACATGGCGTGGGATGCAAACGAACTCGTCCAGCGCGGACACAACTTTGCGATTGTGGATGAAGTCGACTCCATCTTGATTGACGAGGCTCGAACCCCCCTCATCATTTCCGGACCGGCCCAGGGGGACACCAACCGCTGGTACAGCGAATTCGCCAAGGTCGTGCTCCGCCTCCAGCCTGAGCTGGACTATGAAGTTGACGAAAAGAAGCGCACCGTGGGCGTCCTTGAGGCGGGCATCGAAAAGGTGGAGGACTACCTCGGCATCCAGAACCTCTACGAGTCTGCCAACACTCCGTTGATCGGGTTCCTGAACAATGCCATCAAGGCCAAGGAACTCTTCAAACGGGACAAAGACTACGTCATCCTGGACGGCGAAGTTTTGATCGTTGACGAGCACACAGGTCGCATCCTTGCCGGCAGGCGCTACAACGAAGGCATGCACCAGGCTATTGAGGCCAAGGAAAATGTCGAGATCAAGGCCGAGAACCAGACCCTGGCCACTGTTACGCTCCAGAATTACTTCCGCATGTACTCGAAGCTGGCCGGTATGACCGGTACCGCCGAGACGGAGGCCGCCGAGTTCATGAGCACGTACAAACTCGGTGTCGTCCCGATCCCCACCAACCGGGACATGCAGCGCATCGACCAATCGGACCTCGTTTACAAGAACGAAGTCGTGAAGTTTGACGCCGTTGTTAAGGACATCGCCGAACGCCACGAAAAAGGCCAGCCGGTTCTGGTTGGTACAACCAGCGTGGAGAAGAGCGAATACCTTTCCAAATTGCTGGCCAAGGAAGGCATCCGGCATGAGGTCCTGAACGCCAAGAACCATGCCCGGGAGGCCTCGATCGTTGCGCAGGCCGGACGCAAGGGTGCTGTGACAGTTGCAACGAATATGGCGGGCCGTGGCACCGACATCATGTTGGGTGGCAACGCCGAGTTCACTGCCATTGCAGAACTCGCCAAGCGTGGGCTGGACCCGGAAGAGAACTCGGAAGAGTATGAGGCCGCCTGGCCCGAGGCGCTTTCCGCCGCGAAGCAGGCCGTCAAGGATGAGCACGAAGAAGTCCTGGACTTGGGCGGCCTCTACGTCCTGGGCACCGAGCGCCACGAATCCCGACGAATCGATAACCAGCTCCGTGGCCGTTCAGGTCGCCAAGGTGACCCTGGTGAGTCCCGTTTCTACCTTTCTCTGACGGACGATCTCATGAGGTTGTTCAACTCCGGCGCTGCCGAACGTCTGATGAACAGTTCAGTTCCGGATGACGTCGCCCTGGAATCAAAGCTCGTCTCCCGCGCCATCGCGTCCGCCCAGGGCCAAGTAGAAGGCCGCAACGCTGAACAGCGGAAGAACGTCCTTAAATACGACGACGTGCTCAATCGACAGCGCGAGGCCATCTATGGTGACCGCCGACGAATCCTTGAAGGCGATGACCTGCACGAAAAGGTCCAGTTCTTCCTGGAAGACACCATCAACGCACTGATTGACGCCGCGACTGCGGAAGGCACCGGCGACGATTGGGACTTCAATCAACTGTGGTCGAACCTGAAGACGCTCTACCCGGTCACGGTCACGGCTCAGGAAATCATCGACGAGGCCGGCGGCAGGTCCAGGGTCACTGCTGACTTCCTGCGGGATGAAATTCTTTCGGACGCCCGCCTTGTCTACCAAGCGCGCGAAGAAGCTCTCGGTTCTGAGAGCATGCGCGAGCTCGAACGCCGCGTGGTCCTTTCGGTTCTGGGCCGCAAGTGGCAGGAACACCTCTACGAGATGGACTACCTCAAGGAGGGAATCGGCCTTCGTGCCATGGCCCAGCGTGATCCGTTGGTGGAATACCAGCGTGAAGGCTTCACGATGTTCCAGAGCATGATGGAAGCAATCCGTGAAGAAAGCATCGGGTTCCTGTACAACCTTGAAGTTGAAGTAACCCCTGCTGAGGACGTAGTCGTCGCGGACGATACAGCAGCTGGTGCGCACACCGAGCATCACGACCCCCAGATCCGGGCTGCCGGACTGCAAGCACCGGAGAAGCCGGCGCAACTGCAGTACACAGCTCCGGGCGAAGACGGAGCAAGCCAGACCCGCATTGAAGGTCGAGCCTCCGGCCGATCGGGCAACCCTGCCAAGGCGGCAGCCCAAGACCAGCGGAAACAGACCAAAAAGAAGCGTCGCTGACGCGTCCGAGTAACTGCAACAGAGGCTCCAGGCACCTAGTGCCCGGGGCCTCTAGGCTTTCCTAGCCGATCTCCAGGGCCGTGACACGCCATGTCTGATCGCAGTGCTCAAGTCGCATGGCGATTGCCCGGGATCGGAGTTCTTCGGTCACCACGATCGAGGCCTCGTAGATAGTGTCCGAAATTTCGCAGGCGCGGACCGAGCGGACCATGGGGCTTTGGTGGACGTGCCGTCTGCCTTTTTGACGTGCATTGTGTTCGCGCGTAAGCGCTGCCCGGTGTTGCAATGAGATAAGGCACTCCGGGTCGAGGGACCTGGAAAGCTGCTGCAGTGGCCGTGTTCCTGCCAGGACTTCGACTGCAGCTTGGGCAATGCTCCGCGCCACGAGCCGTACATCGACGTCCGAGCCGGTAGAACCATGGACAACAGCCGAGCGTTTACTCCGGTGGTGTCCGACGGGGCGGTTGGTGGGTAGGGCAATGCTCATGGTCAATCCTCAGGAGTTCACATTTGTGGCTCTGGCGGGGGCGGCGCCGTGGCTCACGATGGCTACAACTGGGATGACGTTGGATATTGCCGCAGAGAATCCTTGGAAGTTGTCCCCTGAGCGGGGCAACTTTCAGCGGCGGAGAATGCCTACTTGGCGTAGACCGGGCCTGGAACCGGGGGTTGCAAGACCTGCCCGACGCGAAGCACTGCCGGATCGTTTCCGATGGTGGCCCGATTGGCTGCGTACCATGTGGGCCAGTTCACCGCGACTTCAACATCAGTGGCAAATGGACCCAACCTTTCGGCCGCAATTGACCAGAGTGAGTCTCCGTCTTTGACCACTACTTCTTGACGCGCCGGACCGGGCGTGACCTCGCGCGTCGCCGCACGGCCAAGCAAGCCTGGATCGACGACTGGTTCGCGGGGCCGCCATCGAGGCTCAACATCCAGGTTTCCTGATGTGTCACTTTCCGGTGCCCATGGAAGAGAAGTGGACGATGCGGCGGTGACGGCGGAGGTCTGTTGCCATGCTGGCTCGGGCAGAGTTCCGGCAGCGTTGGCAGCGCCGAGGCCAAGGAGGTTCATACCGAGAACTGCGACTGCGATTCGCAACATAAAGGCCGGGCTGAGCTTGGAAGCGGCATCGGCTTCACGGAGTTTGCCGGACCTGTGGAGCAGAGCTGCCAGGAATGCGAAGGCCAAGGAGAACATCCACCATCCCATGATGGCGATGCCTGCGGAGCTGGCGATCATCCCCAGAAGATCATCGAATGCAAGTGCCTGGCTGTGGGCTGCCGACGCCTGCTGCCGTGCGAGGAGAATTTGCCCAAGGGTTGCAAGGACAAGCCCGAGCGAAAATATTGTTCCAGCCATTACTGCGTCGCTGCGGACTGGTCTGACGATCCCACTCATTCGATACCCCAATTTTATATGCAGTTTGATGTCATTTGGCATGTTTAGACAATTTTGGTCACGTTTGTTGCCATTTGTCCAGCCGCATGGGCGCGGATTGACCTCGGTTCCTAAACGCACCTACTCTGACAATATGAGGTGGGACTCTCTCTTTGACGACATTGAATCGCAGTTTTTTTCAGAAAATGCCTTGGCGGGTGAGTCTGAGGTGACCGAACGCGCCAGGGTTGAGATGGCCGGCATTGAGCTGGCGGACAGGCTCAGGGGCGCCGTGGGGACGGACGTTGCGCTGCTTCTTGTGTCCGGCTCACACCTTCGGGGAGGTGTGAGCCATGTTGGCGGCGAGTGGCTGGTGCTCAACGAGGGCATGCGGCAGTGGTTAGTGCCACACGCCTCCATCGTTTCCTATCAAGGGTTGGGACGGTTGGCGCAGAAGGTCGCATCGCCGGGACGGCCAACGCCGGGACTCGCGAGTGCGCTGCGGGGGCTTGCCCGCGACAGGGCTGAGGTGACGGCGCATCTGCTAGTGGGTTTCGGAGGCGAGCAACAGCTCAGCGGAGTCATCGACAGGGTAGGGGCGGACCACTTCGATCTAGCCGTCTTGACCAATGGCGAAGTGAGGCGATCCGGGAATGTGGCATCGGTAGTGACGGTCCCGTTCACCGCGTTGGCGGCCATGAGGTCTTCAGGGCGCCGCGAACTATGACCTGGTAATCCTGGGCGGCAACGCTTAGGGGGACTTCGACTTGGCTTCCTCGATCATCCGGCTCGCCTCTGCGTAGCGGTCCTCGATGTACTGCTCGAGCATCTTTTCCTCGATCCGCCACTGCCCGCGGCCGCCCACCTGAATCGCCTTCAGCTCACCGCTGCGCACCAAGGCGTATGCCTGAGGAGAGTTGATCTGCAGTTGTTCGGCGACATCGGCCAAGGTGAGGAATCGGGGCATGACTCCATTTTGCCATTCCTCCCGGTGCGCGGAGTAGTTATCCACAGTTTGCCTTGATTTGCTTCCTTCGGCTTTGGCCGGCCCAGGTTTGCCGCAAGAATGAGGGAGCCGGTCGATCGATCGCGTCGTCCATCTGACGGGGGAGCAGAATCCGTGGGTACAAGTACTGCCGGGACCGTAGCGAGACTGAAGAAACCGTCATGGAAAGATCCGCGGCTCGTGGTGGGAATTCTCCTTGTACTGGCTTCGGTGGCCGGAGTCGTAGTGCTCCTTGGAACAGCTGACCGAACCATCCAAGTATTTGCCGCACGTGATGCTATTGCTGTCGGTCAGACGGTCACGAAGGGCGATCTCGCCATAGTCAACGTCCGGCTGGACGACATTGAGTCCAGCTACGTGACGGTGGAAGGCGGCCTTACGGAGGGAAAGGTGGCGCTGCAGCGGATTGCCAAGAACCAATTGGTGCCCAAAGCGAGCCTTGGCGCGCCGGATGCCTTGGACCGCAAACCTGTTGCCATCCCTCTTGAGACTAATCTTCCGGAGCAAGCTGTCCCTGGCTCGACAGTCGATGTCTGGGTTGCCATGCCGGGTTCGCGCACCGCCTTCGATGAACCACAACTATTACTTCCTGGTGCCGAGATTGCCCAAGTTGCAGAAGGATCCACCACTTTGGGTGCCTCCAAGACAACCGTGGTAATGGTGCTGGTTACGGACCAGCAGATGCCTAAGTTGTTGGGCGCACAGGCCAACAAGGCGCAGATCTCCGTGGTCTGGAATCCGGCAGGAGCGTCCCCATGAGTATCCCTGTAGTAACAGTCGGCCAGTCTCAGGAGCACCTCGTTGGTGGTCTCGAGCGACTGCATGGCCCGGTGACTGTGGTCCGTCGATGTTCTGAGCTTGCTGAACTGCTTGCTGCTTGTCAGAGCGGTCTCGCGAGGGCAGCCGTCGTCGCGGAAGGGTGCGAGGACCTGACAACAACCCTTGTGGACAGGCTTGACGCCGTCGGCGTTTCCATTGTCGCCTTGACCGATGACGCCGCAGAGTCCGCCCGATTGCGGTCGATTGGTGTGGTGTCGGCGGCTCTGGACATTGACGCTGCTGATCTCGCCGCCAAGATTTCCGAAGCAGTCGGAGCGGAGGGAAAACGGGTTCTCCGTGGGGCGGTTCGTGATTCCGGTTTCGCGGATACTTCCGCGGAATTGCGGATCGTGCAGTCAGGCGAGGCCCTCGACCGCAGTCCCTCGGGTGCGGGCAGCATCATTGCGGTGTGGGGCCCGACAGGTGCGCCGGGAAGGACGCTCGTCGCAGTCAATATGGCCGCGGAGCTGGCTGCGGAAGGCAAATCGGTCATCTTGGTCGATGCAGACAGCTACGGTGCGAGCGTGGCAACAGCTCTCGGGTTATTGGACGAGTCAGCCGGACTCGCGCAGGCTTGCCGGTTGGCGGACCAGGGGCTGCTCGATTCCAGTGCTTTGACCAGAATCGCCACTCCTGTCTACACCAAAGCAGGGCATTTTCGCGTGCTCACCGGTACAACTCGCGCGGACCGCTGGACCGAACTCCGGGCCGCGGCGCTGACCCATGTGCTGGAGCAGTGCAGGCATATTGCAGAGATGATTGTGGTGGATGCCGGATTCTGCCTTGAGACCGATGAAGAGTTGAGCTTCGACACCATGGCACCCCGGCGCAATGCGTCCACGCTCCGCAGCTTGGAACTGGCTGACGTCGTGTTTGCCGTGGGCGCGGCGGACGCGATTGGTGTTCCCCGGCTGTTGCGGGGGCTCGCTGAGCTTGAAGCGGCTATTCCCCATGCCTCGCCGAAGGTAGTACTGAACAAGGTCCGCCGTTCCTCCGTGGGCCGTTCACCGCAATCGCAGCTGTCCGAAGCCTGGTCCCGACATGGCCCCGGGACCGGCGTTGACGCTTACCTCCCGGAGGACTCGGTCGCCTGTGATGCGGCCCTTCTCTCGGGCTCAGTTTTGCTGGAAACGGCGCCGGAATCGGCCTTGCGCATGGCCATCGCGAAACTCGTCTGTGCGCCTGTCCAGCAAAATCGCAAATCGTTTGTCCGATCTACCAGAGCTTTGGGTCGCCTTAAGCGCTAGGCTCGGCATGTGGGCTGCAGAGTCGCAGCAATCAACATGTGATGGAGGCGTTTGTCGATGTCGTCAGGATCCAGCGTGGAGGATCGGTCCGATGCAGCAGTTGTCCGGGAAGGCTTTTTCGGAGACTACTATGAACACCTCGCAGAGGAGGACTCGCGCGGGTATTCGCCTGAGACCCTGATTTCGCGGGCCAGCAAGCATCGGGACATTGCCCACACCCGGAAACCCGGGAATGCCTTGGTGGACGTCGCCAACGAAGCTGACCGGAGCGTCGTCTACATCGTCACTGACGACATGCCGTTCCTGGTGGACTCCGTCAATGCCGAGTTGGTGCGCCAGAACTGCGCCATCCGGCTCGTCATGCACCCGCTTTTCGTAATCACCCGTGACCGTGTGTCCGGGGAGCTCACCAGCATTTCACGCGTGCCGTCCAATATTGGCATCTCCAGTGGCGACACAGCTGCACTGCCCAGCGTCGCTCACCTGCTTGGCGACGGCGACAACGCCTCGCACATGGAGTCTTGGATCGCCGTCGAAGTTGACCGCGTCACCGACGAGGCCAGGGAGCAACTCATCGCAGGTCTTCAACGGGTCCTTGGCGACGTCCGAGTGGCCGTGGAGGATTGGCCGAAGATGCGCAGCAAGGCGCTGGAGCTTGCCGAGAACCTCGGGACTGTGACACACCCCGAGCAGATTGCAGAGCTGCGCCAGGCCCAGGATCTCCTGCGCTGGTTGGACAATGGCAATTTCACATTCCTTGGTTACCGGGAATACGACCTGGTCAATGAAGAGGGCGAAGACGTCCTGGAACTTCGGGAAGACAGCGGCCTCGGCCTGCTACGGGCGGGGGACACCACTCGCCAAGTCCAGCATCTGACCGATGCCGGGCGGAAGCGTGCCCGGGAAAAGCGGGCACTGGTCATCACCAAGGCGAACTCACGCTCCACTGTGCATCGTCCGGCTTATCTCGACTACATCGGGGTCAAGAGCTTTGACGCACTCGGCAACGTCAACGGGGAACGGCGCTTTATTGGACTTTTCGCCACGAGCGCCTACACCGGGTCGGTCCGCAGCATCCCGATCGTCCGTGACAAAGTTGACGCCGTGTTGCGGAACGCCGGCTTCCCCACCGATTCCCACTCGGGCAAGGACCTGCTGGGCATCCTCGAGACCTACCCCCGCGACGAACTTTTCCAGATTGAAATTCCCGATCTCGCAGCGACCGCCACAGGAATTCAGCGCCTGCAGGAGCGTCGCAGGACCAAGCTGTTCCTCCGGCCCGATATCTACGGCCGGTTCATGTCCGCCGTCGTGTACCTGCCCCGCGATCGTTACACCACCAGCGTCCGTCTGAGGATCGAGCAGGAACTCCGCGAAACGTTCCACGCCGAGAGCATCGACTACGAAGCGCGGATTACGGAGTCGGCACTTGCCCGCGTCTTCTTCAGGATCAGGCTGCCACGTACAGCCGAATTGACGGAAGTCAATGTGGAAGAGCTTGAGCACCGGTTGATGCGGGCGTCACGGTCCTGGAGCGAGGGTGTTGCCGAAGTGCTTCGGGAAAACCGTCCCGCGGAGAGCGCTGACTCCTTGTCCGCCTTGTGGGCCGAAGCTTTCCCGGCGGGTTACCGCGTCGACTACGAGGTTGAAGACGCGCTGGAAGACATCGAACGCTTCGAACAATACGGAGCAGGCGTTGAGCGTGCGGGGGCAGCAGCCAAGGAGCTTCGGCCGGGCGTCCACGTCTACCTTCCTGAGGGTGCCGGCGAGGCGTTGGAAGAGGATGCACGGGTCAAGCTCTACCTCATGGAGCCCAAGAGTCTGAGCCAGATCCTCCCGTACTTCCACAACCTGGGCCTGGAAGTCCTGGACGAGCGACCGTTCGAGATTGAGACGGCGGACCACCGTGACTTCTTCCTTTACGACCTGGGGCTCAAGTACCCGTCAGGCATTGATCCGGTCGCCACAGGCGAGCTGCTGGCGGATTCGTTCGGCGCGGCCGTCACCGGCATGGTCGAGTCCGACAGCTTTGACCGTCTGGTGCTGCGCGAAGGGATGCACTGGAGGCAGGTTGTTGTTCTTCGTGCCTACGCCAAGTACATGCGCCAGATGGGCAACACGAACTCTTTCGGATTCATTGCCGACACTCTGTTGGCCAACGCTGACGTGACCCGTGGGCTCACCGCGCTGTTCTCGGCCCGGTTTGATCCCGCCGTTGCCGACGATCTACGCGCCGAAAGGCAGGATGCTGCGACGGCGGCACTCGCCGAGGCCATCGATCAGGTGGCCACTCTGGATGCGGACCGGATTCTTCGCACGTTCGTCAACCTCATCGAAGCCACTCTGCGCACCAATTTCTTCCAGAACAAGAGTTACATCAGTTTCAAGCTCGACCCCACATCGATCGACGGACTCCCGTTCCCCCGTCCGATGTTCGAGATCTGGGTGTACTCGCCGCGGGTCGAAGGTGTCCATCTTCGCTTCGGCAAGGTAGCCCGCGGTGGCCTGCGTTGGTCCGATCGCAGAGAAGACTTCCGCACCGAGATCCTTGGCTTGGTTAAGGCGCAAACTGTCAAGAACGCAGTGATCGTTCCCACCGGCGCCAAGGGTGGTTTCTTTGCAAAGCAATTGCCCAACCCGGCTGTGGATCGCGCTGCATGGATGGCCGAAGGGATCGAAAGCTACAAGACCTTCATTCGCGGTTTGCTGGACGTCACCGACAACCTCGTCACTACGGCCGACGGCGAAAGGCTGGTGCCGCCGTCGGACGTTGTTCGCCACGACGGCGACGACTCGTACCTGGTGGTTGCGGCAGACAAGGGTACGGCGACGTTCTCCGACACCGCCAATGGGCTGGCCGCTGAATATGGCTTCTGGCTCGGCGATGCCTTCGCGTCCGGTGGGTCCGTGGGCTACGACCACAAGGCCATGGGCATCACTGCCCGCGGCGCTTGGGAGTCCGTGAAGCGGCACTTCAGCGAACTCGATCTGGATACCCAAACCGAGGAGTTCACTGTGGTGGGCGTGGGCGACATGTCCGGCGACGTCTTCGGCAACGGTATGCTGCTGTCCCGCCACATCCGGCTCGTCGCGGCGTTCGACCACAGGCACATCTTCCTTGATCCCACTCCGGACGCTGCCTCTTCGTTTGCCGAACGGCAACGGCTCTTTGAGCTTCCGCGCTCCTCCTGGGACGACTACGAGAGGTCGCTGATCAGCGCCGGTGGTGGAATCTACCCTCGGCAAGCAAAGGTCATCCCGGTCTCCGAGCAGGTTCGGGCGGCTCTTGGTCTTCCGGACGGCACAACGCAGTTGAGCCCTCCGGAACTGCTGCGGGCGATCCTGTTGGCCCCGGCGGACTTGCTGTACAACGGCGGTATCGGCACTTACATCAAGGCAAGCACCGAGACACACGCTGCTGTCGGAGACAAGGCCAACGATGCCATTCGTGTGGACGGAAGGGATCTTCGGGTCAAAGTTGTCGGTGAAGGTGGCAACCTTGGGCTGACGCAGCGGGGACGTATTGAGGCCGCATTGCAAGGCGTCATCCTCAACACCGATGCCATTGACAACTCCGCCGGCGTTGACTGCTCCGACCATGAAGTCAATATCAAGATCTTCGTTGACCGCATGGTGGCTGCAGGCAAGCTGGACGCCGCCGAGCGGGCATCGTTCCTGTCCGACATGACTGAGGAAGTCGGCCGGCTGGTCCTTGAAGACAACATTGACCAGAACATCCTGCTGCTCAATGACCGCACTCGCGTTGCAGACTGGAGCCCCAGCTACGAACGCCTCATGGACTGGCTCGAGAAGTCTGCCGATCTCAAGCGCGAACTCGAGGCATTGCCGACGACGGAAACGCTGCGCGAACGTTTGGAACATGGACAGGGCCTGACCTCGCCGGAACTGTCGGTCTTGGCCGCCTACGCAAAGATCGAGTTGGGTTCCGCCCTGCGTGACAGCAACCTGGCTGACGACCCGTGGTTCAGGGACACCATCCGTGCGTACTTCCCGAAACAGTTGCGTGAACGGTTCGACGCTGAGCTGGATACCCATCCACTACGCCGCGAGATCATCGCGACGGTCGTGGCCAATGACATCATCAACCTGGGCGGCATTACGTTCGCTTTCCGGGCGATGGAAGAGACCTCAGCAAATGAAGTCTCGGTGGCCAAAGCGTTTGTGGCTCTGCGGGAAATCTACGAACTCGATTCCATGGTTGCAGAGTTGAATGCCCTGCCGGCAGCGTTCCCCACCGAGCACTGGAGCGAAGTCCACTTGGACATCCGCCGCTTGCTCGATCGTGCGGTCCGTTGGCTGCTGGGACAGGGCATTGCCTCACAGCCGATTGCCGAGGTCGTGAAGTCCTTCAAGCCGATGATGGCACCCATGCGGGGACGGGTTCTGGAGTACCTTCGTGGTGATGACAAGGTCCGTATTGCCGGCTGGCTGGAGAAGGCACGTGTCTGGGAGCTCCCGGATGACCTCGCACGCCGGTGGGCTGAGCTCTTCGAAAGTTACGCACTCCTGGACATCGCGCGGATAGCGCAGACTGGGAACACGAGTGTGGAAGATGTGGCGAACGTCTACTACACCGTCTTCAACCGCTTCCATGTCGATTCGCTGCTCGAGCGGATCAGCGCGTTGCCGCGCGACGATCGGTGGCAGGCATTGGCCCGCGCCGCACTGCGGGACGACCTCTATTCGACTGTGGCAGATATGACGACGTCGGTGCTTGATTCGACGTCCTCCGGTACCTCCGCGGAAGATCGCCTGAAGGATTGGGAAGGCCAGAATGCCGAGCAACTCGGCCGGGCAAAGACCATGTTCGATGAGGTCAACGCACTTGAAGCCGACGACATGGCTTCACTGTCGGTAGCATTAAGGCTCTTGAGGTCAATCGTCCGACGCTAGGGGAGACACCCCGCGTCGCAAATGGAGGTGCAGTGGCAATCTTTACAGACCCCATCAGGGAACACGCTGATTTCGGGCCTGGAGATGCCGAATGGCTGCACCTCCTGGTCGGCGACTGGCAAATGGTCGCCGACCTGGCGTTTGCGGACCTCGCGTTGTGGTTCCCGCATCCGGAGCTTGGCTACATTGCCCTCGCCCACGTTCGTCCGTCGACATCGCATACGGTGTTCCACGCGGACTTCGTGGGTGAGGGCATTCGCTCCGACCTCCGGCCTCTGGTCGAAAAGGCGTGGAACAGCCGCTCCGTTGAGAGGTCCAGTGAGACCAGCTGGAGCAGCGAGATGGCTCTGCGCGTCGAAGCCGTACCCATGGTGCGGAACGGACGGACACTTGCTGTGGTCACGTCCCACATGGACCTCTCCAGTTCCCGCATGCCCTCCAGGCTGGAGCTCACATATCGCCAATGCGCCTATGACCTTCTCCGCATGGGCACACTGGGCCTGTGGCCGGATTTCGCTTCGCCGACAGGATCCCGCCGCGGCGCACCGCGCGTCGGAGATGGCCTCATCAGGCTGGACGCTGACGGTGTGGTCCAGTACGCGAGCCCCAACGGAGTATCTGCGTTCCGGCGCCTTGGCGAGGTCGAGTCCCTTGAGGGGCGTTCACTGGCGGAAGTGACTGCCGGACTCCTTAAGGACCGCCGGATGGTGGACGAAACACTTCCGTTGGTTGTTACCGGTCGGATGCCGTGGCGCAGCGAGATCGAGTCCCGCGGTGTGAGCCTTTCGCTGCGGGCCATTCCCTTGCGTGATGAGCAGCATCGTTTTGGTGCTCTTGTCTTGTGCCGCGACGTCTCTGAACTCCGACGTCGTGAAATGGAGCTCGTCACCAAGGACGCGACCATCCGGGAGATCCATCACAGGGTCAAGAACAACCTGCAGACCGTGGCCGCCCTCTTGCGCATGCAGTCCAGGCGGATGGTCAGTGATGAAGCCAAGCAAGGTTTGGAGCAGGCCATGCGTCGAGTGGCCACGATCGCCCTGGTCCACGAAACTCTGTCACAGGGACTCACGCAGAGTGTCGATTTTGATGAGCTGATCGGACGCCAATTCCGTTTGTCCGCCGAAGTTGCCTCCCCGTCCCAGCAGGTGCGCACGGAGCGTTCGGGCTTGTTCGGCGAACTTCCCAGTGACTTCGCTACGCCTCTGGCATTGGTGATCAACGAACTCGTCACCAACGCAGTGGAGCACGGGCTGGAGGGGAGAACCGGGACTGTATGGCTGCTCGCCGACCGCGCCGCCGGAGATGGCAACGATGAATTCCTGACCGTGACGATCGCTGACGACGGGGTTGGGCTGCCGGATGGTCAGTACGTCGAAGGCCTGGGATTGCAGATCGTGCGGACTTTGGTAACCAGCGAGCTGGGAGGTTCCATCCAGTGGAGCCCCCGGGACGGCGGCGGAACCGCTGTGGAGATTGTCCTCAATCTGGCGAGGGCTTAGCCGGCTTCAGCTCACCACCCAATGAACCAAAGCGGAAGGCCGCGGACCAATGGTCCGCGGCCTTCCGCTTTTGTGTTTCGTGCAGCGACGCTGCGAATTACTGCAAGCTAGGAAGCGCGACGGGCGCGTGCAGCGCGACGCTTGAGCGCACGGCGCTCGTCTTCACTCATGCCGCCCCAGACGCCTGCGTCCTGTCCGGACTCCAATGCCCACTGCAGGCACGTGTCGACAACAGGACAGCGGCGACAAACGCTTTTCGCTTCCTCAATCTGCAGAAGTGCTGGTCCCGTGTTGCCTACTGGGAAGAAGAGCTCCGGGTCCTTGTCGAGGCAGGCTGCGCGATTACGCCAATCCATGCTGATCAGTCACTCCATTCGTGAGAACTAGTTCAGCCTTTTGTGAAAATCTTCACGAGAGGCTTCAAAGGAAAGGGGCCCGCATGGGCCCCCTTGGTCGTCTGAGTCAAGCGTTTCATGTTAACGCCTTGTAAACAAGGGGTATTAGTCCTCGAAATGCCCGGAATCCGTGAGCGATGCATCACATCAGCCGCCGCCGCCCTCACTGCTAGATGACTATGTCCGGTAGTGTGCCAGTGTGTCAAGACCTCCAGTTAACCCTTCCCAGCCCACCCCCGGACCTGAGGGGAGTGGCAACTCCGGAACCTCTGTTCCCGGCCGATTCCCAGGCTCCAATGATGGGCAGTCTGCCAGCAAGAGGCCACCCGGAATATTGGTTATCTCGATCGTTGTGGTCTTGGAAGCGCTCGCCCTCCTTGGCGCAGCCGCTTGGTATGCGCTCCAACTCCTGACGGGAGCACCCGTACTGACCTTCTGGGGAGCCATCTTCACTTTGGGGCTCCTCCTGGCCTTTTCGGCCTGGCTGTTTGCAGTTGGTCATTTTCTGTTCCGCGGCTTCCGGTGGACCAGGGCGGCGGCACTTGTTGCCCAACTTTTCGTGCTGACGATCGGGTTCCCAACATTGACCGGGGGACTGGTGCTGCCCGGCATCGCCATGATTGCTCCTGCACTGGCAGCCATCGTGTTCTTGTTTGAGAAGAGAGTCATCTCCTATGCGTCCCGGGTCGGGGGAGCCCCGGCGGCTCTTTAGCCCGACCGGGTCGCCCCAGCTGTGTAGGCGGCTTGGAACGGCTGTACTTTTCCGTTGTGGACAAGAAAACCTCGCCCAACGGGCGCACGGGGGTCCACCTCAAGTCGCACCCCGAACATGTCGGCTTCAAATGCGGTCTTGGGCGCAAGAAAGATTCCTGTTCCTGCCGCCAAGATCTCCTGGGCCAACGGGAGCCTCTGCACGGGTGCGGAGCTGGCGTTCGCGGTCATGACGATGCCAAGGACTTTGCCTGCCAAATCTGCCAGGGCTGCCCTCGCGTCTGCGTCGAGGGACTCAGCGTCGTCAACGAGCAAAATACTGTCGGGGCGCAGCGCCCCTACGGAAGCCTCCTCGGCCACCCGGGTCCAAAAACCGCTGCGCTCGGACGCCCGCTGTGGGTGAACCCATCGGGCGTGAGGGTTGAGTGATTCCAGGGTGCCGAGAAGGGAGCTCTTTCCTGCACCGTGTCCACCAAGAATGAGCGTGACACCGTGCGGGCGAAGCGGAAGTGCTACCGGCGACGCGTCGTCACCCCCGACTCCGATCCACAAAGGAGCGGGATCGCCGGTGGTGGGTTGGTGTGGAAGGGCAGCGACCCGTGCGTCGGACGAACAGGCGGCCTCCGGCTGGCCTGGTTGTCCCGCCGGTTGGCTTCCGTGCGAATCCTTGATCGCCTGGAAGTCGTCGGCGCCAAGGACGTCCGGGAGCGGCCGGAGCCGAAACGGCGGCTCCCCTGAACTACGGGGGCCCGCGGAGGGCCAGGTCATGCCGGCCGGACCGGAACGAAACTGGGCAACAGCGGACTGCCCGCCAGCGAACGCGCCCGTGGCGACGGCGCGGCCCGGCAAAGCCTCGATGGCCGGGAGGCGCGGCCAATGAAACATTGCCTCCTCGCTCGATCCCGCCGGGAAGAAAGCGCGGTTAGGTATGGAGCTAAAGAACCTGGCCCCCACGAGTTCCCGTTCGCCCGAGACGAGGACGGCTAAGCCAACGGAACTGCCGTCCCTGATGATGTCGTGCATCAGGTCCTCTGCCCTGCCGAAGGGTCCTGAACGGAAGGCGGCGATCCAGGAACACCAACCAGACACAATCAGGGCCACTTCTGTGCGCTGACGTCCGGTGCCCTGAACGGTCCGACGACGGGCCATTTCTTCGGTCAGCAGTTCCAAGACCCGCAGGGCCAAACGCGGTTGATTCAGGCCGGCAACGGCGCCGACGTGGTCTCGCACTGGGACGTTGCCCATGGTCCCGTCCGCATCAAGGACATAGAGATACGGTGCAGACTCCTGTGTGGCGAGTATCGTGGCGGCGGCCTTGAAGCTCGCAGCCGACCCGCTCCGGCTGTTCCCCACCAGCGCTAAGTGCCCATGATCTGACGGTGACCACACGAGCGGTGTCACTCGTTGCTGATCAGGTTCATCCAGCAGCCCCAGAGCCTTCAAGTTCTGCGGGCCTGGGCTGCCAGGATTTGTCTGGCGCGAAGCGTCGTGGACTCGGGGCATAGCCTGGTCAGGGAGGACCATGTCCCAGCCGATGGAGGCGGGCAAGGGGGCGGCAACCGGACGCCGAGGCAACAACAGCCCCAGTGAGTTGCAGGCTTCCTTCGTTGCGGTGGCCACCCATTCCGCGGCGTCTGTCATGGCGCGGACGTCAACGCTGGTGTCGCGGGTGGTGGGCGCGCGGGTCAGGCCTTCAACGGTGGTCACGAGGGCCAAGGGGCCTGTCCGCTGCCGGGCTTCCGCCGGAGAGTCCGGGTGAGGGCTCGTGAGCGAAGCGGTCTGAAACTCTTCTGGACGGTTGGATGCCCTCGCGAGGTATGCGCGGCCAGGTGTATCCACCGCAATGGCAGCAGCGGCCTTCGAGTTGATGATGTCCATGGACTCCATCTCTGTCTGGACACGGAGGGCAATACTGGAGGTGACGTTGGCCCGGATATCAGCTGTCAGGGCTCCCTGCGGCCGTTGCGTGGCCATGATGAGATGAATGCCCAGGGAACGGCCGATGGCAGCAAGGCGCATGAGTTCCCGGAGCGCCGCTGGCGCCTCGTCCACAAGCATTCTGAACTCGTCGATGACCAGTGCAAGGTGCGGAATCACCTCGTCTGAGGGTGTTGACGAACGCCGGTAGGAGGCGAGATCCGCAGACCCGGAAGCAGCAAAGATTTCCTCCCGCCTCCGGACCTCGCCGCGTAGCGAAACCAGTGCGCGGTCAAGTTGGTGGCTCCCGAGATCCGTAAGGAATCCGACGCAATGCGGCAGGCCGGCAAGGGGCTGCAAGCCGGATCCGCCCTTGAAGTCGATGAACATGAAAGTGATGGTGTCCGGCGAATGGCTGAGTGCCAACGATGTCACCAGTGTTCGCAGCAGCTCGGACTTTCCCGACCCCGTGGTGCCCGCCACCAACAGGTGCGGGCCGTCCAACCGCAAATCAAAGGTCAGTGGACCTCCCTTTGCGGCCCCAAGAAGGGCAATCAGCCCATGCTGGAGTTGGGGGTTGCTCCATCTGCGGATTATCCCGCGCGCACCGCTGGGTAGCAGTTCCCTGAGTGAGCACCGAGGAGGGATCTCTTGCATGCGGGATGTCTCCAAGGCCGGCGAAGTGGCCGCCAGGCTCCGGCAGAACCGGTCGAAGACTTCCGCGGAGACAAGGTCCGGGGTGAATTGGTGGCGTTGGTGGCCGGTGTCCAATACTGCCGTCGAGCCGGATGGCTCGATGGTGACGACCACGCCGTCGTCGTCCGTCGGTTCCCTGAAGCTGATCACTTGCCATGAAGCGTTTCGAGCTGCCTGAACCAGGGGAGTGCAGTTGCTTGCGGCGGGGTCTATGACCATCAGCAAGCCATGGGTCCGTCCGCTCAACCGCTGCAGCGCTGAAAATGCAGCGGAAGCGTCCGCCGCGAGGGTCATGCCCGTCAGGAACCTGGCACTCAGTGGCAGTCTCTCCACGGGGCCCAAGAGGATGACCTTACAGGCCGCTGCGGAGGGGTAAGCGGCCAGTTGCATCAGGATGAATCGCAGAAGTCCATCTACGTGTTCGTCGTTGCCGCGCAGCGTTACCGAAGATCGTCGGGGATCGAGGGATAACGGCACCGTCCCTATGAGCGGTGGCTGGAACTCCGGATCTTCCGGCACGAGCCGGATGTTGGCCAACGACGCCATGGAACCGATCCGGAGCCAGATGCCACCTTGCCCTTGCGGATCGGGCGTCAGCTCTGAGTGGGCCGGCGCAATTTCACGTGGCGGAGCTGGAATAGCGGACTCCGCCGTCAGGCCATGCTTGGGTCCCACCACCGACACGAGGAGTTCAGCGGCGGAAGGCGCGTGCCGGCGTCGTCTTTGGCCGTCCGCCTCGGCTGCCCGCGAGACGGCGGCCTTCAGCTCCTTGCGCCCCCTTCTGCCTGTCAGCAGTGGTACCAGGAGGCTCACGGCTGAAACTGCGGTGAATGCCAGGAACATCCACATCCCTGTGGCCACGGCGAGTCCAACGCCCACCACCAACGGCAATACGGCTGCCAGAGCCGTCGTGGCGCGGTGCGTTGCCGATGCCTTTCGGGGAACTTCCAGCGGTTCCTCAACTGATCGGCCGGCATCAACAGGGACGCTGGCATTGGAGGAAGCGCCTACGAGCATGAACGTTGAATTGCCGCAGCGGACCACCGACGAGGTCGATAGGGCCTTTCGGCCAATCACGGGTTGCTCGTCCACAAGTGTTGCGTTCGCACTGCCGGCGTCAAGAATAGTGATGGAAGTCCCGGAGACCTCCAACAAGGCGTGCTCCCTGGACATCCGGGGGTCCGGAACCGATATCTCGCACACGCCGCGGCCGAGTCGATAGCGGCCACGCTGCAAAGGAAACACTGCCCCCGCGCCCGGACCCGAGAGCGTCAGCAGCATGAGCGGCATGGGGCCAGCCGGACCTGCCTCAGTTGCTTTGGCATTGAGTGGTCCTGCCCCGTCCACCAGTACTGCGCCGTTAACCAGTGGCGGGTCACCTGCGGTAAGGGTAGAAAGGTCCCGGCCGCCAATGGTTATCGGACCCGTGCTGCGTGATTCCAACAGAAGCTCTTGGAGTTGATCCCCTGACGTCCCCCGAGCGACGGTGATGGTGAGTTCTTCCGGTCCGGCGCTCGAGAAAGCAGCCGGTCCACGTACGAGAGTGCACTCCAATCTCAATCTCCGGTCCTTTCTCGCGGCCAACAAACACCACTGACGCTACGGAACCGGAACCGAAATAGCTGCCCCCGGGTGGCCGTATGTGGACAACTTTGGGCCCACCACCGCTGCAGCGGTGCTTGACACGAGGGCATCATGTCTCGGCTAAGATGAAACACGTTGTCGCGTGTGCTCAATGAGGAAGGACCTTCACCGGTGATAGTGGTTGCAGACAGCGCCGATGTTTCAGACGAGGCGGTAGTTGGTGATGGATCCAAGATCTGGCATTTGGCCCAAGTTCGTGAAAAGGCCGAGCTGGGTGTCAATTGCATTGTGGGACGCGGCGCTTACATCGGCACCGGCGTCAAGATGGGAGACAACTGCAAAGTCCAAAACTATGCACTCGTCTACGAGCCGGCTGAGTTGGAAGCGGGTGTCTTCATTGGACCCGCAGTTGTGCTGACCAACGACACGTATCCCCGGGCGGTGAGCCCGGACGGCAGCCTCAAGAGCGCGCATGACTGGGAGCCCGTAGGCGTGACGATTCGTGAAGGCGCATCGATTGGCGCCCGCGCCGTATGCGTTGCTCCAGTGACGATCGGCCGCTGGGCCACAGTTGCTGCCGGCGCCGTTGTGGCCAAGGATGTTCCTGATTTCGCCCTGATGGTAGGGGTTCCGGCCAAGCGCCACGGGTGGGTCGGTAAAGCAGGCTTTCCCCTGCAGCGCAGCGGTGACTACTGGGTGTGCCCGGAAACCGGCGCCAAATATGTTGAACAGAACGAGACACTTCGAGAGGTAGAGGCATGAGCCCAGAATTCATTCCCCCAGCCAAGCCCATCATCGGCGACGACGAGCGCAAGGCTGTAGAGGCCGTGCTGGCCTCCGGCCAACTCGCCCAGGGCTCCGAAGTTGCCAGCTTCGAGCAGGAATTCTCCGAGGTGCTCCTCGACGGCAGAGCTGCCGTTGCGGTCAACTCCGGTACCTCCGGCCTGCACCTTGGCCTGCTTGCCGCGGGCATTGGTCCAGGCGACGAAGTCATTGTTCCCTCCTTTACCTTCGCCGCTACGGCGAACTCGGTTGCCCTGACAGGCGCCACGCCTGTGTTCGCGGACGTGACGCTTGACCACTACACGCTGGATCCGGCATCTGTCGAGGCCAAAATCACTGACAAGACGGCGGCCGTCATGCCCGTGCACCTGTACGGCCACCCCTTTGACGTCGACGCCATCGGCGCGCTCGCCACGAAGCACGGGATCAAGGTCTTCGAAGACGCAGCCCAGGCCCACGGTGCAGCGGTCAACGGACGCAAGGTTGGAACGTTCGGTGACTTCGCCATGTTCAGCCTCTACCCGACCAAGAACATGACCTCCGGCGAAGGCGGAATGGTCAGCACTGGCCTGGCCGACGTCGAACGTCGCCTCCGCCTCCTTCGCAACCAGGGCATGGAGCGCCAGTACGAAAACGAACTGGTTGGCTTTAACGCCCGCATGACCAATATCCACGCAGCCATTGGCCGAGTTCAGCTGACCAAGGTTCTTGGCTGGACCAAGACGCGTCAGGAAAACGCTGCGTTCTTCGATGCCAACATTGAAGGTGTCATCACTCCGCAGGTAGCCGAGGGCTACGAGCACGTGTACCACCAGTACACCATCCGCATCGCCGAGGACCGGGACGGTTTCGCCAAGGCCCTGCGCGAGGAATACAACGTTGGCTGTGGCGTGTACTACCCCATTCCGAACCACCGTTTGGCACCGTTCAAGACCGCAGACGAGCTCCCTGTCACGGAGGAGGCCGCCGCCAGCGTGCTGTCGCTGCCGGTTCACCCGTCGCTGAGCCAGGATGATCTGGAACGCATCGTCAGCGCAGTCAACGCAGTGGCAAAGGCAGGCAGCTAGTGGCAAACCTTCGCGCAGGGCTCATTGGCCTGGGCATGATGGGCCGTCATCACGCACGCGTCATCCGCGAGCTTGAAGGTGTCGACCTTGTTGCCGTTGCCGACTCCTTCGGCGATCCGCACAATGTCGCCGATGGCCTGACCGTGTACAGCACCGTTGAGCAGCTCATCGAGCAGGGGATCGACATGGCCGTTGCGGCCGTGCCGACCATCCTGCACGAGGATGTTGCCCTTCGGCTCGCCGAGGCGGGCGTGCACTGCCTCGTCGAGAAGCCGATTGCCAATGACTCCGAGTCCGGCGCCCGCATTGCCGAAGCGTTCAATTCCAAGGGGCTCATTGGCGCCGTCGGGCACATTGAACGCTTCAACCCGTCACTGCAAAGCCTTCGCGACCGCTTGGAAAATGGCGACCTTGGTGAGGTCTACCAGATCAGCACGCGACGCCAGGGGCCGTTCCCTGCACGCATCGCCGACGTCGGTGTTGTCAAGGACCTTGCCACGCACGACATCGACCTCACCGCGTGGCTTGCCCAGAGCAACTTCGTCAACGTGGTTGCCCACACGACTTCCCGCAGCGGACGCGAGCACGAGGACATGGTGACGGCTATTGGTCACCTCCGCAGCGGCGTGGTCACCAACCACATCGTCAACTGGTTGTCACCCATGAAGGAGCGCACCACCGTGGTCCTCGGCGAACGTGGCGCTTTCATCGCTGACACGATCTCGGCTGACCTGACGTTCGTCGAAAACGGCACTTTCCAGACGGACTGGGATTCAGTTGCGGCGTTCCGCGGAGTGTCGGAGGGCTCGTCGACTCGCTTCGCGCTGGCCAAGCGTGAGCCGCTGAAGATGGAGCACGAGGCCTTCCGGGACGCAGTGTTGGGCAAGTCCATGAATATTGTCACCATGGCCGAGGGCCTGGAGACTTTGCGTGTTGCCGAGGCAGTGCTGGCATCGGCCAAATCCGGCTCCGTCATCACCCTTTAGACCCTCAATTCAAGCAAGGCCTGAATGGGAGGCTGGCCGCGTGCCAGCCTCCCATTCACCTTTCCGGACACCGGCTGTCCGCCCCTGGCCCGTGCCCCGGATACGGGGAACGCGGGTCATGTCGGGTAGCCTTGACCAGTAGACGTGGGCACTTCTGTGCCCGCACGCCAATACACAGGAGAGTTTGTGAACGCTGATCTCGTCGTCGTCGGCTCGGGTTTCTTTGGCCTGACCATTGCAGAACGCGCCGCTACCGAGTTGGGGCTGAAGGTCGCGGTTCTTGATCGCCGCCACCATATTGGAGGAAACGCCTACAGCGAGAACGAAGCGCAGACGGGAATCGAGGTGCACCGCTATGGGGCACACCTCTTCCACACGTCAAACGAGCGTGTATGGGAATACGTGAACCGGTTTACCCAGTTCACCAGCTACCAGCACAAGGTGTACACCAGCCACAAGGGTGAGGTGTACCCCATGCCGATCAACCTCGGTACCATTAACCAATTCTTCCGTTCAGCCATGAGCCCCACCGAGGCTCGCGCCCTCATCGCAGAGCAGGCAGGCGAGCTCGCCGGAACGGATCCGCAGAACCTGAACGACAAGGGCATCCAACTCATCGGCCGCCCGCTGTATGAGGCGTTCATCAAGCACTACACCGGCAAGCAGTGGCAGACGGACCCGAAGGATTTGCCTGCTGAGATCATCTCGCGGCTCCCGGTGCGCTACAACTATGACAACCGCTACTTCAACGACACCTATGAAGGCCTTCCCGTGGATGGCTACACGGCGTGGATTGAACGCATGGCGGAGCACCCGAACATCGAGGTCATCCTGAACACTGACTTCTTCGATGATGGTGAATTCGGCCGCTCGTCAGTGCTTGGCCAAGTTCCGGTCATCTACACCGGACCCGTAGACCGCTACTTCGACTACGCCGAGGGCGACCTCTCATGGCGCACCATCGACCTCGAAGAAGAAGTCTTGCCCATTGAGGACTTCCAGGGCTGTGCTGTGATGAATTACCCCGACGCAGAGGCTGCATACACGCGCATCCACGAGTTCCGCCACTTCCACCCCGAGCGGGACTACACCAAGGACGCCACTGTCATCATGCGGGAATTCTCCCGCTTCGCCGAGAAGGGCGACGAGCCCTACTACCCGGTGAACACCTCCGACGACCGTCAGAAGCTGCTCGCGTACCGCGATCTTGCCCGCGGGGAAAAGTCCGTTCTGTTCGGCGGCCGCCTCGGAACGTACAAGTACTTGGACATGCACATGGCCATTGGTTCGGCCCTGTCCATGTTCGACAACAAGATCAAGCCGCACTTCACAGGCGGCGCCAAGCTGGAAAGCGGTGGAGTGGACGCATGACCGCCACAACGAACGAAAGCCAGGAGACTGAAATGACGGTCCCAACAGTCGCAGACGCCCCTGCACCGACCGAGCAGAACCTCCGGATCGTGCAGCGCGTGGTTTTCCCCGCCAACCGCGATCTTGACACGCTTCCCCTCTACGTCGACCCGGACACGAACAAGATCCGCAAGGAAGACAGCCGCGGCACCGCTGTTGTTCAAGCCGTTGGCATGGCACGGAAGCTGCACCCGGAGGACATTCTTGACCGTGGTTCGGTCCAGGTCCGTCGTGGTGAACGGCTCTCATTTGGCTCCTACTTCAACGCCTTCCCGGCGAGCTACTGGCGCAAGTGGACGATTGCAACCAAGACGGTTCTCCATCTTGAAACCGAAGGCGAAGGGACGGTCATTGTCTATCGTTCCAACGCTCGCGGTGCCTCGCAGCGTGTCGACTCGATCCTCGTCGAAGGCTCGGCCAGCAACGACTTCGAACTGACGCTCGCACCGTTTGGTGACGGCGGCTGGTACTGGTTCGACCTGATCGCAGGCGGCGATGGCATGACCCTCAAGGGCGCGCACTGGGCCGTTCCGGACGAAGGCCGCGCCCAGGGCCGGGTTACCCTGGGTGTCACAACCTTCAACCGCGCCGATTACTGCCTCGAGACGATCAAGTCCATCGACGCGGATTCCGGTCTTAGGGAAATTCTGGCCGAGCTGATCATCGTCGATCAGGGCAACCAGAAGGTCACGGATGAGGACGGCTTCGATCAGGTAGCGGCGTCGATGGGCGATCAGCTCCGCATCATCAACCAGGGAAACCTGGGTGGCTCCGGTGGCTTCGCGCGCAATATGTACGAGATGGTTGTCTCTGACAAGAGCGACTACGTCATGTTGCTCGACGACGACATTGAGCTCGAGACCGAGGGTGTTCTTCGCGCGGTGGCATTTGCCGACCTCTGCCGTAAGCCCACGATCGTCGGTGGCCACATGTTCGACATGTACAACAAGTCGGTTCTGCATGCCTATTCCGAAGTAGTCAACTTCTATCGTTTCCTCTGGGGACCTGTTGAGGGTCTCGGCAACCACGATTTCTCGGCTGAAGGCCTGCGTTCGACGCCGGCGCTTCACCGCCGCTGGGACGCAGACTACAACGGTTGGTGGATGTGCCTGATCCCGAAGACCGTGGTTGAAACCATTGGCCTTTCGCTTCCGGTGTTCATTAAATGGGACGACGCTGAATACTCCTTGCGTGGCCGCGCTGCCGGATTCCCCACGGTTACCCTGCCTGGTGCCGCCGTTTGGCATGTTTCCTGGGCCGACAAGGATGACTCCGTCGACTGGCAGGCCTACTATCACGAGCGCAACCGCCTGATCGCAACATTGCTCCACTCGCCGTTCCCCAAGGGCGGTCGCATTTTCCGCGAAAGCGTCAACACCGACATCAAGCACCTCGTGTCGATGCAGTACTACCCTGAGCAGGCACGCATTATGGCGCTGCGGGATGTTCTCGCCGGTCCGGACAAGCTGCACGAACAGCTGCCGACGACCATGCCGAAGCTCCGTGCCATGCGCGGAGAATTCGTCGACTCCCAGGTCAAGACGGACCCCGGCGCGTTCCCCGAAGTCTTCCGCAAGCGTCCTCCGAAGAAGCCGCAGACTTACAAGCAGCCGGGTGCCCTCGGGCTTCTGCCTTGGGCCGTCAAGACCGTACTGAAGCAGACCATGGCCCCGGTCCGCGACTCTGCCAAGGAAAATCCTGAAGCGCAGGTGGCACATCAGGACGGTAAATGGTGGAGCTTGGCGCACCTGGACAGTGCCGTGGTCTCAAACGCCGACGGTACGGGCGCCTCCTGGTACCAGCGTGATCCGAAGCTCGCCCGTAAGATGCTGGTTGAATCAGCCCGGCTCCACGCGCAGTTGTTCTCGAATTGGGAGACGCTGCGTGCGCAGTACCGTGACGCCCTTCCCGAGATCACGTCGATGGAATCCTGGCGTGCAACGTTCGATGCTTCGGAGCCCCAAAAGTAGCGATGGCGAATTCCACTGACACTTACGCTGTTCCCGGGGTAGGTGCCGGTCTGCTGGATGTATTCCGGCGCCGGTACCTCCTCAAGCTGATCGTTCGCAAGGAGCTTCGGGTCCGCTACCGAGGTTCCGTTCTCGGGCTTGCTTGGTCCTACGTCAAGCCGCTTGTGCAATACGTTGTTTTGTTCTTCGCGCTGGGCATCGTGCTTCGCGTTGGGGACCAGATCCCCAACTACGCCTTATACATGTTTTCCGGCGTGATCGTGATTAACTTCTTTACCGAAGCTTTCTCCAATGCCACGAGATCCATCGTCTGGAATGCGGCCCTGGTGAAGAAGATCTACCTGCCACGTGAGCTTTTCCCGGTGGCATCCGTCTGGGTTGCTGCAGTGCATTTCCTGCCCCAACTGGTGGTGCTTCTGGCCGCAGCCTTGCTGAGTGGTTGGCATCCCGACGCCATGCAGCTGCTTGGAGCTGTTTTGGGCTTTGTGATTGTTGCTGTGACGGCGACTGGCCTGGGACTGTTGGCGGGCGCCATCAACGTGTTTTTCCGTGACGCCGAGAACATCGTGGACATGTTGATGATGATCGTCACATGGACATCTCCTGTCCTGTACGACTGGACCATGATCCGGCGCCTGGCCCCCGAGTGGGTGCTGGTGATCTATCAGCTGAATCCAGTTACCGTGGCCGTGGAACTCTTCCATTGGGCATTTTGGTACCCGACGGTCACCACGCCCGTTGAACTGCCGCCGAACCTGATGCTGACAGGCCTGGCCGGCCTGGGTATGGCTGGGGTATTCCTTATCATTGGCCAGCTGGTGTTCCGCCGGCTTGAAGGCCACTTTGCGCAGGAGGTCTAAGTGGGCGCCGCCGTTATTGTCAAAGGGCTGAAGAAGACCTTCAATCTTCGTCACTCCCACTCCTTGAAGGAGACGCTGGTTTGGCTCGTTAAGGGGCGCAAGGGCGAACTCACCAAGAAGTTCGATGCTCTTCATGATGTCAGTTTTGAGATTCAGCCAGGCGAAACCGTAGCGCTCCTGGGGTTCAACGGCTCGGGAAAGTCCACACTGCTGAAGCTCATCTCTGGCGTCATCCTTCCGGACAAGGGCACGGTTCGCACCAAGGGCCGGGTCGCCGGCCTGATCGAAGTAGGTGCGGGATTCCACCCGGACCTCTCCGGCCGGGAGAACGTCTTTTTGAACGCTGCCATCCTGGGGATGACCGAAGATGAGATCAACGAGAAATTCGATGAAATCGTTGCCTTCTCCGAGATCGAACAGTTCATTGATACCGAAGTGAAGTTCTACTCTTCTGGCATGTTTCTTCGATTGGCATTTGCGGTCGCTGTACATACCCAACCCGACATCTTCTTGGTGGACGAGATCCTCGCTGTTGGCGACGAGCCCTTCCAGAGGAAATGCCTGGCCAAGATTAAGCAGCTTTCCGATGAAGGCAGGACCCTTGTGGTTGTCAGCCACGACTTGGACATGATTTCGCGGATCTGCGACCGGGGCGTGGTGCTGTCGTCCGGCACAGTTCAGTTCGAAGGTCCCGCGGACCAGGCTGTCGCCTGGCTGAGGGAACAAAACTAACCGACAACCCAAAGCAAGAGTCGTCTGTCAACGGATGGCTGGTGGAAGCATCTATGAAAGGCGATCGAAGGAATGGGTATCGGCCCGCTGCTGTTGTGTGTACTCCTGATCGTTGTGGTCTGGTGGGGTCCGGGGTGGCTCCTGGGCGAAGCATTGGGTGTGCGCAGGACCCTCTTGCCTGTCGTTGCGCCGCTGCTTGGTATGGGCGCGCTGTCCGTCATCGGCGTCACTGGTCATTCCCTGGGCCTGAGCTGGGACCTTCTGCCCGTAACGGCCGTATTGCTGGTTCTCGCAGGGATACTCTTTGGTCTTCGTCTCAGCCTCAGGCGCTACTTTCCGGAGAAGTTCGCCGCTCCGGTCCGCACACAGCCTAGTATCTTCGGTAAGCATCGCTTTGCGGGATCCTGGTGGATCCTGCTGGCCGGGCTTGTCGCGGGCGGAGCAGTAGCAGCGGTCTCGTGGATCGTCGGCACAGAGGGGCTGCTCGGAATCAACCAGGACTGGGACATTCCTTGGCACGCCAACATGATCCGGCTGCTGTCGGTAAACCACGAGTGGGATCCTGGTGTTGCCGGGAACTTCGCCTACTACGACACTTCGATTCCTGACGCCCCCATTCGCAGTTACCCCATTGCCTTCCACGCAGTTCTCTCGCTGGTTTGGCCGATGAGCGGTGTCAGCATTCCCGTCTTCCTGAATGTCTTTGTGCTCGTCATGATGGCCGTCCAGTTGCCACTGAGCACCATGGCGCTCACCATGCTCGTCACGCGCCGCCCGATCGCAGTCGCCGCGGCCGCTGCCGTTTCCGGCTGGTTCACCGTCTATCCGTACGATCTCCTCTGGCGTGGTCCATTGATTCCGTTCTTCGCCGGAATGCTACTGGTTGGCCCCTTTGCGTTCCTTGCGGTGAAGGGTGCTTTGGAACGCCAGAAATTTTGGGTCCTTGGCATTGCCGTTGGCGCCGTAGGCCTCATCGCCGTTCATCCTTCACTTGCCTTTGTCGTTCTGCCGGTGCTCGTATTCTGGCTCTTGTCGGCGTTGATCAGGCGCAAGGGCAGGATCCTGGGCATCGCTGTCTACTTGGCCGTTTCGGGCGTACTTGCAGCGATCATCGGGTGGCCCATCATTGCCCAGATGTTGAAGGAATCCGAAAGGGTCTCCAAGATGGTCTGGGCCCCTGACACGGACCGCTCGGGTGCCATCCAGAACGTCATCTTCCTGAACCACGGTTCCATGGCGATGCCGATCCTTACAGCCTTGGTTGCCATCGGTTGCATCGCCGTTGTCTTCCGGATTCGAATGTGGTGGTACTTCGGACCTGTACTGGCGTTCGCCTTCTTGTCGGTCTACACGATGGGAAGCGACAGCCCACGCTTCATGACCCTGACGGCCCCCTTCTACGACGACCAATGGCGTATTTTTGGCATTCTGGTCATGCTGCTGGTGCCGCTCGCGGGCCTTGGCGTCGCACAGACAGCGGAAGCTGTTGAATGGGTGGTTCGCCGCGTCCGTGGGCGTCAGGCAGCGGCGGGCGCGAAGACTGAACGCAGGCCAAGCCACGTTGTCATCGCGGGCAGTGCTGTAGCGGTATTGCTGGTCAGTGGCATTGCGGCCATTCCGTATTTCAAGCAGAACGCTGAGCGCATTAACATCAACACCAAGGTCAACGGTGCCACGTTGAGCACCTCGGAAGTACAGTTGCTCAGTTCCATGGACAAGTATGTGCCGCAGGATGCGACCGTTTTGAACGATTCATGTGATGGGTCGGTCTGGATGTACGCACTGGGCAACCGTATGCCCATGATCCGCCACTTCGAGATCCTGCCAACCAACAGGCAGTTGCTGGTGCTTCAGAAGCTCCCCGAACTGGCCACGGACGCGGAAGCCCGTGCAGCGGCATCCGAGCTGGGAATTGAGTGGGTTTACATTGCCGACGGTAGGATCCGGGCATGGGACGAACCCAAGGCCGGGCTCACCCAGCCGGACTCGATTCCGTACCTGGACCTGGTTGTTCGAGAAGGCAACGCGGCGCTGTACAAGATCGATTGGTCACAGCTTCCAGGCGGAAAAGAAGCCTTTGACGCTTCCGCCAAGGACCGCGTCCAACTCGATGGTGTAGCGGGAATCCTGGAAAACAGGAATCCTGACGGCATTGCCCCGCTCGGAAGGATCTGCTGATCATGAAGGCATTTATCACTAAGTTCCTGGCCTCCAGCCTGTTCCGGTTCCTCATCGTAGGCGGACTCAGCTTTATTGTGGACTTGGGCCTTCTGGCTCTGTGTTTCCAGGTCTTCGGCTGGCCCCTGTGGCTGGCCACAGGTGCCGGCTTCTGGGGAAGCTTCTTCTTCAACTACTTCCTGCAGCGCCACTTCGCCTTTGGCGGCGGAGGTACCGCCTTGGGTGGCGTGTTGCGCTACTCCGGCCTCTTGGCGTTCAACACTGTAGCCGTGATGGGTATCGTGGAGCTTTTCGAGTTCGTCGGAGCCGGATACGTCGTGGGTAAAGTTGTTGCGACGATCGTGACCATGGGCTGGAACTACTTCATCTACAAGCACTGGATCTTCCCGCAAAAGAAACCGAAGAGCGCCAGCGAGCAGACATCAGGCGGGTCGTCGTCCGACTCTCCCGCACAGAATCTCACACCAAACAGCAGCGAAGGATAATCGATGTATCGAGGCGTTCGAATTGCCGCGGTAGTACCGGCCTATAAAGAAGAGAACCACATCGCGCAGGTCATCGAGACCATGCCCGATTTTGTCGATCACATCGTCATCGTCGATGACTGCAGTCCTGACGACACGTCCGGTGCCGCCCGCCGGGCCGACGACGGCCGCGTCACCTTGATCCGTCACGAAGTCAACCAAGGCGTTGGCGGTGCCGTCCTGACGGCGCACAAGGCCGCCATGGAGCTTGGGGCAGACATCAACGTGGTCATGGCTGGCGATGCCCAGATGGATCCGGACTATCTGCCGCAGTTGTTGGATCCGGTCGTGGAAGGCTACGGCTTCGCGAAGGCCAACCGGTTCTTCTCTGGTGAATCTTTTGCCGGTATGCCCGGCTACCGTATCTTCGGCAACATTGTCTTGTCTTTCATGACCAAACTTGCATCGGGCTACTGGCACATCTTTGATCCGCAGAACGGTTACACGGCGATTCGCACGGAAGTCCTTCGCCGCTTGCCCATGAACAAGGTCGCTGCACGCTACAGCTTTGAGAACGACCTCCTCATCCACTTGAACATTCTGGATGTGCCGATCGTGGACGTGCCAATCCCGGCCGTGTACGGCAACGAAGTTTCGAGCATCAAGCTGCGCAAGGTCATTCCTGAGCTTCTCGCGATGCTCTTCGGTGGCTTCTGGCGCCGTGTGTGGTGGAAGTACATGGTCTGGTCCTTCTCAGCGGTCGCACTGCTTCTGATTGCCGGGCTGGTCCTCATCGTCATGGGTCTGGGTGTCGGAGCCTGGGTTCTGGCCGCAAGTGTTGGTTCGCCCACCGCGGGGTCAGTGATGTTGGCCGTTGTGCCCTTTGTGCTTGGCGTCCAGATGCTGCTGGTTTCCCTGCAACTGGACATTCAAGCAAGCCCGGACAGACCAACAATGCATCCCATGAAGGAACGTGCCTGACGTTCCATCGATACGAAAAAGGGAGGGCCGGACGCGTATGCGTCCAGCCCTCCCTTTTCGTATCCGAGGTCAGGGCAGGGAAGTGAAGCCTCCCCAACCCCAGCCGACCTGGCTGCGAGTCAGCCAACCGGAGGTTCCGTTGCCCGGGTAGAGGAACAGGTTGCCGCCCGTGTCGCGGGCCAGGACATCGTTCTTTCCGTCGCCGTTGAAGTCGCCCGGCCCGACGATTGCAGTCATCGAGGTCCAGCCGCTGCCAACCTGTACCCTGCCAAGCCATCCGCCGGTGCCATTGCCCGGGTACAGCCACAGGAGGCCTGACGTGTCCCTGGCGAGGACATCGGTCTTGCCGTCTCCGTTGAAGTCACCGGTGCTAAGGATCGCTGTCATGGAAGTCCACCCGGTACCGACCTGGATACTGGACGTGAAGCCACCCGTACCGTTGCCCAGGTACAGCATCAGTGCACCTGCTGAGGTTCTTGCAAGCACATCGGCTTTGCCATCGCCGTTGAAATCACCAGGTGCAAGGATCAGCGTGAAGCCGCTCCAGCCGGTGCCTGCTTGGACCCTGGCTTGGAGCCCGCCGGTGCCGTTGCCGGGGTAGAGCCACAGCACGCCGTTCGTGTCACGGGCCAGGATGTCGCTGCGTCCGTCGCCGTTGAAGTCCTTGGTGGGGACGATTGCGTTCAGTGAATTCCAGCCGGTACCCATCTGGGTCTGTGTCAGCCAGCCGCCCGTGCCGTTGCCCGGGTAGAGCCAGAGTGTTCCTGCGCTGTCACGAGCCACGACGTCGTTCTTCGTGTCGCCGTTGAAGCTCTTCCAAGTATTCGCAGGAGGTGCGGCAATCGTGTAAGCCTGCGTGACAATTGCAGAACTGTTGTTTGACGCATCGACAGCGAAGTACTTGAGCGTCATCGCTGCAGTCAGCGTGATAGCACTGGAGTACTTGTTGGCAGTTGTTGCCGTCGGGTTGGTGCCGTTCGTTGTGAAGTAGATGCTGGAACCTGCCTCATTGGCAGCCAGTGTGATCTGCTGGTTGACCGGGTAGCTCCCTGCAGCCGGAGTTGCCGTCACCACCGGGGGAGTGGTGTCCAGCACCGTGTAGGCCGTGGTTGTCACGGCAGAAGCGTTTCCGTAGGAATCCACCGCAATTGCCTTGACTGAGGTATTGGTCGTGAGGGCAAACGGTGCGGCATAGGTCTTAGTGGTTCCGGTTCCTGTTGTATTGGGTGTGCTTCCGTCGACTGTGTAGTAGATGTTCCCGGCTTCACTTGAGGACAACGTGATCAATTGCCCTGATGCGTAAGCTCCGGCCGCCGGAGAGACCGACAAGACCGGTGGCACGTTGTCCAGCACATAGGCCTGGGTGGCTACGGCCGACGAGTTGCCTGCCGTGTCACGGGCGAAGTACTTCAGGGTCATGGTTGTCAGCGGGATCGGGCCGGAATAGACGGGACTGGCTGTGGTGGGCGTTGTCCCATTGGTGGTGACGTAAATAGTCGCCGCCTCATTGACCGACAGTGTGATCGTTTTGTTGGTTCCGTAGGTACCTGCCGTAGGCGCCACCGAGACGACCGGTGCCGTGATGTCCGGAGCAAACACCGTGACATTCCTTGTGGCAGTGGTGATGTTGCCTGCGTTGTCCCGGGCTTCAACCGTGAAGGACGCAGGTCCATTCGGCAGGTCGTTATAGGCCTTTGGAGACGTGCAGGCCGTGAACGCGTTCGAACCGAGCTTGCACCGGAACCCAGCGATATCTGCTGACGTCGATGCGAAGGTGAACGACGGCGAGATGCCGACCGTTGCGCCCTCTGCCGGGGCACTGATCGAAACCTGTGGTGCTGTCAGGTCCGCGGTGACGGTAACAGCGGCCAGTGCGCTGACGTTTCCAGCCATATCCGTGGCCCGTACACGTAGGGTGTGCTGCCCTGCAGTGGCCAAAGTGAACACATATCCGTTACTGCAGGTGGTGAATACGGTGGTCGAGTCCACAGAGCATGACAGGACGGAATCGGCATCCGAGGTAACTCCGAGCACTGGTGCACCGTTGACGGTCGAGGCCGCCGTCGGTGATGTTATGACGGGTGCGTTGGGCGGAGTCAGGTCGACTGTGAATGTCCTGGACACCGGTAGTCCACCCGGTGCAGCACGTACGGAGAATGTGTAAGCGCCGTTGGTCAGTGCAGGAGCCGCAGTGAAAGTACCTCCCGAACATACCTGCCACACCGGAGTCGCGGCAGTCAGTTGCAGGCTGCATTCGAGCGCACCGCCGGGCGGGGTTGAGGCCACGGTGAAGGTGGGCGTTGAATCGTTGGTGTAGGCCGGGTTTGCGGCCTGCGTGCCGTTGGCAGCCGTCGGGCCGCTGACGATTGACGGCACGATGCCGCCAAGCCCGAGCATCCGACCCTGTTGAACGGGTTTGGCAGGATCAAGCTGGCCGGGATCCTCCATGACCAGGACCTTCCCGTCCCGCATACTGATCCCGCCGACCTTGCTGAAGCCCAGAGCCCATTGGTTATCAACCGTGTCAGTGCTGAGGTCGATCCGTGAGATGGTGTCCTTGCCGGCATCGGCCGTCGACGTACCTCCGCCGGTTCCTGTGTAGAGCACCAGCGGCGAATGCCAGTCGTAGTAGATGGCCGTGGGCTTGCCGACGTTGTAGAGCGGCGCCGGGACAAAGTTCGTCAAGACGCCATCCTCGGGGGCAGTGAAGACAGTCAGCCCCGACGATTCAGCAACGTAGACGACCACGTGGCCGGCGCCATCGCGATGGGTGGCCGCCAATCCCAAGGAGCTCGAATTCACAGAAGCGATTGACTCAATACTTGGGTGCAGTGCCGTGGGATCAACGATCTTGATGATCGAGCGGGCGTTGGCAAACGACAAGTAGATATTGCCGTCCGGCCCGTCGCTGACAGCGTTGGGGCGAAGGTCGCCGTCGAGGACCGTCAATTGTCCGTTGTATTTGAAGACTCCCGTTGAGGGGTTCCACAATGCGCGGACCACTTCGGCGCTTCCGACGGCGGCGTCCGGGATAAAGGCGACTTCGTCACCGCTGCCGTGGCTGCTTGGCGATGGGTCGATGATGGCCGGAGTGCCGGCAACAGCGGGTCCCGTCCCGTGCCCGGGTAGCGTGCCCCCAAGGCACGTGCTGGTATCTATCCCGCCAGCCGTTGTGCCGGAGGCCTCGATGACGCGGCAGAAACCAGCCCTGGTGTCCGAAACCCACAGCCTGCCGTTCGGGTCAACCAAAGAGCCCGTGGCCTTTGTCAGACCGGATGCTACCGTCGTCCGGGCTTGGTCTGCGAAGGCCGGTCCCGCTGTCAGCGCGCCGGTCAGGGCAGCCGTAGCGAGGCTGGCAGAGGCAATGATGGCGGTCGCCTTGTGCTTGGCAGCACGATGGGCTGCCGGTTGGGAGTTCTTATGAGACGTTCTTGAGCGACCGGCGAGGGCAAGACATGCCAAACCAAGCTGAAGAACACTGCGATTGCGCGTGTCCACCGAGGGATCCCCACTTCATTCGGATGCTCCCCAGCTCCGCATGCATTGGTTATTCGCCCCACGCCGTTTCCGGCTGCGTCTTAGACCATCTTCCCCCAATTTTCACATTTGTCACTAGTAGATTCCTGAATCCTATGGATTCGCCCTCCCCGGGCACTCAGTTCCCGATGTCTTGACCACGCATCCGGAGAACCGCAGGATTGAGGTGGAGGTCACAATGCGCAGACTGATACCAGTGGCGATACCGCTCATGGTTCTCTTAGCTGCATGCATGGCACCCGCGCCACAGCCATCGCCCTCAGGGTCTGCGCCATCAACCTCGGCGACACAGACTGCCAGGCCTTCGCCGTCCCCATCACCCGGCACCTCATCCGCCGGATCGGATCCATCCGACGACGGTGGCGACGAACCGGGCCGCTTCGCCTTCCGGTGCACCAGCCTTGACGCGTCCCCTGAAGTCCAGCTATCGAGCTTGGCTGAAGTGTGGGCCGCCACCAATTACACGCGGATGGCCTCCTGTGAAGTCACGTATGAGGGAGACGAACCGTTTGCACCGACGGGTCGAGAGGCCGAAGCCATTTCGACGGCGGCACCCCAGGGACCGGGGGCCGATAACGGACTTGACGTCGTCCTGGATGTCCTGCGACTGTGCACGAGGGTGAGCGATGAAGTCGGCCCGGGTGGATTTGCCGACGCAGATCGCCAGACCCTGAAGGCTGCCGCGGGGATGTGTCCTGATGCGCCACAGGGTAGGATCATCGCCGCATGGGCTGCCGGCACCCGCGTGGGGGACGGCCGCCACGAGGTTGGTTTTGCGGCCATGCAGCCCGGTGGCTACCAGTTGGTTAAGCCTGGTCCTGACGCAAGCGCGTGTTCGTGGTCGTTGAGCGCCGCCGATGGGACTCCAGTGGCAAGCGGCGGCGCTGCCGAAGCAGCTCAAAACATTGATTTGACCGAGGGTCAGAATTTTAGTAGTGACAAATGCGGAATTTGGGGGAAGATGGTCTAAGACGCAGCCGGAAACGGCGTGGGGCGAATAACCAATGCATGCGGAGCTGGGGAGCATCCGAATGAAGTGGGGATCCCTCGGTGGACACGCGCAGGCGCAGTGTTCTTCAGCTAGGACTGGCTACAATCGCGCTCGCCGGTTGCTCAAGAACCTCTTACGAAAACACTCAATCCTCCGCGCTTGATGCGGTGCCGGCTGTTGCGGGCAACGACAAAGTCCCCATAGAGCGGCCGGAGCCGCTGATCCGCTACCAGTTCACCTGCACGGCTGTCGACGGTACGCTGATCGGCAAGTTTTCCAGCCTCGAAGAAGTGTGGGCATCCACCCGGTACATGCACGTCTCGGATTGCGCGGTGGACTACGTTGGTAGCGGACCACATGTCCTGAACGCGGAGGAGACTGCAGCCGTCAACGCTGCTGTGGCGGCTGGTGCTCCTATCGGATCGGGCTCGGCCCTTTGCCTTCGCATCATCAAAGCCTGCACAAGGACAAATCCGAAGACGCTTGCCGCCTCGCTCGCCGAGTACGGCGTGCCGGTTGTCAAGGGTGCGCTGACCTTGGCCCCGTTGGCTCCGCAGGCCGCAGTGCTCACCAAATGGCTCAAGACCGCTGGAGTGCCGTAGCCCAAAGTCGGGTAGACCGAAGGAAGGGCGCGGATCCCGTTCGGGATCCGCGCCCTTCACCCTGCTTATGCCGTCAGGCGAGCAGTGTATTCATGGCGTTGATCAGGGTGGTTTCCACGCCGTTCGTGCCGGCCTTGAAATGGGCTAAATGTCCATAAACTGTCATGGACCCGCCAGCGATACCGGGAAAATCGGGCTCCCAGCCACCTTCATAACTGCCAAGTGGCATAAATGGTGGGAAGAACTCATTGCTCGGAATGTAACAGCACGATTCGTTGGCATAGCCGCCAACAATAATGCCGTTGGTGCCTCCATTGCGACTCCGGAAGTACGCTGCATATCCGCTGACCAGTTCACCGCCGATCATGGCGATCTTCAATTGGGGGCTCCCATTGAATTTCCATACCTGGAAGGGTGATGGAACGGCGGTGCTGTAGCTGTTGCTGTCGATCCGACCGATCATGACCTGGGCATGGCGCTGATACCACTGTGGCTGGCCGTCGGGATTCGCCAACCGGGCGACGTAGGATGCTCTGACGGCTGCGAGGTTGCCCGCTGTGGCCGTGATATCCAAAGGCAATTGGACCTCTTGGTATCGTGTGACCATCGGGCCGCTCAGTGCCCTGCCGGCAGACTGCATGTTCGAGTGGACAGTGGCTCCGAGGGCGTCGCCATGCTGGTCGCGCAGTTCCCAGCTACGGACGCCACCCGGGTCTTGATCGCCGGCCGGTCCTTGTATGAACATGGCGAAGCAGTCCGGGTTCCGGTTCTCGATGTAATTGCACGCGCCCGCAGCGAAGTCGCCGTCGAACAGTGTGCGCAAGCCTGCGCTGATGGGGTGGCAGCCGTAGCTGAAGATAACAGCAGCGGGAGTCCCGTTGCCTCGCCTGGCAACCAGAATCGGCACAGCCGTTTCCGTGTAGGGCAAACCGACACGATTGGCGGAAAAATTCTGGGTAGAGACCTTGTAGTCGAACGTTACGGCGGTCTCGTTGGCATCCAGTGCGGCTTGGGCAAGGTCGACGATGGTGTCTTCCAGATCTGCGCTGTACGAGCGGATCAAACCGAGGTCCGATAGCCCGTAGGCCATGAAGGGGTGAAGGATGTCGATCAACGCCGGTCCGTTGTGTGTGTGGGTCGCTTGGATCAGGATGTCGCTGCTGTTCCAGTCGGCGAGGGCCAGGATTCTGGTGCGGATTCTCTGGTGCATGGATCGGGGCAGGGCCAAGACATCCACACTGATGATGATGTGCGGACTGGCGTCTTCCCAGATGAGGATTGCCCGCGCGTACAGGGGCTCGAAAGGTGAGCTGCTGGTGGCCTCACGTCCGCCGTCGGTTGTTCCGTACCCGGCCATGTACGGATTGGTGCTCAGCGAGGGCGTAATGTCAGCGCTTGCGGTTCCAACTCTAAACGCCATGAAAGATCACTCCTTGATTGTGCGCAGTGGGTGATCTTCGCTTGCCCCCAAACAAAGTCCGTTTCCCTAATGCGCTGAACAGCCAAAACGTGAGACCACCTTCATTAGATCATGTGATCCGGGAATTTAGGCCGGTCCTTCGACATCAATATCGCCCGGTTGGGACCGTTGTCCGCGGTGCAACGGGCAAGGGCCCGTGCTCTGGAGAATTCCAGTGCTCGGGCCCTTGGATGTGGAGTCAGTGTCCATCTGCCGTCTGCGGCTACCTGGCAGCCGGAGCAAGGATGGTGAGCCCGTTCCACCCCGTTCCGATCCGCGTGGGCGATCCCCAGGACCGGTTCTGGCCGACAGGGTAGTAGCGCAATTCGCCGATCGTCGTGCGGGCGATGATTCCGGAGGAACCGGATCCGGCAAATTCGCGGATTGCCCCGAAACTCGAAATGACATTCCAGCCCGTTCCAACGACGTCCGATGATTCCTGGAAAAAGGCGCCGCTGCCATTGGAGCGGTACAGCTTCAAGTCGCCCGACGGTGTCTTGGCAAGGAGGTCAGCATTCGAATCCTTATCGAAATCCATTTGCGCAATATCCAGGTCGCTCCAGCCAGTCCCGATCTGAACTCCGCCTGCCACAGTCTTGCCGGACGGGTTGCTGAACTGGAACAACCGGCCATTGGCGTCGTAGCCCACGATGCCAGGGTACGTGTCGGACTTCTTCCATGAACCAACGGTGAGGGTCCAGCCCTTCCAGCTGGTTCCAAGGCTCATGGGAGACCCGAATCCGCTGCCATTTCGGCCGGGGTACACGTTCAATCGTCCATCGGACCATTGGGCGACGATGTCCAAGGCTCCGTCGCCGTTCCAGTCGGTGAGGAACCCCGCCGTGAGTCCAGCCCAACCTGTACCTACGAGATCCGAGGGAAGCAGCGCCGTCGTGCCTGTTGCGGGGTAGCGATAGAGGTTGCCGTCGGAGCGTACCGCAAGGACATCGGGTTCATCGATGCCGAGCGTGGTTTCCACGTCAAGCGGTGCGCCGCTGATCAGGACCGCATCGTTCCAGCCCAACCCGATCAGGCTGCGGTTGCCCCATGAACCGGCGACGGCCGGGTAGTAGAACAGATCCCCATTTTCGGCACGGGCGTGCAGGCCTTGCGAGCCGGCGCCATGGAAGTTGGTGGCTGAGCTGACCGCTGTCATTGAGCCCCAGCCTGTTCCGATGATGCGGCTGGACTCGGACAGGAATGAACCAAGGCCGTTGGACCGGTAGAGGCGAAGAGTGCCGTCCGAAGTGCGCGACACAATGTCCTGGCTGCCGTCGCCGTCAAAATCGATCTGGTTCAACTGATGGCCGCTGAACCCTGTACCGATCAGGACGCCGTTGCCGAGGGCACCACCGGCGGTGTTCGCGTAGCGGTACAAGTTGCCTTGGGAATCCTGTCCGATGACGCCCGGGTAAGCGTCCTTGGAGTTCCACCAGCCGGTGGTCAGCGACATTTCATGCCAGCCTGAGCCGACTTGCAGGGGCCCTGAGAAGCCCCCTCCCGGCGCGCCCCGGTAGACCTTCAGGGTTCCATCGGTCCATTGGGAGAGGATGTCCTGCACGCCGTCCTGGTTCCAGTCCACCACGTACAGGGACTTGGCGTTGCCCCACCCGGTGCCGATGGAAACAGGACCCGTGATCTTGCCGTTACCTGCGGCAGGAAATTTATCCAGCCGCCCCGTGGAGTCGGTGGTGAGAATATCGGCCGAGGATCTGATGGAGGGGCTTGACGGCCACGCGGCGCCTCGGGCAAAGGTCCTTAGCTGGTCATAGCTTCCATTGAAGATGTTCGAGTCACCGGCGAATGGGCCTGTGCTGCTGTACTGCCACATGGAGTAATTGGCCCAACTGACCGGCATTGAGCCCGGGGTATTCGTCGGGTTGTTCCAGTACGAGGCGATCCAGAGGGGGTAGCTGCCGAAAGTACTGTTTCCCACGCACGTGTTCCACCAATCTGTGGTGCTGTAGATCACCGGGAAGCGGCCTGTCAGCGCCTTGACGGTGTCGCCAAAGTCCGCCGCCCACTGGCCGAGCTGCGCCTTGGTCATGTCATAGCATGTGTTGCCGAAATAGAAACCGTTGATGGTGCGTCCGGCGTAGGGGTTGTATTCGATATCCAGAACAGGGGGCAGCGTGTACCCGTCGGCGCTCCAGTCGCCGCCGTTGGCCACAAAGTACCGTGCCTGGTCGGCGCCCGATGACCAATTGGGAATCGCGAAGTGGTAAGCGCCACGAACCATACCCACGCTGCGTGAACCGTCATACTGCTGGGCGTAGTTTTCGTTGAGGTAGTAGTTGCCTTCAGAAGCCTTGACGTAGGCCCACCGGGATCCTTGGTTCCATTGGCTCTGCCAATTCACGTTGCCCTGATGCGCGCTGACGTCTTGCCCTTGGATTCCGATGGTCGGGCGCCAGTGATCGGGATCCGTTGCCGTGGGCACCAGTGTCCGGACAGGACTGCCGACTGCGCGTGCGCCGGCGGGGGCGGAAGATGTCACATCCTGCTTTTCAGCCAGCACCCGGGGGGAGCGCTGACCCATTTCTGCGCCGCCCGCAGGAATTGATGCCCGCATCGCGGCCTTCATGGACTCTGCATCCGGGGCGTTTCCTGGCATGGCCTTTGTTGTCGACCCGCTGGCTTCGGTCGTCGTGGCAGGCTCGGGGACGGGCCCGACGGCGGGCACCGGCTCGGTTGCGGGAAGCGGCTCTTGGGGGGAGGCCCCGGTGCCGCCCGTCGGAGGGGCATCCGGGTGGGCAGGGACTGAATCGCTGGATGCGGGGTTCGTGAATTCCCCGGCACTGCCAGACTGGGATGTCACGGGAGATGGAGCCGGTCTGGGGCCCGAGGACTCAGCCCACGCCGGCGTACCGAGCACGGAACCGGCAATGAGGGCAACAGTCAGTGCGAGACCCGTCCTGGTCAGCGGGATGCGGCGGACCGGGTTATCCGAATTCTTAGTCATATCCAATTCCGGCCCTGTACCGCGGGGTCAGCGGCACATGGTGGTGGCTTGCGGACAAGCTCCGGGGCGGGCGCCTGCGCATGGGACCAAAGGCCAGCTCCTATCGGGCTTTACCCTAACATTCCGCGTCAGGAGTGACTAGTGGGACTGGTGTTACAGAGGAGGTGCGGATTGCCTGAGTTATCCACAGGCCTCCGTTATCGACTTTGAAGGGCAGGCGGGCCTCATTTAGCGTGAGCATTCGAGATTCATCTCTCGATTACCGGGGTGTTCTGATCAATGGGGGAAGCATGGATGCTGTAACGATCGTGGAACAGGAGGTCCGCGAGCTGATCCGGCGACGAGGGCTGGACCCTTTGGAGCAGGTGGTCGAGGTTCGGCGCTTGGTGGATGACGCCGTGAACGACTACGACGAACGCTCACTCCTGGGTCCGCTGCCGCCGTTGGGCCCGCTCGAAAACGCGCGTCAGCATGTCTTTGATGCGGTGGCCGGCTTCGGCCCCCTTCAACCACTCCTGGATGATCCCGCCATTGAAGAAGTATGGCTCAATGCGCCTCATGAAATATACGTAGCAAGGAACGGCGAATCCGAGCTGACGGCAATCAACCTCACAGAGCAGCAGGTCCGCGATCTCGTCGAGCGGATGCTCAAGAGGTCTGGTCGACGGTTGGACCTGTCCTCGCCGTTCGTGGATGCGGCGCTTCCGGACGGATCCCGGTTGCACGTCGCCATCCCGGACGTCACCAGAAAGCATTGGGCCGTCAATATCAGGAAGTTTGTGGCCAGGGCGAGCCGCCTGGAGCATCTGGTGGAGTTGGGAGCGCTAACTCCACAGGCCGCCCGCTTCCTCGGTGCAGCTGTGGCCAGCGGACTCAACATCCTGGTGTCCGGCGCCACGCAAGCAGGCAAGACCACCATGTTGAACTGCCTGGCAGCAAGCATCGGTTCGCGGGAGCGCGTCGTCACCGTGGAGGAGATCTTCGAACTGCAACTGCCACTCAGGGACGTCGTCGGCCTTCAGTGTCGGCAGCCAAACCTGGAGGGCGAAGGCGGGATTCCCTTGCGCCGCCTCGTCAAGGAGGCGCTTCGTATGCGCCCGGACCGCTTGGTGGTGGGCGAAGTACGGGAAGCAGAAAGCCTCGACATGCTCATCGCCTTGAACTCAGGTCTCCCAGGAATGTGCACAGTGCACGCAAACTCGGCGCAGGATGCCGTCACCAAGATCTGCACGTTGCCGCTGCTCGCCGGCTCGAACATATCAAGTGCCTTCGTAGTTCCCACGGTGGCCTCGTGCATTGACCTGGTGGTCCACTGCAGCCGCCACTCCACGGGTCGGAGGCAAGTCACCGAGGTGCTTTCCCTTGGCCGGCGTGTTGAGAACGGAATCATCGAGTCCTCGGCCGTGTTCGGGATGATTGAAGGACAATTGCAGCCCAAGGCCAATTCCATGCCGGCAGCAGGGAAGTTTGCGCGAGCGGGATTCGACGTAGCGGCGCTCCTGGAGTCGAACTGATGGCGCCGCTCCTGGGAACCTTGTGCGGAGTTGGCGTCTTCCTCGTCTGGTGGTCGGCCTGGGAGCAGCCCCCGACCGTTGCAAGGGAGCCGAAGCCGAAACGCCTGGACCTGCTCCTTATGGCCGCTGGAATCGAGAATGTTTCCGGCGCCGGCCTCGTGCTCACTTGCGCCGGAGTGGGGCTCGTCATCCTGCTCGGCTTTATGGTGCTTACTGCTGCACTGCCGGTCTCCCTTTGTTTCGGTCTTTTCGGTGCATGGCTTCCTTTTGTGGTGGTTCGCAGGAGGGCGCGCAGGCGACGCGCAACTTTGCGCCAACTGTGGCCCGACGTCGTGGACCACTTGCGGTCTGCCATTCGGGCCGGTCTGTCACTGCCTGAGGCGCTGATCCAACTCGGCCACAAAGGACCTGAGGAGCTGCGAGCGCTCTTTCTGGACTTCGGTGCGGACTATCGATCGGGTGGACAGTTTGAGGCTGCCCTTAACAGGCTCAAAGAGCGACTGGCGGACCCCGTGGCCGACAGGATTATTGAAGCACTTCGGATGACACGCGAAGTTGGCGGTTCGGACCTTGGCCGGATGTTGGGCACGCTGGCCGACTTCCTGAGGGACAGCGCCCGGACGCGGAGTGAGCTCGAAGCCCGTCAGTCCTGGACGGTCAACGCAGCGCGACTCGCAGTCGCCGCGCCCTGGATCGTCCTGGTGGTCATGGCGGGCCGGCCCGAGGCGATGCTTGCCTACAACTCCGGAATGGGAGCCCTCGTGCTGCTCGCTGGCGTGCTGGTGTCCGCGTTCTGCTATTCGGCCATGCTTCGCATTGGAGCCCTGCCAGAGGACGAACGGGTCCTTCGGTGAGCGCAACAACTGCGCTCGCAGTAATCTGTGGGCTGGCCTTGGGCGCCGGAGCATGGCTGATTCTGGTCCGTTTGCCTTTCATGCGCGCCAGATCGTTTGCGGATCGACTGGAGCCACAGCTCAAGTCGCACAACCTGGAATCGCGTCTTCTCCGGGCGCCAAGCCACAACCTCACTCCATTTGGTCCGCTGGAGCGAATACTCCGGCCACTTGTGCACGACTGGATTGGCTACCTGTCGCACCTTAACGTTGGTTCGGCTGCCATTGGCAGAAGACTGGCACGCGCAGGTTCGAGCAAGACCACCATGGACTTCAGGGCGGAGCAACTCCTGTGGGCTTCGGGCGGGTTCCTCCTTTCACTCCTCATGGTTGCGATCAGCGCGGCTGCAGGACGCTTCAACCCTGCCTTGTCGCTGGTTGCCGTGGCTGGTGGCGCGTTGGGTGGCTACCTGCTCCGGGACCATGTCCTCGGCCGGAGAATCAAGCGGCGGGAACAGGCGATGCTGGCCGAGTTCCCAAGCCTTGCAGAACTCATGGCGCTCGCGGTCGCCGCGGGGGAGAGCGCCATGGGTGCCATGGACAGGGTGTGCCGCAGCGCCAGCGGAGAGCTCTCGCAGGAGTTTGCAAGTGTCCTTGCGCACGCGAGGTCGGGAAAGCCTCTTGCCGAGGCCCTTCAGGAGCTTTCGTCGCGGACGGAATTGCCGCCACTGGTCCGCTTCGTTGACGGAATGGTGGTGGCTGTAGAACGCGGGACGCCGTTGGCGGATGTCCTCCGCGCCCAGGCCGCCGACGTTCGCGACGCCGCCAAACGCGAACTGATGGAATCCGCGGGACGGAAGGAGATAGCCATGATGGTGCCGCTGGTGTTCGGTGTCCTCCCACTCACCGTCGTCTTCGCGGCGTTCCCGGCAATTACGGCCTTGGAAATGAGCCTCTGAGTCTGAGATGGCTCCTATAGCAGTAACGGACACACCACGGACCACATAACAACCACTAGAGATATTGGGGTAGAACCATGAAGCGAATTGCACGTCGGTCGATTGCTGTAACCAGGCTGTTCCTCTTTTCCGGCCTCTTGATTGGCGGGGCCGACCGGCAGGCGGCCGTGCCGGATCATGATCGCGAGCGTGGTGACGTTCCGGGTTGGGTGATGATTACTTTAATGTCCGCAATTTTAGTTGCCGGACTTCTCGCCATCGCATCTCCTGCGCTGAAGGATCTCTTCGATCAAGCCATGGCCAAGGTGGGCAGCTAGTCGATGCTGCCAGGTGGGAGGTTCAAGCACCTGCGGAGGCTCTCTTGCTGCAGAGTCCGCCAGGATGAACGTGGGGCGGCCGTGGTGGATTTCGTTTTGGTCGGGGCACTCCTGACGCTGTTCTTCATGGCGATAGTCCAGCTGACGTTGATCCTGCACGTCCGTAACACCCTGATTGATGCGGCGGCGTCCGGGGCGCGCCTCGGGTCGCTGGCAGATCGCACGCCTCTGGACGCCAAGGAGAGATCGGCCGAGCTCATCAGAGGAGCCCTGAACATGGACTTTGCCCAGGACATATCTACCGCAGAGGTTACAAGGGACGGAGTCATCACGTTGGAGGTCACTATCAGGGCGCCCATCCCGGTCATGGGGTTGATAGGCCCATCCGGCGTGATGGAGGTGAAAGGTCATGCAGTGTTGCAGGGTTAAGGCATCGGGCTCAGTGGAGGAGCGGCTTGATGTGGCGGCGTGTAGGAAGGGTAGGCGATCGCCTCTGGTGGGGGGAAGCGGTGACGGACCTGAAACGGACGACTCCGAGCGTGGCAGTGCGGTGGTGGAATTCACTTTCCTGGCGCTGCTGCTGATGGTTCCGGTGGTCTACTTCGTAGTGACCATCGCCCAAATCCAGGCTGGCTCATTCGCGGTGGTCGGGGCAGCGGATCAGGCGGCAAAAGTATTCGTCGTTCAGCCTGACGCTGAGAGGGCCAGGGCTGCAGCGGAGCAGGCTGTGGTTGTGGCGTTGGCGGACTTTGGCCATGGAAGGGACGAAGCCGCCGTGGAAATCGTGTGTAACCGAGACGATTGTTTATCAGCTGGTGCGGTGGTCACTGCGACCGTTCGGCTCACCGTGCCGCTGCCGATGGTGCCTTTCGGCGAGGCGCTTCACTTGGAGGCCAGTCGCTTGCACGCCTCTTCAAGTCAGGTCGTGGGGCGTTTCCGTTGATGAAACGCACCGTGATGTGGAACGAGGAACACGCCGATCCGGGCCAAGAACAAGGGCAGGTCACAGTGCTCATTGTGGGCTATGTTGTCCTTGCCCTTCTCCTGGCCGCCACGGTGATGGCAGTCTCCGCGGTTTATCTGGAACACAAGAAGTTACTCTCGTTGGCTGACGGGGCGGTGGCTGCCGCCGTGGATTCGTACAGCGTTGGGAGTATCGATGACGGCGCCGCAATGCCATCGCCAACGCTCATCGACGGACGTGTACGTAGCGTGGCGGAAGAGTATTTGTTGGACTGCGGGGCCTTCGGGGCGCACGATCGCCTGACCGTCTCGGCCCTCACTGGGAGTCCTGACAGCGGCACGGCCGTGGTGGTCCTCAGTGCCGTCGCCCATCCGCCGGTGATCAGCTTCCTTCTGCCGGATGGCGTTGCTCTTGAGGCGAGGTCAACTGCGAGGTCACGGTTGACGCAATGATGGTGTCCGCTGACGCAATGATGACGGCCCAGTCGGGGGAGTGCGGCGGATAGCGTACGCTGGAATGACCATGGCTGAGATTGATTTTCCCGCAGAAATCCGCGCGCTTCGCGCCACTTACAACTCCATCGAGAACGTCAGCGATGTAGAGGCACTGAAGGCTGAGATCGCAGATCTGAGCCAGCAAGCCGGAGCGCCGGACCTCTGGGACGACCCCGCTTCCGCCCAGGTTGTCACTTCCCGGCTGTCCCACCGTCAGTCGGAGCTCGAGCGCCTCTCCAAGCTCACGGCACGCATCGACGACCTCGAAGTCTTGGTGGAGCTTGGCCAGGATGAAGGCGATGAAGCCTCGATGGCAGAAGCTGCGAAGGAACTCGCCTCGATCCGCAAGGCGCTGGCTGAGCTTGAGGTAGTCACGCTCCTTTCCGGTGAGTACGACGAACGCGAGGCCGTGGTCACTATCCGGGCCGGAGCCGGCGGCGTCGATGCAGCAGACTTTGCCGAGATGCTGATGCGTATGTACTTGCGTTGGGCTGAGCGGCACGGCTACCCAACCACTGTGATGGATACTTCCTATGCAGAAGAAGCCGGTCTGAAATCCGCTACTTTTGAAGTCAAGGCCCCTTACGCTTTCGGGACGCTCAGTGTGGAAGCCGGCACGCACCGGCTCGTCCGCATCAGCCCGTTCGACAACCAAGGACGACGCCAGACGTCGTTCGCCGCGGTTGAGGTTATCCCACTCATCGAACAGACCGACTCCATTGAAATACCGGACAATGAGATCCGCGTTGACGTCTTCCGTTCCTCAGGACCGGGCGGACAGTCGGTGAACACCACGGACTCCGCGGTGCGCCTCACCCACATTCCCTCAGGCATCGTGGTGTCCATGCAGAACGAGAAGTCGCAGCTGCAGAACCGTGCTGCGGCCATGCGCGTGCTCCAGTCCAGGCTGCTGCTCCTTAAAAAGGAACAGCAGGATGCTGAGAAGAAAGCCCTCGCCGGCGACGTCAAGGCCTCTTGGGGAGACCAGATGCGCTCCTACGTTCTGAACCCGTACCAGATGGTTAAGGACCTGCGTACAGAGCACGAAGTCGGTAATACGTCGGCTGTGCTCGATGGCGACATTGACGATTTCATTGATGCCGGAATCCGGTGGCGGACCGGCAACAGAAATGCGGCCGCCCAAGACTAGTCCGCCCGAACAGGTCTGCCCACGGCACGGTTTCGGCGACACGCCCCGGAAACCGCCGGAATAGAGGGCAGTCCGTGCGTATAGTCAAGGAGCCGGTGCTCTCACTTCCCCGATCGAAAGCCCGCGCTCCGGCTGTTGGACTGGGCGACTCAGTCATGTCCGGCGGGGTTCCAAAAGGGCCATGATCAGATTTGAGAATGTCACCAAGGTCTACGAGCAGAATGCCCGACCGGCGCTCGATTCTGTCAGCCTTGAGATCAATCGCGGTGAATTCACCTTCCTTGTAGGGGCTTCCGGCTCCGGCAAGTCGACATTCCTGCGGCTGATCCTGAAAGAGGACAAAGCCTCTTCCGGATCCGTCTATGTGGCCGGCCAGAACGTGGCCAACATTTCGAGTTGGCGCGTGCCGAAGCTTCGGCGCGGCATCGGCGTCGTCTTCCAGGACTTCCGCCTGCTCCCGCAGAAGAATGTCTTCGCCAACGTCGCTTTCGCCATGCAGGTGATTGGCAAAAGCCGTTCCATTATCCGGGAAACTGTCCCTGAAGTCCTGAAGACGGTAGGTCTTGAAGGCAAGGAACGCCGTATGCCGCACGAACTTTCCGGTGGCGAGCAGCAGCGCGTCGCTATCGCGCGCGCCGTGGTCAACCGTCCCGGCATCCTGCTTGCCGATGAGCCGACCGGCAACCTGGACCCCATCACCTCGATGGGCATCATGGGTGTCCTGGACAAGATCAACCAGAATGGCACCACTGTGGTCATGGCTACCCACGACGACGACATCGTCAACGAAATGCGCCGACGCGTCGTGGAGCTCAAGAACGGCAAGGTCATCCGTGACGAAGCCAAGGCACTTTATACCTCGATGATTCCGGTAGTTGGCGAATCCCGGAGACTCAAAGATGCCAGCGGGGAAGAACTCGATCGCGCGCAGGGGGCCCAGCTGTGAGGCTTCTGTTCATTCTGGGGGAAATCGGCAGCGGGCTGCGCCGCAACCTGTCCATGGTGATTTCCGTGGTGTTGGTGACTTTTGTATCCCTGACGTTTGTTGGTGCTGCAGGCATGTTGCAAATGCAGATCAACCAGATGAAGGGCTACTGGTACGACAAAGTCCAGGTTGCCGTTTTCCTCTGCAATGACGGTTCCACCGCCGTGGGTTGCGCTTCGGGTCCTGCCACGAAGGAACAACAGGACAACCTCCAAGCCATGCTGGAGTCTCCGGCCGTTAAGCAATACATCAATGACTTCCAGTTTGAATCCCAGGCTGAGGCCTACAAGCACTTCAAGGAGCAGTTCTCCAACTCGCCGATCGTTGATTCGGTCACTGAAGACCAACTTCCCGCATCCTTCCGGATCAATATGAAGAACCCGGAGAAGTACCAGATCATCAGCGAGACTTTTTCCTCCCAGCCCGGAGTAGAGACGGTCAGTGATCAACGTCAGGTTCTTGAACGGATCTTCTCCTGGATGAACGGAGCCTCGGTGGCGGCCATGGGCGTCGCGGCGGTGATGATCTTCTGTGCGGTCCTCCTCATCACGACGACGATCCGGCTTTCCGCGTTCAGTCGACGTCGGGAGACCGGAATTATGCGCTTGGTGGGCGCATCCAAGACTGTCATTCAACTGCCCTTCATCCTGGAGGGCGTTATCGCAGCCGTTGTCGGCGCCCTCCTGGCATCGGTGACGTTGTGGCTGATGGCGCACTTCTGGCTCAATGGCGACTTGTCGCGGCAGTTCCTCAACACCCCGTTCATCTCCTCCACCCAGGTGCTGGTGATCGCCCCGGTCCTGATTGCGCTCGGAGGCGGGCTCGCGGGAATCTCCTCGCTGTTGACACTACGGCGTTATCTCAAGGTCTAGGCCCGCATCATGACCATCTCGAAGCACAGTGCTGACAAGCGAAAAGGACTTCCTATGACCACGCTGGACCCGAACTCACTGCGCCGGCGCTTCGCGTCCGGCCAAGCTCGGATTCTTGGTGCCGTCATAGCGGTGGGCCTTGCAGTCAGCCTTGTCGCCGCGGCTCCGGTGGTTCCGTTGGCACATGCCGACAACCTGGATGACCAACAGGCTGCGTTGGAGGCCGAAGCCGCGCGGGTGCAGGCTTCGCTTGAGTTCGTGGACTCCAAGATCGCCAAGGCGGCCGGCGACCTCGTGATCTATCAGGGTCGGCTCCCTGGCGCGCAGCAGGCGCTGCTTGAGGCACAAGGTCGGGTTGCCAGCGCCGTGAAGGAAGTCGAGGCACTCGCTGCCCGCGTTGAGCTGGCCCAGCAGAACAAAGCCAAGATCACCGAGCAGCTTGAGACAGATAAACAGAAGATCACTGACACCAAGAAACTGATCGGACAGATTGCCTCCCAGGCCTACAAATCCGGCGGTGTTCCCACCAATATCGCCCTTCTGTTCGGCTCTAACGAGTCAGGCAACCTGACCGAGTCCATGGACCTCGCGGACCAGGCCATGCGAAGCCAAAACGCTGCCATGACCAAGTTGACCCAGCAGAATGCCACCAACGTGAACTCGCAGGCGAGGCTTGCCGCCGTCGAGGAGGAAATCCAGGACCTCAAGGCCAAAGCCGACGCCGCACTTGAAAGGGAGAAGGCAGCACGCGACGAAGCTGCAAGCAAGAAGGCTGAGGTCGACAAGCTTATTGAGGACACCACACGCCTCAACGGGCAGCTTCAGGCTGCCAAACCCGGCATTGAAGCAGATTTGGCCCGTGTGAAGTCCGAGCAGGATTCCGTGGCTGCGGAAATTGTGGAGCGGGACCGTAAACTTCGGGAAGCGTGGGAGGCTGAACAGCGCAGGCTCGCAGCAGAGGCCGCTGCCGCTGCTGCAGCGGCGGCCGCTGCCCAGGGAAGGCCGGCACCACCCGAAACTCCGTACGTGCCCCCTGTTGGTTCCCCTTCAGCCTTCGGGCTGCGCCACCCATTCGCCAGCTACGTGCCCATTACGTCCGGATTCGGATGGCGGGCTACCCCTCCCGGCACCATCGATTTCTATGGCACCGGTGGTTATATGCACACGGGCATCGACTTCGGTGCAGCCTGCGGAACTCCTGTTTACGCGGCCGCGGCAGGCACGGTCTTCAACTCGGGCTGGAACTCCGCCGACGGTGGCGGTTGGCGTGTCAAGCTCTCCCATGGCGTGGTCCAGGGCAACTCGTTGACCACCATTTACTACCACAACAGCAGCATCGTAGTGGCGAACGGCCAACAGGTGTCTGCGGGACAGCTCATCGCGTACTCGGGAAGCACGGGTAACTCGACGGGTTGCCATGCCCACTTCGAAACCTGGCTCAACGGCGCCGCCGTCGATCCCATGACCCTCCTCTAGTGCGCAGGGCCGGGACGGCTCTGGCGTACACTAGTTGAAATCCGTATCTAACAAGGAGTTCTACCGTGCCCAAGGAAAGTGGCCGTAAGGTAGTGGCCACCAATCGGAAGGCCCGGCATGACTACCATGTCCTGGATACCTATGAGGCCGGCATTGCCCTGATGGGTACCGAAGTGAAGTCCCTCCGTGAGGGCCATGCCTCCATGGTCGATGGGTTCTGCACTTTCTACAACGATGAGTTGTGGATGGAAGGTATCCATATACCTGAGTACAACCAGGGCAGTTGGACCAACCATGCCGCACGCCGCCGTCGCAAACTCTTGCTGCACCGGGACGAGCTGGACAAGATCTCACACAAGATCCGTGAGTCCGGGTTCACTGTGGTGCCACTGCAGCTTTACTTCCTGGATGGCCGGGCCAAAGTGGAAATTGCCATCGCCCGGGGTAAGAAGGACTACGACAAGCGGCAGACCCTGCGCGAGCAGCAAGACAAGCGCGAGTCGCTGCGGGAGTTGCGGGAGCGCAACCGCCGCTAGCGGTTGTCGCCAGTGAAAGGCGCGGTGTGTCCCGGGAATGCGCGGGTGCGCACATGCGTTATGATGAATAGTCCAGCAGGGATTTCGAGTGATCGATCCGCCTGCTGGGTTGGTAACAAAATACGGGGATGATCGGTTTCGACGATGTTAGTCGCGACAGGTGAAGCGGGCCGAGGATGCAGAATTATCTCGTAAACGCTGTCTGCAAACCAATAAGTGCCGAATCTAAGCGCACTGACTTCGCTCTCGCTGCCTAAGCAGTAAGACAGTCCGTCAGCCCGGGATTGCTATCGTCCCGGTTCCTGGCGTCATTTAGATAGCCACTGCTGTTTGCCTTCGTCACCGAGGTAAACGGGACTCTTAGATGACTGGGCCCGGATCAGCCGCCTGTTTGCAGGACGGCTGGGGCCAAGAAAATCCGACGCAAACTGCGCCCGGAGAAGCCCTGACAAAACGACATCGGACGGGGGTTCAATTCCCCCCATCTCCACCCGTAAAAAGCACCCTGGTCTTCGGACCGGGGTGCTTTTTCGTATCCCGCGGTAATGGTGGTTCAGTCCCAGTCCCGCCAACGTCCGCGAGAGTTCACCCACGGCGTAGGGGATCGTGGACTAGTTGCATCGCACTGCCCGTTGTACAGGGTAAGCACGATGCCGCTCAACCGGGCGGTGTGCCCGTGGCAGGAGGTAAGTGATGAGTACCGAGCCGGAGTTTGAATTGCCGGAGCCGGAGACTGACGACGCCGGGGCCTTGGACGCCTACTCCAGAATCGTCATCGAGGTGGCGGAGTCAGTGACGCCGCATGTTGCGGCCATCGAGATGACCAGCCAACGCCGAAATGGGCAACTCCGGATGGGAAGCGGATCGGCCGTTGTTTTTACCGGCGATGGTTACATGCTGACAAACGCCCATGTCGTAGCCGGAATCCAGACCGGCCGAGCGGTGTTCGCGAACGGCAAACAGAGCGATGTGGAGCTGATTGGCGCGGACCCGCTGTCCGACCTCGCGGTAGTTCGCGGGCTCAAGAGCACTCCGCCGCCTGCCGTCCTGGGCAACGCTGAAACTCTCAGGGTGGGCCAATTGGTGATCGCGGTGGGCAACCCTTTGGGCCTGGCCGGTTCCGTGACCGCAGGTGTCGTCAGTGGTCTGGGCCGGTCCATTCCTGTGCGGGCAGGCGAGCACCGACGGGTGATCGAAGACGTCATCCAGACCGATGCCGCCCTCAACCCCGGGAATTCCGGCGGAGCGTTGGCCGATACCCGTGGCCGGATTGTGGGCATCAATACTGCGGTAGCTGGCCTGGGGCTCGGATTGGCCGTCCCTATTAATACGACCACGCAACGAATCATTGCTTCGCTGCTCCGCGATGGCCGGGTCAGGCGGGCCTACTTGGGCCTGGTGAGCACTCCGATCCCGCTGGACGCCAGCGCCGTGGTGCGCACAGGACAAAAGGAGGGCCTGCGGGTGGTTGAAGTCATTGCGGGTTCACCTGCCGAGCAGTCCGGTCTCCAACCGGGGGATCTGGTCATCAGCGCGCAAGGCAGGGCCGTGTCCAGCGCCGAAAGCCTGCAGAAACTCCTCTTTGCCGAGGCAATCGGCGAGCCTTTCCCACTGGCGGTTCTACGCGATGGCAGGATCCTGCACATCATCGCCGTACCTACTGAGATGAGCTAGCGGGCTTCGGTCCAGGATGCGGCTAGGCCTGATCCTCGCGAACGTCCACGACGCCGACGAAGCGGCTGCCAACGCCTTCGTATTCGGTGCGAACATCTCCGAGGAAGAGTTCAGGGAGTTCATTGTTGCGGTGGTGCCCGCAGAAGACAAACGAAAAATCCGGCCACCATTTCTTGGGCCGAACAGCTTCGGAGTAACCACACACTGCGCACGTCAAGTGGACCCACACCGGACGCTTGCCAGTGCGGTTCGAACGGGACTGGACCAGCCAAGCAGGGGGATTGTCTTGGAGTTCACGAAGATCTGCTTCGCTCAGCCGGGACGGAATGCCGTGGCGTTGGGCCATTTCCATGGAGATATCAAGGGCCAGTGCGGCGTCACGTCTGCTAATCACCATTCAACGATACGGGACTTCCAAGGCGGCGGCGGCCACGGTCAGGCAGTACCGGCCGCCGCGGAGCTGGCCGGACCCGCCGCACGCTCCGGCACTTAAGCCCATCCCGGGTGCGGCAAAGCGTAGGCTGTGCACATGACGGACCCAGTGGCCCTGCTGCCAAGCACCCCGCTCCAAAAGCGCGTTCTTGCCGTGGCGATTGTGGCTTCCTTCATCGCCATCCTCGATGGGTTTGTGGTGAACCTCGCACTGCCGGCAATAGGACGCGAGCTGGGCGGCGGGCTCGTGATCCAGCAGTGGGTAGTGGATGCGTATTTGCTGACGCTTGGTGCGCTGATCCTGGTGGCCGGTTCGTTGTCGGACCATTTCGGACGGGCACGGATCCTGGAGTGGGGTCTCGCGGGTTTCACCCTGACCTCGGTCATGTGCGGATTGGCGTGGAACGGCGAAGTCCTGGTGGTATCCAGGGCGTTGCAGGGGATCGCCGGGGCATTGCTGGTGCCGAGCTCACTCGCGATGATCGTGACGTCATTTTCCGGTCCTGCCCAGTCCAAGGCAATCGGCCAGTGGTCGGGTTGGACCAGCGCAGCGGCCATTGTTGGCCCGTTGATCGGCGGCCTTTCCGTGGATCTCCTGAGCTGGCGCGTCATTTTCTTCATCAACGTTGTACCGGCAGCCGCGATCTGGCCCATCCTTGCAGGGCTCCGTGCCTCTGACGCTGCCAGGGACAAGAGCAAAAAAATCGACTACCTCGGAGCGTTCCTGGCCATGATCGGGCTGGGCGGTCCTGTTTACGCGTTCATCGAGCAGGGCAGGATGGGCTGGGGAAGCGTTCTCGTGTGGGTGCCGTTGGCCGCGGGAATTCTCGCGATGGTGCTATTCCTCCTCCACGAAGCCCGGGCAGCCGAACCGATGCTGCCACTGAGGTTGTTCGGCATCCGTAACTTCGGCTGGGGCAACCTGGCTACGTTGGCCATTTATGGCGCCATTTCGCTGGGGTTCTTTGTCCTGGGGATCTACCTGCAGCAGGTGGGCGGAATGGCGGCTACCATAGCCGGCTTTGCCCTGCTGCCAGCCACCATCATCCTGATGCTCACGGCGTCCTATTTTGGTGGCCTGGCCGGTAAGTACGGTCCACGGTGGTTCATGACGGCCGGGCCGTTGCTCTGCGGAGTTGGCTTCCTGATGTCCCTGACAGTCCAGGAGCCGCTGAATTACTGGACCCAGGTGCTGCCCGGCCAGATCGTCTTCGGTCTTGGACTGACAACCTTGGTAGCACCCCTGACAGCGGCCATTTTGGGTGCTGTTCCTCAGGAAGAAGCCGGAATTGGCTCTGCAGTCAACAACGCAGTGGCGCGTATTGCCGGCCTGATCTGCATAGCCTTCGCTGGGCTGATCGTTGGGCCGGTGTTCACTCGCGAGGGGCTCTACAATGCCCTGGTGGTCACCGCGGTGCTGTTCATTCTGGGGGGACTCGCGTCCGCAATCGGTATCCGGAACCCTGTGCTGGAAGCTACGGTCGAAAAAGCACCCGACGACGGCGGCACGAGCGACCAGCGTACCTGACCTTGGTGCGTGCCGGCTCTGCCGTTGGCGGCTTGTGGTCCCGGGTTACCTTACGGGCAGGACACATCCCTCGTGCACGTCCGCGCTCTGAACCCACAGGGCTGAGGTAACTTCGTCTGCGAGATCGAATTCCCGGCGCTGGGGACCGGTGCCAATGCGGACCACGAGTGCTCCGCCGAATGGCTTCCTGCCCACAATCTCCACTGCCGCATCCAAGGCGATGTCCTCGGAAGCGAGATAGCGGAGAAGGTCCGGGTTCTCGTCACTGATGCGCGTGATCCTGCCAGAGTGGCCTTGGTCGAGCTCGATCATCCGGTAGGCGTGCGGCAACTCCACGGAGCCGTCTGCGGCAGGAATGGGGTCGCCGTGAGGGTCCCGTTCCGGGTGGCCCAGCTTGGCCGCCATGCGCTCAATGAAGGTGTCCGACACGGCGTGCTCGAGCATCTCGGCTTCGTCGTGAACCTCATCCCAGCTATAGCCGAGTTCCTCGACGAGGTAAGTCTCAATGAGCCGGTGGCGTCGCACCATGGCCAGCGCCAGGCGCATTCCTTCGGCAGTCAGCCGGATGGCGCTGTAGGGCTGGTGGTCCACCAGACCTTGGTCTTTGAGTTTTCGGACCATTTCCGAGACGGAGGAATTCGCAACTCCGAGCCGCTGTGCAAGCTGAGAGGACGTAATGGGTTTGTCTTGCCACTCCGTATAGGAATAGATGACCTTGACGTAGTCCTCGATCGAGGAGGAGGGCGCGCTGGTCTTCACACCCCCAAGCCTACCGTGAACGGGCCACGCTGAATCTTGTGGGCCTGCCAGGTCTGCGTCAAATACGGTAATTGAAGGGTTTTGCCGCGGTCATGCCCGAGGTGCGTATGCAGGTACCACTCGAGGTTGCCAAGGACCTTGGCCCGCGTAGTGTCATTGGCGCGCAAGTAGTAACTGCGGGACTTGGTCAGTTCCATGATGTCCTCCGGAGTAACGGAGTCCTCCCACCGGGTCAGGTGGCTTTCCAGGCCATGGAACTCCGGGCCGACGACGGGACGGAAGCCCGGCTTGTGCACATCTCCGGCGTGCATGATGCGGGAGAGACGGTGCACCCAAGGTACCGACGTATCCAGCTGGTTCCAGACCAGCCCGAGGACTCCGCCGGGGCGCAGGATCCGGGCGATCTCCGTGCTGGCCTTGAGGGGATCGCACCAGTGCCAGGCCTGGGCAACGCTGACGACGTCGAATACTGAGTCCGCCAGCCCTGTAGCCTCGGCCGTCCCCACCAGTGCCGTGACGTACGGGTACGCCTTTCGAAGTTGTTCGAGCATGTCCGTCGAAGGATCGACGGCGGTTACCTCAAGTCCGCGTTCCACCAGAAGAGCCGTGAACTTTCCTGTGCCAGCGCCGAGATCCGCGGCGGAACGTGCACCCGCCGGGAGGAGCCAGTCCACGGAATCTGCCGGGTAGCCTGGCCGCACACGGTGGTAGTGCTCGCCGCCGTCCTGGAAACTTTGGCCGAGTTCATGACGGCGGGTGGCATGCAGTTTGGGCCCGCCAGGACCAGCCATGGGAACGGAACCAGCCGGGGAGCCAGGACCCGCCAGGGAGCCTTGATCACCATGGGAACGCAAGGACACGCACAGACTCCTTTGGGGATCGCAAAGTTACCCTACGAATTTACCGCACTGGGCACTGGGGCGATCAGCAAAGCCGCACACAATCGGTGATGCTGTTGAGTCGGCCAGGCTGTCCGTTCGAGCGCGCAACCTGATCCACCGCGCAGCCTTGTCCACGTGCCGTGCCGTCTAGTCCACCGTGCTGCCGTCTAGTCCACTGTGCAGGGCGCAGCGCCGGCGGTGCCCGGCGTGTTGGGGGCCCATTCCGGATAGACGCGGTGATCGTTCGCTGGCACCCAGCGTCCCTCGTCCACCACGTAGTCCCAGCCGAGTCCCGTGCGCTTGAGTTCCTCGATGCCGTTCAGCAGGCGGGTGGCATCCTCCAGCCGTGAGCCGACGCCAAAGCTGGCCCGCAACGAGCCGGAGGGAAGGCCGAGGCGCTTGAGGAGCGGGTGGGCGCAGAAACGGCCATCGCGCAGGCCGACTCCGTGCTCCGCGGCGAGGTAGGCGGCGACCAAACCGGCGTCGAATCCTTCAACCGAGAAGTTGACCACACCGATGGTGTCTTCCGTGTCGCTGAAGATCTGGTGGACCGTAACGCCGTCGATCGCCCGCAGTCCTTCCACCAGATAGGAACGGATCGAAGCCTCGTGGGCGTGCCAGGCTTCCTGGTCGAGGCCTGCAAGAACCTGGGTTGCGCGCGCCAGTGTTGCTGCCCCGAGGACGTTGGGGGAGCCACCTTCGTGTCGTGCCGGACCTGTTGCCCAACTGACCGAATCGAGTCGGGCTTCACGGACAGCCCCTCCACCGGCGAGGTGCGGTGTACCGGCGTCCAGCCAATCCGGACGACCCACGATGACGCCGGCCCCGAACGGAGCGTAGAGCTTGTGCCCGGAGAACACGACGTAATCGACGTCGGCTTTGGCAATGTTGATGCGGCGATGTGGTGCGAGCTGGGCAGCATCCACCACGATCCGGGCGCCGAATTCATGGGCCAAGGAGGCGAGTTCGGCGATCGGCAGGATCTCGCCCGTGACGTTCGAAGCGCCGGTGACAGCCAGGAGCGATACGCCACCCTGGCTGAGTTCGGCACGAAGGTTGGCCAGCGTCGCCGCAAGGGTCGAGGCCGCGATGACGCTGCGGTGCGGAACACCTTGCCAAGGAAGCAGGTTGGCGTGGTGTTCGATGTCCAGGTACAGGACCCCGCCGGTCGGCTGGCCGTCGACGTGCGGCAGGCAGCCGGCGAGCAGGTTCAGGGAATCAGTGGTGTTGCGCGTGAAGATCACGGAATCGTCCGGCCGGCCACCGACGAATTCGCGAACGATGTTCCGAGAGTTCTCGTAGACCGAGGTGCTGATTTGCGATGCGTACCCAGCGCCACGGTGGACGCTGGCGTAGTAGGGCAGGACTTCGTTGAGGTAGGCAGAGACGATGGTCAGTGCCGGGGCAGATGCTCCGTAGTCGAGGTTTGCGTACCGCACGTGGCCGCCCTGGATCAGGGGAGCTTGCAGTTCCGCGCCCGTCACGGCGGCCAGGGGCCGTGCTGCAGCCGTTTGCTGATCGGAGGACGGCAGGAAAGTGGAGTTGAACGTAACAGTGCTCATGGGACCTCACTCAAGAGGGACCCCCAAAGGGGGATCCGCGCTTGCCGCATCCGTTCCGGACCGGCCAGGTCGTCACCCGGGGCACCCCACCGCGAATGGAGGGTTGCCGGCCAGCAAACCGGGGTTTAGCGCTGGCACTCGTGACCTGTAAAAAGGTTAGGGCAAGCCGCGCGCACGCTCCAAAGTCAGTTCGCTATGTTAAGTCGATTGTTACGTTGGATTGACGAATGGCGAATCTGGCGAAGAAAAAACGGCGGCGGCCCCCAAAAGGGGGCGGCCGCCGTCGAAAATTCTGCAAAGAAGCGTTTCAGCGCCTGTGCAAAGACTCAGAGAAGGTCGTCCAATCCGGGGTTGAGGCGTTTGAGAACTTCGGAGTGCAGGATTGAATTGGTTGCCAGGGCGTTGCCGCCGAACGGCCCATCCTCGCCCTCCAGCGACGTGAAGCGTCCACCTGCCTCCGTGACGATCGGAACCAGTGCAGCCATGTCGTAGAGGTTCAACTCCGGTTCGCAGGCGATATCCACGGCGCCTTCTGCCACCAGGCAGTAGGACCAGAAGTCGCCGTAGGCGCGTGTGCGCCAGACGTCGTCGGTGAGACCCAGGAAATCGTCGAAATTGCCACGTTCCTTCCAACCGGTCAGGCTCGAATATGACATCGACGCGTCTGCCAGTCGCGAAACGTTGGATACCTTGAGGCGCGTGGCCGAGGCGAGTGAGCGGCCCATGTAAGCACCCATCTCCTTCGCTGCCCACCAGCGCTTGCCCAAGGCGGGTGCGCTGACGACGCCGACCACGGGCTCGCCCTCATCGACGAGGGCGATCAGTGTGGCCCAGACGGGAACGCCGCGGACGAAGTTCTTGGTGCCGTCGATGGGGTCGATGATCCAACGACGCGAGCCATGACCACTGCTGCCGAACTCCTCGCCCAGCACGGCGTCGCGGGGGCGAGAGCGCGAGAGTTGGCCGCGGATAGCCTCCTCGGCAGCCTTGTCGGCGTCCGTAACGGGCGTCAAATCGGGCTTGGTTTCGATCTGCAGATCCAGTGCCTTGAAGCGGTCCATCGTCTGGGCATCCACGGAATCGGCCAGGACGTGGGCCAATCGCAGGTCATCGTTGTAGCTGGAAACGGGTTGGGTCATGTCACCAAACTACCGTGAAACGTTCCTCCAGTCGGGGACCTGTTGCCCCAAGGCTCAGTTGACGGTTCCCAGTTCCTTGGCTTCTTTGGCTTCAAGACGCGGGTCAGCGCCAAGAAGCCTGCGGAGGGAGCCAAGGCGGGCCACGCCGGACGGTCCGGCATGGCCTTCGTTGACCCAAGGATCGAGGCCGCAATTGATCGCAGTGGCATCGTGCTTGCAGCCACGGTCGCACGATTGCGTGCCCGGTTCGAGGTCCGGGAAGGCATGCAGGATGCGGTCGGCGTCCACGTGGGCCAAACCAAAGGAACGAATGCCGGGAGTATCGATGATCCAGCTGCCGGAGGGAGCTTCGTGGAGTTTCAAGGCCAGCGCCGACGACGACGTGTGCCGGCCACGTCCCGTGACGGCGTTAACGCCGCCCGTGGCGCGTTCGGCGCCTGTCAGCGCATTGACCATAGTGGATTTGCCCACGCCGGAGTGGCCCAGCATGACGGTGACTTTGCCGTCCAGGTAGGCGCGGAGCTGCGAGACGGCGTCGCTGTCCAACCGGGCTGACAGGCCATCGTCCGAACGGGCATCGATCCCGGAGGCATCGGCGTCGGCTGTCCGGCTGATGATGATCGGGAAGTCCAAGCTGAGGTAGTTGGCCAACAGTTCCGCAGGGTCCTTGACGTCCGCTTTGGTGACGAGCAGCAGCGGCTCGATGCCGGCGTCGTACGCTGCCACGAGGGCGCGGTCGATGAAGCCCGTGCGGGGTTCGGGGTTGGCTGCCGCAACTACCACGACCAGTTGGTCGGCATTTGCGACGACGACACGTTCGATGGGATCGGTATCGTCGGCGCTGCGGCGCAAGAGCGTCTTGCGTTCCTCCACGCGGACCAACCGTGCGAGCGTGTCGGGGCTACCGGAAACGTCGCCCACCAAAGCAACGAAATCGCCGGGGACTACGGGGTTTCGCCGGAGTTCGCGGGCGCGGGCCGCGATGACTACTCGTTCATTTGCGGAATCTTCTCCCACCACGGCCGTGTAGCGGCCGCGGTCGACGGTGATGATCCTGCCAATGACGGCGTCGTCGTGGCTGGGGCGGTCTTTGGTCCGGGGTCGTGATCCCTTTTTGTTGGGGCGGATCCGGACATCGGATTCGTCCCAGGAGCGTGCGTCGCGGCCCATGATTAGTTGCTGGCCTCATCCGTGCCGGTGGACGGGGTCAACATTCCTGACCACATCTGCGGGAATTCCGGCATGGTCTTGGAAGTCGTGGCAATGTCCTCAACCTGGATGCCTTCGACGGCGAGCCCCAGGATGGCGCCCGCGGTGGCCATGCGGTGGTCGGCATAACTGTGAACGACTCCGCCGTGCAGCGTGGCCGGTCGGATGATGAGGCCATCGACAGTCTCCTCGGCGTCGCCGCCAAGCCTGTTGATCTCCGCGACGAGTGCCGCAAGCCGGTCGGTTTCATGGCCGCGAAGGTGGGCGATGCCAGTGAGCCGGGACGGTCCGGTGGCCAGCGCGCACAGGGCCGCTACGGTCGGTGCGAGTTCACTGGTTTCGTCGAAGTCGGCGCCCTTGATCTCGGATCCGCCTGTTACCGTAAGCGTGCCGTCCGTGAGGGTGACAGTGGCACCCATGGTGGCCAGGATACTGCGCCACAGATCGCCCACTTGGGTGGTTTCCGTGGGCCAGTTGGGGATCCTCACCGTGCCCTTGGTTGCCAGGGCCGCGGCAAGGAAAGGACCAGCGTTGGACAGGTCCTGCTCAATCCGCTGGTCGAACGCGCGGATGGGGCCTGGGGATACCCGCCAGTGGTTGGGGACGGAGTCATCGACCTTGACGCCGACGCTCCGAAGGACCGCCACGGTCATGTTGATGTGATCAAGGCTGGGTACAGGTTTCCCAACGTGCTCCAAATGAAGACCCTCGGTGAAGCGGGCTCCCACGAGCAGCAGTGCCGAGACGAATTGCGACGACGCACTGGCGTCGATCACCAGGTGGCCCCCGCGGACATCGCCCGTGCCCTCTACGCGGAAGGGAAGGGCCGACGGCGTCCGGTCGCCTTCAGCGCCAACGGGGACGCCGAGTGCCACCAAGGCTTCAATGATGGTTCCCATGGGACGCTTGCGCGCATGCGGGTCGCCGTCGAAGACCGTGGTGCCGTTGCGCAGTGCGGCCAAGGGCGGCACGAACCGCATGACGGTTCCTGCAAGGCCGCAGTCAATGGAAGTATCCGCCGCGGACGCGGCAGGATCCATCGGCGTGATACTCAGGTCCGGGCCGTAGCTGCCATCGCCGGGAACCTCGGTGACAGTGGCGCCCAGCTGGCGGAGAGCCTGGATCATCAAAGCTGAGTCCCGTGAGTGCAGGGGGGCCCGCAGACGTGACGGTCCCTCAGCCAACGCCGCAAGCACGAGGAATCGGTTGGTGAGTGATTTGGACCCGGGCACCGTCACCGTGGCGTCCACAGGGCCCCGCGCGTAAGGGGCCGGCCACAAGGGCAGAGTGGTGGCGTCGTTTGATGGGTCGGTGTTTGCTGCGGTGGTACCTGTCATGCTTCCTTATGCTCCAACTGCGTTATCTACTGCCTTGCGAACGGCCTTGTCTGCGCGCTTGAACTGCTTGCCGGTGACCTTCTTCGCGTCGGACGCCAAGTGCTCGGCGCGCCAAGCCAGGCTGGGACGACCCTCGGTATCGACGGCGGCCAGAAGGACGCCACCGGTCAAGGAAATGTTCTTGAGGAGTTGGGCGCGGCGCGCGTTCCGGCCTTCCTTGGTGGTGATGTCCGCCGAGCGCCACTCCACGTAGGAGTTCAGCGCCGACGTCAAGGCCAGCACTGTGGCAGCAAAGCGGGAGAGCTTCCCCAGGCCGAGCAGGGCTCCGGCGCCCAGTTGTGCGCCGCCTATTACCCGGGCAAGGACCTTTTCGTCAGCGGGAAACGGCAGCGATTCCGAGGCCCGGCGCAGGATCGGTGACAGTTGCTTGGCCGTATCATCCGCGTTCTTGAGCTTGTCCAGACCTGCGACGACGAAGCTTGATGCGAGCATGGGCCGCGCGAGAAAACGGATTACAGACATGTCTTGCCTCCTGGATGGGCTTGCCGTGTTCGACGGGGTGCAGTCTGCTCTAGTCTTGCATCTTTGCGGAATAATTACCCAGCAGCCACCGTTGTGAAGGTCAGGTGCGGTGGAGTCCGGCCTGCGGCATTTTGTTGCCGCTTCGCTGAACGGAGTTGGTTTTTTGACTTTGGTTAAGGACCGCGCGGTTCTACAGGAGCCCGAGTACGGTGTGCGGCCGGTTTCCCGGGAGCTGACAGTAGACTTGGCATCGATGAGCACCATTGAACCGGCCGCAGCGGCCATGTACGAAGCAGCCGATGACGCGACCGATGCCGTCGTCGTCGATGTCACGACGGAAACATCCGAACAGAGGCGGCTGCGCTTCGAGCGCGACGCCATGCAGTACGTGGACCAGCTGTATTCGGCAGCCATGAGGATGGCGCGGAATCCCTCCGACGCGGAAGACCTCGTCCAGGAGGCCTACACCAAGGCCTTCTCGGCGTTCCACCAGTACAAGCCGGGAACCAATCTCAAGGCATGGCTGTACCGCATTCTGACCAACACGTATATCAACCTGTATCGAAAGCGACAGCGCGAGCCGTTGCAGTCCAATTCGGACACGATCGAGGATTGGCAGCTGGCCAAGGCCGAATCGCACACGTCGTCCGGATTGCGGTCGGCGGAAGCAGAGGCACTTGACCACCTCCCGGACTCGGACGTCAAGAACGCGCTTCAGTCCATTCCGGAAGAATTCCGCTTGGCTGTCTACTTTGCGGACGTCGAGGGATATGCGTACAAGCAAATTTCAGAGATCATGAACACCCCGATCGGCACTGTCATGTCGCGCTTGCACCGCGGCCGGAAGATGCTGCGGGACATGCTGGCGGACTACGCCGCAGAACGAGGCTTCAAGGCCCACACCGAAGACCAGGCCACGGCCGGGAGCAACAATCAGGAGAAAGAGCAATGAGCGACTGCCAGGGATTGGGCGATTGCGACGACACGCGAATGCAGCGGATCTATGAGTACCTCGACGGCGCGCTGACCCGCGAGGACCTCACGGAGATCAAGCAGCACCTGGACACCTGCGAGGAGTGCGCTGAGCAGTATGACCTTGAGTGCCTCATCCGGACCATGGTCAAGCGCTCCTGCACGGAATCGGCGCCCGAGAATTTGAAGAATTCCATTTTGGACAGGATTCACTCCATCAAGCCCGTGGACGCCTGACGCCCAAGGGCGTTGACAACGGCACTCTTGCTGAACGCCAAGGGCCCCGGAAACCGTCTGGTTTCCGGGGCCCTCGCTTTTAAGCCTTTACGCTAAGCCGCTGGCTTAGGTGTTGGGACGCTTGCCGTGGTTTGCGCCGCCGCGCTTACGGTCACGACGCTTACGTGCACGCTTGCTCATAGCTGGCCTCCTTTAATTATTGGTACTCAATAAAGCTGCCCTCCAGTTTCGCACATCCTGAGGCCGCGCCGCGAACCGGAAGGGTGCCACGAGCCACATCGCGGCCGCGCGGATCAACTCCGCAGCGAATTCCGGATGGAGATCCTCGCCTGCTCCAGCACGGTGCGGACGGTTTCCAGGGCAACCGGAGTGAGGGCGTGAGTGGCGCCATGTTTCCGCAACTCCACCCGAATGTCATCCCTGAAGGACTGAACCATCAGTTCGGCCTCTTTCAGCGCGCGGATGCCTTCCGGAGAGTAATGTCCGGTCCGGCTCTGGAATCCGGCCGTGGTTGCGTTGCTTCGCGCGGTTTCCGCGGTGGCCGCCAAGTCTGCCCGAAGCCCACGCATGTTGCTTCTGATATCTTCCCGGAGGTTGTCGGCCAGCCGCCGAACCGAGACGGAGATGTTGTCCTCTACATCGGCCAGTTCCTCCCGGCGACTGTTGAGTTCAGCCAAGCCGGCCTCCGTGATGAAGTAGTTGGTGCGCCGCCCCTCGGTGGATGTAGAGACGAGGCCTTCCTCTTCCAGCTTCCCCAGGCGCGGATAGATGGTCCCGGCGCTGGGGGAGTAGGTTCCACCGAAGCGGTCACCCAGGGCCTTGATGAGCTCGTAGCCATGTTTGGGACCGGATTCAAGCAGTGCAAGCAGATAGAGGCGCAGGGCGCCGTGCGCGAAGACGGGAGGCATCAGAGGCCGGCTTCGCCGGGAACATGGTGGCCGTTGCCGGAAGCGGGTGCGCTTCCATGAATGATGTACGTCTTGCCGGAGACGGTATTGGTGCGGACAACCATCAGGCGCTCATCGGGTCCCACAATCGTGTGCACGTTGCTGCCTGGCTGGGCATACATCTGATCGTCGATCACCACGGATCCACTGGCAGACTTCGCCACGATGTCCAAGCCGACATCGTGCGGCAGACGGATGGTCAGGTCTCCGGACACCGAGTTGGCACCGAGGTCGTTGGTGTAGTCCTGAAGATCGAAACTGAGGTCGCCGCTGACCGTTGTGGCGCGGACGTTCTTGAACGTGCCCGAAGCGGTCACTTCGCCCGATACGCTCTTGGCGGTAAGGACGCCGTCGTGGTCCCGCGCGATGACTTCGCCGCTGACAGTGTTGACATGCAACTCGCCGTGCGTTCCGTCCGACAGGACGGAACCGGAGACCGTGTTGAGCCGGATGGTGCCGCTGACTCCGGAAACCATGCCGTCGCCGCTGACCGTGCCTGCCTCGACATCTACGCCAGCCGGAAGGGCAATACCGACGACTACGGAGTTGGTGCTCGTGTTGTTGACCGTGCCCATGAGGTTGCGGAACCAGCCCTGGGGTCCTTGCAGCTGGTGCCGTACCTCCAAGCGGCCGTTGACCAGTGTGACAGTCAGAGGGTCGCCGGTGATTTCAGTAATTTCGATGCGGACAAACGGTTCGTCGTGGGTAACGACGTCAAAACGACCCTTGACGATCCCCAGTTTGAGCGAGCGGACACCGTCCACATCGATGGTTTGTGGGCCGGTGACGGTCCATAGCTCGTCTGACATGACTCCTCCAATTGCGATATATCGCGTTGATGTAAACACGATATATCGCGAGCCAAGGGGTGGCAAGGGTGATCTTGGTCGCCGGAAACACGGTGCCGGAACGACCCAGCGGCGTGAAGATCCGCTCCCCGAAGACCGCGGCCAACGGCTTTCCGTCAAGTTCCTCCGCGATAGCGGAGCCAGAGCTGACGGAGGGGCGGGTGGCCCGGAACTGCAGGAAACTGTGGCCGCCAGGACCACGAGTACGGACGCTGCTGTTGCTGCTCGAAAAGTCCCCTGCACGTTCCGTGTCATGACTACTCCGGCTGAGCGATCCTAAGCCACTGGAACCAGCCACGGTGCAGGACCAGCCACGCGATCAACCCATAGCCCGCCTGTCCCGGTGTGCCCCCATTGGCTGCGAGGTCCGTCCTCCACTGCTCATGGTTGAGCAGGGGCGAGAAAGTGTCAACGTAATGATGGTTGCGCCGGGTGGTGACATCGGCGAAAGCCGTATTAAGTTCCGCAAGGCGCTTGTTGCGTGCCGGATCCAGGGTGGGAGGCGGACCCACCACGAAGACCTCGACACCGGAGTGCGATGCACCATCGAGGATGTTGGCAAGGTTCAGCCGGCTGCGCGCCGTGGACAGGCCGAATTCCAGGTCCCGTCCGGACAGCCCAATGACCAGCCGATTCTCGTGCGTTTCACTGAAGCGGCGGCCGGCCTCATCCTGCCAGCGTGCTGCCAGCCCCTCGGTGCCTTCCATGGGGCAGGGGAGTGAGAAGCTTTCCACCAGGACGGCGTCCTGGGGTGTACGGGCAAGAACTCTTCCGAGCCAACCCAAGGCCCGGGGATCACCCAATCCCGCGAGCAGTTCATCTCCTACAGCCGCGATACGCAGCTTCCTGTCTTCCACGGTTACCTCTTCACACTCGTTACGGTCCTTGCACGGCTTTCGGATCAGTGGCCGGCTTCCAGAACCGGGTACCTGTCCCATTAAACAGAACTGCCCGGCCAGAGGCGCGTTATCAGCGCATCCGGCCGGGCAGTTTCTTGCCTACTTGCGTTCGAAGGCCTGCTTGATCAGGGAGTCCTGCTCGGCAGCGTGGCGCTTCATGGAACCGGCAGCCGTTGATGCCGAGGCCGGACGCGACACGAGGCGAAGCTTGCGGTCCAGCTCCGGGGCCAGGTTCAGGCCCATGAACGGCCACGGGCCCTGGTTGGCAGGCTCGTCCTGCGCCCAAACGATGTCCGCGTTCGGGTACTTGGCGAGTTCGGCGTCGATCTCGGCCTTCGGCAGCGGGTAAAGCTGCTCCACACGGATGATCGCAGTGGACGTATCGCCGGACTTCTGGCGGTTCGACAGGAGGTCGTAGTACAACCGACCGGAGACCAGGATGACACGGTCCACATTTGCTGCCTGCACGTCGTTGTCACCGATGACCGGCTTGAAGCCGCCAGTAGTGAAGTCCTCGACGGCGGATGCGGCGCCCTTGAGGCGGAGCAGCTGCTTCGGCGTGAAGATGATCAACGGCTTGCGCGGGCGGCTGTACGCCTGACGGCGCAGCAAGTGGAAGTGCGAGGCTGCCGTGGTCGGGTTGGCCACGATCATGTTGTCCTCGGCACAAAGCTGCAGGAACCGCTCGATACGGGCCGACGAGTGGTCCGGGCCCTGTCCTTCGTAGCCATGCGGCAGCATGAGGACCAGCGAGGAGCGCTGGCCCCACTTCTGCTCAGCCGAGGAGATGAACTCGTCAATGATGGTCTGTGCACCGTTGACGAAGTCACCGAACTGGGCTTCCCACAGCACCAGGGCATCGGGACGCTCCACCGAGTAGCCGTATTCGAAGCCCATCGCGGCATATTCCGACAGCAGGGAGTCGTAGATCCACAGCTTGGCCTGGTTGTCCGAGAGGTTGCCTAGCGGCAGCCATTCGTTGCCATTGGCACGGTCGTGGAACACTGCATGGCGCTGCACGAAGGTACCGCGGCGTGAGTCCTGGCCGGCCAAACGGACCGGGACGCCTTCCATGATGAGCGAACCAAAGGCCGCGATCTCGCCAAAGCCCCAGTCGATGCCGCCTTCACGGGACATCTGCTCGCGCTTCTCCAACAGCTGCTTGAGCTTGGAGTGCACCGTGAAGCCCTCCGGAATTTCCAGGTGGGCCTTGCCGATGCGGGCAAGCGTCTCAGTGGAAATCGCAGTGGAAGCCGGGGAGTTGGTTCCAAAGTCGGCCTGCTGGGCGATGGGACGCTCGATGTCCGAAACAGCCGCGGAGTCCGCAGTGATGATCGGGATGGGCGAGGTCTGCGCAGCGTGGGTCTCTGCGAAGACACGCTCAAGGCGTTCCTGGTAGTCGCGGAGCAGCTGCTCTGCTTCTTCCTCGGTGATGTCGCCACGGCCGATCAGCGATTCGGTGTACAACTTGCGGACCGAACGCTTGGCTTCGATCAGGTTGTACATCAGCGGCTGGGTCATCGAGGGGTCGTCGCCCTCGTTGTGACCACGGCGGCGGTAGCACACCATGTCGATAACGACATCCTTGTGGAAACGCTGACGGAACTCGTAGGCGAGCTGCGCGATGCGCACCACGGCCTCGGGGTCGTCGCCGTTCACATGGAAGACCGGTGCCTGGATCATCTTGGCAACGTCCGTGGAGTACGTGGACGAACGCGATGACGACGGAGCCGTGGTGAAGCCAACCTGGTTGTTGACGATCACGTGGATGGTGCCGCCGGTGCGGTAGCCGCGCAGCTGGGACAGGTTGAGGGTTTCCGCCACAACACCTTGGCCGGCGAATGCAGCGTCACCGTGGACCATGATCGGCAGGACAGGGAACGATTCGCCCTGATCCAGACGGTCCTGCTTGGCGCGGACGATGCCTTCGAGCACAGAGTCCACGGCCTCGAGGTGGGACGGGTTGGCAGCGAGGTAAACCTTGGTCTGCTTGCCGTTGTCCGATGTGAACGTGCCTTCCGTACCCAGGTGGTACTTGACGTCGCCGGATCCCTGGACCGAGCGCGGATCCTGGGTGCCTTCGAACTCGCGGAACACCTGGGCGTAGGTCTTGCCGGCGATGTTGGTGAGAACGTTGAGACGGCCACGGTGGGCCATGCCGATCGCAACTTCGTCGAGGCCGTCGTCGGCTGCGTCCGAGATGATGGCGTCGAGCAGCGGGATCAGCGACTCGCCACCTTCAAGGGAGAATCGCTTCTGTCCGACGAACTTGGTCTGCAGGAAGGTCTCGAAGGCCTCGGCAGCGTTGAGCTTGGACACGATGCGCAGCTGCTCTTCGCGGCTCGGCTTGGAGTAGGGGTGCTCCAGCTGGTCCTGGAACCACTTGCGTTCTGCCGGTTCCTGGATGTGCATGTACTCGATGCCCGTGGTGCGGCAGTAAGCGTCGCGCAGGACGCCCAGGATGTCGCGGAACTTGAGCTGGGGCTTACCGCCGAAGCCGCCGGTGGGCCACTCGCGGTCCAGGTCCCACAGCGTCAGGCCGTAGGTCAGGACGTCGAGGTCCGGGTGCTTGCGCTGCACGTACTCCAACGGATCGGTGTCAGCCATCAGGTGGCCGCGAACACGGTAGGAGTGGATCAGCTGCTGAATCCGGGCGACCTTGTTGATCTCGTCTGCCGGATCCACCTGGAGGTCGGGGCTCCAGCGGACGGGCTCGTACGGAATGCGCAGGGCTTCGAAGATTTCGTCGTAGAAGTTCTGTGCACCCAGCAGGAGCTGGTGGACGAGCTTGAGGAACTCGCCGCTGCCGGCACCCTGGATGACGCGGTGGTCATACGTGGACGTCAGTGTGAGGATCTTGCTGATGGCGTTCTGGGCGATGATCTTCTCGCTCGCGCCCTGGAATTCGGCCGGGTAGTCCAAGGCACCGACGCCGATGATGGCGGCCTGCCCCTTGGAGAGGCGAGGCACGGAGTGAACCGTCCCAATGCCGCCGGGGTTGGTCAGCGAGACAGTGGTGCCGGCGTGGTCGTCGGCGGTCAGCTTGCCGTTGCGGGCGCGCTTGATCAGGTCCTCGTAGGTGTGCCAGAACTCTGCGAAGTCCATGGTTTCGGCCTTCTTGATGTTGGGAACCATCAGGAGGCGGGTGCCATCGGGCTTGGGCATGTCAATGGCGATACCGAAGTTGACGTGTGCGGGCTGCACGGCGCTCGGCTTGCCATCGATCTCGTCGTAGTAAACGTTCATCGACGGGAACTGGGAAAGTGCCCGGACGACTGCGTAACCGATGAGGTGGGTGAAGGACACCTTGCCGCCGCGGGCGCGGGCAAGGTTGGAGTTGATGACCACCCGGTTGTCGATGAGCAGCTTGGCAGGAACTGCCCTGACGCTTGTGGCGGTGGGTACCTCCAGGCTGGTCACCATGTTGGTGGCGATGGCCTTGGCAGGTCCGCGGAGGACGGAAACAACGTCTTCCTCTGGTGCGGTAGGCGCCTTGGTGCTCTTCGGGAGCTGGGCAGGGATCGGCTGGGCCGCGTTGCCGCCGGCGGGCTTCTTTGCTCCGTCCCTGGCAACGGTGGCCGGTGCTTTCTTCGCCGGAGCGGGAGCAGCAGGGGCCTGGGCCGGGGCAGCTGAGGGAGCGGCCGGCGCCGGTGCCGGAGCCGCTGCAGCCGGAGCTACCACGGGAAGTACTTGGGTAGGGGGATTGGCAGCTGCTGGAGCTGCGGAGGTTCCGTTGGAAGAAGTGCCGTCACCGGTGTCAAAGGATTCGAAGAGCGGCCACCACTTGGCGTCGACCGAATTCTTGTCCTGCTGGTACCGCTCGTACAGTTCGTCAACGAGCCACTCGTTTCCGCCAAATTCCTCTGGTAGACGGTGGCTGGGCTGCTCTGGCACTTGAAATACGCCTCTTCCATGAGTGTTGATTTCCCGCTGGTCAAGGTTGCTTTTCCGCAACAATGCACCAGGGTCCGGGTCCCGCGAACTCAGACCCCTGACAGTCTAGTTAGGATCGTTGGTTAACTGCCAATAGTGGTGACCTAAATCATGTTGGCGCGGACGTATTGAAGCGCGGTACCGGTTTTGCGGCTCTGCCGGCCGGCTCGGCGACTGTAGACTGAAAGTCTTATGGACAGTAAATCTAGGTGCCGGCCTGGGAACTGTCGGGGGAGCCAAGCAGGCAATCCCGCGCAGCGTACCCCTCGAGCCGGCAACACCCGTTCACATGCCCATCACGCGCCGGCATTCAATGCCGGTGGTGCCGCGGACCGTGCGTCCACGGCGCCCGACCAGCCTCCGCCGGGCCGCTGTCCCGAGGCGGAGCCTTTCATTCCAGTGTTCACGCCCGCCCTTGGGGGGATGCGCTAAGTGGAATGGATTCTTCTCCTTGCCGGCTTTGCCCTCATTCTGGGCACCGGCTTCTTTGTAGCGGTTGAGTTTTCCCTCGTCGCCTTGGACCAGGCGAGCGTTCAGAGGGCCGTCAACGACGGCGACCACGCTGCGGCGCCGCTGCTGAAATGCCTCAAGTCCTTGTCCACCCAGCTGTCCAGCTGCCAGCTCGGCATTACCCTGACCACACTGCTGACCGGCTTCGTCATGGAGCCGTCAGTGGGGCAACTCCTGGTGGGTCCGCTGGGCGCGCTCGGACTTCCGAGGGAGGTGGCGCATTCCGTTGCCTTGATTGTGGCGATGGCATTTGCCACCCTGCTCTCCATGCTGCTCGGTGAGCTGGTACCCAAGAACATGGCCATTGCCCTGGCCTTCCCGCTGGGCAAGCGTCTGGCTCGTCCCCAGCTCATGTTCACGGCCGTCTTCAAACCGGCGATCGTGGTGCTCAATGGCTTCTCCAACAAGGTGCTGAACCTGTTCGGGCTTGAAGCCAAAGAAGAGATTTCGGGAGCACGCACGCCTGCCGAACTGGCGTCGTTGGTGCGGCGCTCGGCTGAGCTTGGCACCTTGGACGCGGGCACAGCGAACTTCGTTGCCCGAACCCTGAACTTTTCCGGAAGGACCGCGGCGGACGTCATGACGCCACGCATCCGAATGGAAACCATCGACGCCGACCAGCCGGTGGTCGACATCCTCGATGCCGCACGCCGTACGGGCTACTCCCGGTTCCCGGTCATTGGCGATTCCGCCGACGACATACGCGGCGTCGTCCACGTCAAGAAGGCAGTGGCGGTCCCCGCGGACCGTCGGGCCAAACTTGAAGCCGGCGCGATCATGACGGATGTCCTTCGGGTTCCCGAGACCATCCACCTTGACTCCCTCCTTGCTGAACTTCGCGAGGGCAACCTTCAGCTCGCCGTCGTCCTTGACGAGTACGGCGGAACGGCGGGGATCGCAACCCTTGAGGACCTCGTGGAGGAAATTGTGGGCGAGGTTTCCGACGAGCATGACAAGGTCCGCCCAGGACTGTTGCAAAGCGCTTCAGGGGACTGGTACTTCCCGGGGCTGTTGCGACCGGATGAGGTCTCCGAGCAGATTTCGGGCCTGACTGTCCCTGACGAGTCGGCCTACGAGACGGTAGGCGGCTACGTGATGAGCAAGCTTGGCCGCATCGCCAAGGTGGGCGACGTCGTGGAAGCCGTTGGCGGAACGTTGACGGTCACCCGGATGGATGGCCGGCGAATTGACCGAATCTGCTTCCATCACACGGAAACTGAGGAACCTACGGCCCAGGATGAGCGGAATTCCCGGCATGAGGCAGGTGCCGTATGAGCGACTGGGTAGGCATAGTCTGGCTCGTCATTCTGTTGATTGGCAATGCCTTCTTCGTGGCTGCGGAATTCGCAGTCATGTCCGCGCGCCGCAGCCAGATCGAGCCTTTGGCGGAGTCCGGATCCAAGCGCGCCCAAACCACGCTGCGGGCCATGGAGAACGTTTCGCTGATGCTCGCGTGTGCACAGCTGGGGATCACGGTCTGTTCGCTCCTGATTCTCCAGGTGGCGGAGCCGGCCATCCACCACCTCTTGGCCTCGCCCTTGGAGATGGCGGGCGTTCCTGTGGAGCTGGCCGACGTCATCGCGTTTGCCATTGCCTTGCTGTTCGTGACGTTCCTGCATGTGACCTTTGGCGAAATGGTGCCGAAGAATATTTCGGTGTCCGTGGCCGACAAGGCGGCACTTCTGCTGGCCCCTCCCTTGATGTTCATCGGCGGGCTGGTGAAGCCGGTGATCTGGACCCTCAACTGGCTGGCGAACCACATCCTGCGTCTGATGAACATTGAGCCCAAGGATGAAGTGTCGTCGTCGTTCACGCTTGAGGAAGTCCAGTCGATCGTCCAGGAGTCCACGCGCCACGGCCTGGTGGACGACGACGCCGGTTTGCTGAGCGGCGCCCTGGAGTTCTCGGAGCACACGGCGGCGCACATCATGGTTCCACTGGACAAATTGGTGGTCTTGAAGACTGCATCCACGCCGGTGGACTTGGAGAAAGCGGTCAGCCGTACGGGCTTTTCGCGGTTCCCGATGGTAGACGACGACGGCGAACTCGCCGGATACCTGCACGTCAAGGATGTCCTGTCCATCCCCGATGAAGGGCGCAAGCATCCGATCGCCGAGGGGCGGATCCGTTCGTTGGCAAACCTGTCGCCGGAAGACGAAATCGAGCAGGCAATGTCCGTCATGCAGCGGACGGGATCGCATTTGGCCCGGGTGGTGGGCCCGGGCGGCTCCACCCAGGGTGTGCTGTTCCTGGAGGATGTCATCGAACAGTTGGTGGGCGAGATTCGCGACGCCACACAGGCCACTGGCATCCGGCGCTTGGGTGGTCAACAAACGCAGTAGCTGGATGTCCGTGGTGGCGCCGTCCGCAGTTCGGGCGGCGCCACCGTCGCCTAAATAGGAATCATTCCCAATTAGGGTTACACTGAAACCCGCCAGTAATTGTGTTTGATTCTCATTTTGAGTAGATCCGAGGTCTTCGTGCGTCGTTCCGCCGCCCGCCTGTCCATTGCCGCGTCTGCCGGCCTTGCCGCCCTGCTGCTGACTTCCTGCGCCGGGACCGTTGAAGCCACAGGGCCGTCGTCGTCCGGTGTCATTGAGGTGGTGACCTCCACGAACGTCTATGGCGACATCGTCAAAGCAGTGGGTGGCGACAAAGTCAACGTCAGTTCCATCATCACTAAAACCAGCCAAGACCCGCATTCCTACGAAGCCAGTGCGCAGGACAAACTGGTGATCTCCAAGGCAAAGCTCGTGGTGGAAAACGGCGGCGGCTACGACGACTTCCTGCACAAGATCGCCGATGACGCCAAGATTGGCCATGACAACATGATCAGCGCGGTCGAAATCTCGGGCCTGGCCCCGGAAGAAGCGTCCGAGGAGGCATCACACTCGGAGGACGGCCACGACCACAGCCACGGTGAGTTCAATGAGCATGTTTGGTACAGCCTGGACACCGTGTCCAAGCTTGCGGACGCTGTTGCGGGCAAGCTGGGCAGCCTGGATGGCGCCTCAGCCTCGACGTTTACGGCCAACGCCGCTGCCTTCAAGGCGAAGCTGGCTGATCTCACAGGAAAATTGAACGCCTTGAAGACAGCCAATGAACACGCTCCGGTAGCCATCACGGAACCTGTGCCGCTCTACCTCCTGGAAGCAGCAGGACTCGAAAACAAGACCCCCGAGGCGTACAGCGCGGCCATCGAAGAAGGCACGGACGTCCCAGCCTCGGTCCTGAAGGAAACCACGGACTTGTTCGGAGCCCAGGGCGTGCGCCTGTTGGCCTATAACGAGCAGACAGAAGGGCCTCAGACCGAGGCAGTCAAGCGTGCTGCGGGGACGGCCGGGGTGCCCGTGGTGAACTTCACCGAGACTCTGCCTGATGGCAAAGACTATGTTCAGTGGATGACGGACAACGTGGAGTCCCTGACATCAGCCCTGAAGAAGTAGAGTTCCGAGGCCTCAAAGTGCCGTGAAGGTCCCCGCAGGCGTCCTAAGATAATCAGGATGGCTGCGGGGCTTTTGCGCTTGCCGCCACATTCAGCGCCGACGGCGCACCAACTTTTGCGTTCCCCAGCAACGCATGGATCGAGGACAAGTTTTGACACCGGTAGTGAGCCTCCGTGGAGCGAGCCTGCAGTTCGGCAAGAGGACTCTCTGGCGGGGCCTTGACCTCGACATCAGCCCCGGGGAGTTTTTCGCTGTCCTCGGTCCGAACGGCAGTGGCAAAACGAGCTTCCTGAAGGTCCTCCTTGGGCTCCAGGAGCTGCACTCCGGCACAGTGTCCCTGGGCGGGCACGCGGTGGAACGGGGCAGCGAGCGAATCGGTTATATCCCGCAGCAGAAGTCGTTTGCGCCGGACACCCCGTTGCGGGCACGCGACTTGGTGGGCCTGGGTATTGACGGACACCGGTGGGGAATGAGGTTCGCAGGGAGCAAGGTCAACCGGCGCGTGGACGAGTTGCTGGAACTCGTTGGTGCCTCTGACTATGCGAAGGTTCCGGTGGGGCAATTGTCGGGCGGCGAGCAGCAGCGCCTGCGGGTGGCACAGGCTCTCGCCACCGAACCGCAGGTCCTGTTATGCGACGAGCCGTTGCTTTCCCTGGACCTGCATCACCAACAGGGTGTCAGCGCTTTGATCAACGAGCAATGCCACGCCCGAAACAGTGCCGTGGTGTTCGTTACCCACGAAATCAACCCGGTCATCGAGTATGTGGACCGGGTGCTGTATTTGGCCGGCGGCCAGTTCCGCGTGGGAACGCCGCAACAAGTGATGACCACCGAAGTCCTGTCGGAGCTCTACAACAGCCATGTGGAGGTCATCCATACCAACGGAAGGATCGTCGTCGTCGGTCTTCCGGACGCCACCACCCACTTCCATGACGATGCCCACGCGACCGCCGGGGAGGACTTCTAAATGGATCTCGGCAGCATCCTGCAGACCATCTTCAATTTCGAGAACTATGGCGAGCTCCTGGTCCTTGTCCAGAACTCCATCTGGGCCGGAGCCGTGCTCGGATTGCTCGGCGGGCTGGTAGGCACGTTCGTCATGAAGCGGGATCTCGCTTTCGCTGTACACGGCATTTCGGAACTCTCCTTTGCCGGCGCGGCCTTCGCCCTCCTGATTGGCGCCGATATTATCTTCGGGTCCTTGATCGGCTCTGTGGCCGCCGCCGTGTTGCTCGGTTTCATGGGCGTCCGCGCACGGGACAAGAACTCGATCATCGGTGTGATCATGCCCTTTGGATTGGGCCTGGGGATCCTGTTCCTGGCCCTTTATGAGGGTCGCGCTGCGAACAAGTTTGGGCTCTTGACAGGTCAGATTGTGTCTGTAGATACCGTCCAACTGCAGGTTCTCGCCGGAACGGCCGTGGTGGTCATGATTGCACTGGCCGCCATGTGGCGTCCCCTGAGCTTCGCGAGTGTGGATCCGGAGATGGCGGAGGCAAGGGGCGTACCCGTCCGCGGACTGGCCATCGGCTTCATGGTTCTGCTCGGCGTCAGTGTCGCGTTGTCCATCCAGATCGTGGGGGCGCTCCTGGTTCTGGCCTTGTTGATCACACCCGCTGCCGCAGCGCTTCGGGTCACGACCTCGCCGCGCCTCGTGGTGCTGTTGAGCGTGGTGTTTGCGATCGCGGCAACCGTTGGTGGCATCCTTTTGGCCCTTGGCAGCCGGATCCCCATCAGTCCCTACGTCACCACACTGTCATTCCTGATCTACGTGGTGTGCCGCGTCATTGGTCGCATTCGTACCAACCGGGGCCTCAACGGCAGGGTAACGCGGGACCAGCCGGCCGCAGCGCTCTGAGCGTGCCTTGGGGGTCTGTAACCTGGGCGGCTTGCCCTAGAGCTGCCCTACTGCCTTTTTGGCGGTGCATTCAGGGCACAGGCCGAAAATTTCAACCGTGTGCGCAACGTCGGTAAAACCGTGTTCCCCTGCAGTGCGGGCGGCCCAGGTCTCGACGGCGGGTGCCTCCACCTCTACAGCCTTGCCGCAGTTCCTGCACAGCAGGTGATGGTGGTGCCCGGTGACGGCGCAGCGGCGGTACACAGCTTCGCCTTCACCGTTCCGGAGGACATCGATGAGGCCATCGTCGGCCAGTGATTGAAGGATGCGGTAGGCCGTTGCCAGCGAAACGGAGATGCCTTTGTTTTGCAGCAGGCGGTACAACTCCTGGGTGCTGACGAAGTCATCCAGTTCGTCCAACGCTGCGCTCACGGCCAAGCGCTGCTTGGTGACGCGCTGCTCCTTGACGCCGCTGGTGGCCGGCGCGGCTGGGCCGGTCGTGGCGGAGTTGGTGCCGTGTGGCATTTAAGGACTCACTTCCCTGGAGACGTTGGCAAATACCAATTTTACCAGCAGGCATGGCTTGGAATCGGTCAGCGAGGGCCCCTAGGCTGTCAGCATGAAGCTCACCAAGTACACGCATGCCTGTGTCCGCCTGGAAAAGGAGAAGAGGGTCCTGGTCCTGGATCCGGGGACCTTTTCGGAGTCGGATGAGGCACTGGCCGGCGCGGACGCGGTACTGGTGACGCACGAGCATAATGACCACATTGACCGTCCTGCAGTCCTCGCCGCGTTGCGAAGCAACCCGGCTCTGGAGGTTTTCGCCCCTGCGGGTGTGGCTCGTGCCCTGGCGGAGACTGTGCAGCACAGCGAAGCCCCGGCGGACGTCGCGGCCCGCATTCACGACGTTGAACCCGGATCAACCTTCGACGTCGCGGGCTTCTCGGTGCAAACCTTCGGCGGACAGCACGCCCTGATCCATGCGCAGATCCCCGTGGTGGCCAACATTGGTTACTTGGTGGACGGGAACGTCTTCCACCCCGGCGACTCGTTCGTGGTCCCGGACGGCATCGAGGTCCAAACGCTCCTGGTCCCCATCCACGCGCCATGGTCCAAAGTGGGCGAGGTAGTGGACTTCGTCATATCAGTCCGCGCGCCCAAGGCATTCCCGGTCCACGACGGATTGCTCAACGAGTTGGGCCGGGGAATTGTGGAAGGCCATGTGACGCGGATCGGCGCCCGCTACGGGACAAGCTACACGCGGCTCGCAACCCGGGAGTCAGTGGAGGTTTAGCTAGCCGCTCCACACGCCTGTTTCATGGAAGCGGTCAATAATGGCTTCGTGCGGTGAAGGGTCCAGACCCTGCCCGGCCAGCCATCCGTCGTCGTTATAGCTGCCGGTGTAGCGGTCCCCGCCATCGCACATGAGCGAGACGATGCTTCCCCTGCGGCCCTCGGAAACCATCTGCGCCACGAGTTGCCATACGCCCCAGAGATTGGTGCCGGTGGATGGCCCGGCGTGCAGACCGGCGAGCTTCCGGAGATGGCGCATGGCCGCTATGGAGGCCGCGTCGGGGACCTGGATCATGTGGTCGATCACGGCAGGCACAAAACTGGGTTCCACGCGGGGACGACCGATGCCTTCGATGCGGGAGGGCAGGCCGGTGGCGGCGGTGGTACCGGCGTCGCGCCAGGCCGGGTAGAAAGCCGAATTCTCAGGGTCCACTACCGCGAGCTTTGTGCTGTGACGGTTGTAGCGCAGGTAGCGCCCAATCGTGGCGCAGGTACCGCCCGTTCCGGCACCAACCACAATCCATTCGGGCACTGGGTGTTCTTCGAGCGCGAGCTGTTCGAAAATCGATTCAGCGATGTTGTTGTTGCCGCGCCAGTCGGTGGCGCGCTCGGCAAAAGTGAACTGGTCCATGTAATAGCCGCCGGACGTCCGGGCGGTTTGCTCAGCCACGGCATACACCTCAGAGGCATGGTCCACCAGCAGGCAAGCTCCGCCGAACTCCTCGATGAGCGCGATCTTTTCCGGGCTGGTGGTTTTGGCCATGACCGCGATGAACGGGAGTCCGATGAGGCGGGCAAAGTAGGCCTCGGACACCGCTGTACTGCCGCTGGAGGCCTCCACAACCGTGGTGCCCTCGGTGATCCAGCCGTTGACCAGCCCGTACAGGAAAAGTGAGCGTGCCAGACGGTGCTTCAGGCTGCCGGAACGGTGCGTCGACTCATCCTTCAGATAGAGTTGAACGCCCCAGTGCTGGGGCAGTGGCACTGCGTAGAGATGCGTGTCCGCCGATCGGTTGTTCTCGGCCTCGATCTTGCGGATGGCCTCGCTGGCCCATGCCCTGTCCTGAATGCACGCGCTGCCCGTTGCTGATTTGCTCACGGTCCAAGCCTACCGGCGTGCCATCGACCACAAGACTAGGCTTGAAACCGGGCGTCGATAGCTCGCGCCAAGCCTGCGTAACGAAGGAGAACCGATGGCCACCATCATGGGTGCAACAGAACTGCAGAACCGGCTCACCGCGGGGGAGCGCACTGTCCTCCTGGATGTCAGGTGGGTTCTGGGACGCACGGACGGGCACAGCGAATATGTGGCGGCGCATCTTCCTGGAGCTGTGTTCGTTGATCTGCCCACCGAGCTCGCAGACCATGCACAGCCTGGATTGGGGCGGCACCCGTTGCCATCTGCCGAGGCCTTCCAGGAATCCGCCAGGCGTTGGGGCATCAACGACGGCGACACCGTCGTGGCGTACGACAACAGCGGCAGCATGGCCGCCGCCCGCGTCTGGTGGATGCTGCGCAATGCCGGCCTTTCGACAGTTTTCCTGCTCGACGGCGGCCTGGCCGCCTGGCGCGCGGCGGGTTACGCCGTGGAGGCAGGCGAGGTGACTGCCGCCGTCGGAAATGTCTCTTTAGGAGACGGCCTCATGCCGGTCATCACGGAAAAGGAGGCGGCCCGTTGGCATGAGGACGGTGTCCTCCTGGATGCGCGGGCAGGGGAGCGCTACCGGGGTGAAATCGAACCGATAGACCCACGTGCCGGACACATCCCAGGCGCGGTGAGCGCACCGACCACCGGGAACCTCGCCACCGAAGGTACGTTCCTGTCGGCGGACGAGTTGCGCAGGCGCTTTGCGGAGTTGGGGGTGGAGGCCGGGGACAACGTCGCTGTTTACTGTGGTTCCGGCGTGACCGCATCCCATCAGATCGCCGCGTTGGAAATCGCCGGCCACAGCGCAGCGCTGTTCCCGGGTTCGTTTTCGCAGTGGTCCAACCATGCCGAAAATCCAGTGGCAGCAGGCAGCGAGCCGTTCGAACACAAGCACTGGGAGGAAGAACCAGGGGCGAGTGCCCCAAGTGGCACAAGTGCGGCGGCCGGGAGTAGCGTCGGAACATGACACCCGGACGCCCTGTGCCCCCGCCCCTTGCAAAACCGATCCCCGTTGAGCGCACCGCGTCCCAGGGCAGCACGCTCGCCGCAGCCTACGGAGCCACGTCGCCGGAGAGCGGATTGCTGCCCATGACGGTGGCGCGCCGGGCCCCGAAGGAAGACGACGTGGAGATCGCCATCGAGTTCTGCGGCCTCTGCCACTCGGACGTCCATGCGACGCGCGGCGAATGGCGGCTGCCGCCCTACCCCTTGGTTCCCGGCCACGAAATCGTCGGCAAGGTCACGCGGGTGGGTTCCGGAGTGCAGGATTTCGTCCCCGGCGACCGTGTCGGAGTCGGATGCATGGTGGACTCCTGCCGCGAATGCGCGAGCTGCCTGGAGGGCCTGGAACAGTACTGTGAGCGAGGCAACGTTGGCACCTACGGCGCCACGGACGTCCGCAACGGTGGGTCGATCACGCAAGGGGGCTACTCCACGTCGGTTGTGGTGGATCGCCGATTTGTCCTGCGGATTCCGGAAGCCCTCGATCCCGCAGCTGCGGCACCGCTGCTGTGTGCAGGCATCACCACTTACTCACCCCTGCGGTACTTCGACGTCGAAGAGGGCGACTCGGTGGGTGTGGTGGGGCTCGGCGGTCTCGGGCACATGGCGGTCAAGATCGCCAAGGCCATGGGCGCGGAAGTCACCGTCTTCACCACCTCCGAAGCCAAGTTTGACGCCGCGCGGGACCTCGGAGCGGACCACGCGGTCCTCTCGAAGGATCCCGAAGCCATGGAAGAAGCCAACCGGAGCATCGACGTCATCATCGACACCGTAGCTGCCCCGCACGACCTCAACCCATACTTCCGTACGCTCCGCCTCGATGGTGCCCTGTTCCAATTGGGACTCCCGGCTGAGGACATGCCTCCCGTCAGCCCGGGGCTCCTGATCCGGCGCCGCCTTGCCTACGCCGGTTCCTTGATCGGTGGCATCGAGGAAACCCAGGAGATGTTGGACTTCTGTGCGGAGCACGGGGTAGCCAGCGATATTGAAATCGTGAATGCCGGCCAGCTGAACGAAGCCTACGACCGCATGGTTGCGGGCGACGTCAAGTACCGTTTTGTGCTGGACACTTCAACACTTCAGAAACCGTCGGAAAGGGCAGACGCATGAGCACGCTGTTCACCAAGATCATCAACGGGGAGATCCCGGGCCGCTTTGTCTGGAAGGACGAGGATGTGGTCGCCTTCCTGACCATCGCGCCGATTACTCCGGGCCACACGCTGGTGGTACCGCGCGAAGAAGTTGATTCCTGGACTCACGCCGCCCCCGAACTTCTTGCCAAGGTCATGGATGTGGCCCAGAGCATTGGCAAAGTCCAGGAAGAGCTGTTCGCCGCCAAGCGCGTAGGTGTCCTCATGGAAGGCTTCGAGGTGGACCACCTGCATGTGCACGTCTGGCCGGCCTACTCCATGGCTGACTTTGAAGTGCACAACGTGGACCACAACCCGGATCCGGCCATCATGGACGCCACTGCCGTCAAGCTGCGTGGCGCGCTGCGGGCCGCGGGCCACGAGAACGCTGTCCCGGAGGACTGAGTGCCCCACGAGTTAACCCGGCGGTGCTGAATCAGCGCCGCCGGGTTTCTTTTTCGCTAGGCCGGCGCCAGGGCCTGGTTCAGCACAGTCCGAATGCGTTTCTCGGACACTGAATACGCGGTGCCGAGCTCGACGGCAAACAAGCTCACCCGAAATTCCTCGATCATCCAGCGCACCCGGGTTAACTCAGTGCCTGCCCGCCGGCCTGGGAGCAAGGCGGACACGGCGTCGTCGTAGTCGTCCTCCAGAGCTTGCACCATGGCCATGTTCAGGCCGTCGCGCTGCACATTGCCCGGAAGCTTCTCCAGCCGCTTCTCGATTGCCTGCAAATATCGCGGCAGCTGGCTCAACTGGGCGTAACCCGTCTGTGCCACAAAACCTGGGAACACCAGTTGTTCCAGCTGACTCTTCATGTCGTTGAGGGCGCTGATGAGCGGCAGGCTGGTGCTGGACTTCAACTGCTTCTGGATTCGCCGCGTGCTGGCCAGAATACGTTCGACGACGGCCGTCACGGTGAAGACAGTATCGATCAATTCCGCCCGGACTACTTCGTACAACGCGTCGAATCCGGTTTTGTCCCACGGCAGGGCCTCGGGCGTCAGCTTGTCGATGGCCGCCAAGGCGCAATCGGCGATCAAGGCGCTGACTGAGCCGTGGGGGTTCTGGCTGAACGTGAGTTTCTCCGTGTTGCTCAAGTGCTCCAGGACATACCGGTCTGGGGCGGGAATCCTGAGGGCCAGCAGCCGGATCACGCCACCTCGCATGGCCGCTTCCTGTTCGGGCCGCGTTTGGAAGACCCTGAGTGCCACCGTTGTGCCCTCGTCAATAATGGCAGGGAATCCCGTGACGGAATGGCCCTTGACGGTCCGCGTGACCTGGCGCTCCACGGTGCCGAAGTCCCATTCGGTGATGCCGGTTCGTTCGGCGACAACTCCGTCTTTCGGGCCGGTCAGGGCCGCTGCAGAGGTTCCGGCCGCCGTCGGGCCGTGTCTTCCCGCAGGAGCGCTGGTGCCTTTGCCGCCCTTGGCGCGGGCCGTCGTGGCAGGCGTTGCGCCGAGCGACTCAGCGATCGCGCGGCGTGTCGCGGGCGCCAGCCTTTCCTGCAGTTCGGCAAGGTCCTTGCCCTCGTCAAGCACCTTCCCCCGGCTGTCGACAACCTTGAAGCTCACGCGCAAGTGGGCGGGTACGGCTTCCCAGTTCCACGATCCCGCCGGGATAACGTGTCCGCGCAACCGGCGCAGGACCAGCTCCAAGGAGGCTTCAAGCTCGTCCGTGGCGGGGTCGAAGTCGGCCTCCAACGCGGCGGTTGCCTGGCGGGCGACGTCCGGAGCAGGGACGAAGTTCTTCCGGATCTGTTTGGGCAGAGACTTGATGAGGGCGGTGACCAGATCGGTACGTTGGCCGGGAATCTGCCACCGGAAGGGTGCATCATCCAGCTGGTTCAGGAACAGGACGGGCACCTCGGCAGTGACACCATCCGACGGATTCGGCGGGGAGCCCGGAGCCACGGGATGGAATTCATAACTCAATGGCAGCTCGAAGCCCTTGTGCATCCACGTCTGTGGATACGCGGTATCGTCCAGGGCCTCCGGATCCTCACTCATGAGCAGGGACTGGTCGAAGTCCAGGAGAGTGTCGTCAGCTTGCCGGGCGTCCTTCCACCATTTGTCGAAGTGCCGTTCGGAGACTACATCCTTGCCCACCCGGGCGTCATAGAACTCGAACAGAGTTTGGTCATCCACCAGAAGGTCGCGCCGTCGCATGCGCGTTTCCAGTTCTTCGATTTCCTGGAGCAGGGCGCGGTTTCGATGGAAGAACTTGTGGTGCGTCTTCCACTCGCCCTCCACCAAGGCATGGCGGATGAACAGTTCGCGGGAGAGCTCGGGGTCTATACGGCCGTAATTGATGCGGCGGTTGGGAATGATGGGTACGCCGTACAGCGTGACCTTCTCATGCGCCATGACGGAGCCTTGACGCGAGGACCAGTGGGGCTCACTGTACGAGCGCTTTACCAGGTCCGGGGCAACCTGCTCAGCCCATAGGGGATCGAATTTTGCCGCGACCCGCGCCCAGAGACGACTGGTTTCCACCAACTCGGCGGCCATGACGAAGGCCGGTGATTTCTTGAAAAGCGCAGAGCCCGGGAAGATCGCGAAGCGGCTGCCCCGAGCACCTGCATATTCACGTTTGCGCTCGTCAAGGAGACCGATGTGGCTCAGCAGCCCGGACAGCAGGCTGATGTGGATTCCCTCATGGAGCCCGACGGGGTCGGCCTCGCGTTTGTTGTCCAGCGTGATGCCCAGTGGCTTGGCAAGCTGGCGCAGCTGGGTGAAGAGGTCCTGCCATTCCCGCAAGCGCAGGTAGTTGATGAATTCCGTCCGGCACAGTTTGCGGAACTGCGTGGAGGACAGCTCGCGCTGTTTTTCCTGGATGTAGTTCCAGAGGTTGAGGTAGCCGGTGAAATCCGAATTCTCGTCCCGGAACCGCGCATGTTTTTCCGCGGCGAGCTGCTGCTTGTCGGTGGGCCGCTCCCGCGGATCCTGGATGGTGAGGGCAGCTGCGAGGATCATGACCTCGCGGACGCAACCACGCTTTCCTGCTTCGACGATCATGCGGCCCAGTCTCGGGTCCACCGGCAGTTGGGCCAGCTTTTGTCCGACGGCGGTCAGCCCGCCGCCGCGTCCCTGACTCGCCGGTCCGCGGGAACCGTTCTGCGGGGCAGGTGCGCTCAAGGCGCCGAGTTCGCGGAGCAGCGTGACGCCGTCGTTAATAGCGCGGGAGTCCGGGGGCTCAACAAACGGGAAGTTCTCCACGTCCTTGGGGCCGCGGGCAACCCCCATCGCTGTCATCTGCAGGATGACGGCGGCGAGGTTGGTCCGCAGGATCTCCGGGTCCGTGAACTGCGGACGCGACTCGAGGTCCTCCTCTGAATAGAGGCGGATGGCGATGCCCTCTGACACGCGGCCGCAACGGCCGGAACGCTGGTTGGCCGACGCTTGCGAAACCCGCTCGATGGGCAGGCGTTGAACCTTGGTGCGGTGCGAATAGCGGGAAATGCGTGCGGTTCCAGTGTCAATCACGTACTTGATGCCGGGAACCGTCAGCGAGGTCTCCGCCACGTTGGTGGCCAGAATGATGCGGCGCTTTCCGCCAGGATTGAAGACGCGGTGCTGCTCCTGCAGGCTGAGCCGGGCGAACAGGGGCAGGACTTCAGTCCCTGCGAGTCGTCGGTTTGTTTGGATGCGGCCGTTGATGGCCTCTGCTGCATCCCGGATTTCCCGCTCACCGGAGAAGAACACCAGGATGTCTCCTGGCGCTTCCTTGGCCAGCTCATCCACGGCATCGCATACGGCGTCCAGGGGATCCCGGTCTTCTTCGAGCTCGTCGTCGGAGCTGTCCTCGTCGGCGCCGGCTGGCTGTGACAACGGCCTGTAGCGGATTTCCACGGGGTACGTGCGGCCCGATACCTCAATAATCGGAGCGGGGGACTCCTCACTGCCGAAGTGCTTGGCGAAGCGCTCGGGATCGATCGTTGCCGAGGTGATGATGATCTTCAGGTCCGGACGCTGGTGCAGGATCCGCTTGAGGTAGCCGAGAATGAAGTCGATGTTCAGGCTGCGCTCGTGGGCCTCATCAATGATGATTGTGCTGTATTTGCGCAGCAGTTTGTCCCGCTGGATTTCCGCCAGCAGGATGCCATCGGTCATCAGCTTGATCTTGGTGGACGCACTGACTTCTCCGGTGAAGCGGACCTGGAAGCCCACTTCCTGGCCGATCTCGACGTCGAGTTCGGACGCGATGCGTTCCGCGACGGTGCGCGCGGCGAGGCGACGCGGCTGCGTGTGGCCGATCAGGCCTTTGTCTCCAAGGCCGAGTTCCAAGCACATCTTGGGGATCTGAGTGGTCTTACCGGAACCCGTTTCTCCGGCAATGATGGTCACTTGGTTCGCGGCGATGGCCGCCATCAGGTCCTCGCGGCGCTCGGATACGGGCAGCTCTGCGGGATAGGAAATATGAAGTGTCATGGCTGCTGACAGTCTACTGTGGCGGGGCTCCGACGTCCGCTGCGCCCGTCACAGGGCCGGTCGCGGCGGCTCGGAGCCTGCTGGAAAGGTGAAGTGCGAACTCCCGGAATTCTGCGGGCTCCAGGATCTCGAACTCCAGGTCGAGGGAGGCCAGATGCGCTGCCGGGGCCGCCAGGTTGTCCCAACCAGCCCGCAGGATAGTCACGGCCGGACCTTCGGCGCTCAGCGTCGCATACTGGGGATTGACGACGGCGGCTACGTCAGCGAGAGGCGCATGGAACCTCACAACGACGTCGAACCGGTACGGGGACCGCGTGATGGACTGCTGGACATACTGGGCCAGGTCCTCTGCCGGCAGGGGCCGCGGCGAGTACTTTTTTCGTTCCGTGGGTAGCGACGCGAGCCGGTCTGCGCGGAACGTCCGCCATGCCTCGCGGTCCACGTCCCACGCCACCAGGTACCAGCGCCGGCCGGTGTCCACCAGTCGGTACGGTTCCACCAGGCGGCGCCCGGAGTCGCCGTCGGACTTGATGTATTCGAAGGAAATCTGCCGCCGGTCTGAAATGGCTGCCGAGATCACAGTGAGTTGCTGTGGGTCCACAGAAGCGGCGTTGCTGGGGAGCGTGGTCACGGCGGCCTTGAGCATGGCGAATTTCGGGCGAAGACGCGAAGGGAGAACCTGCTCCAGCTTGGCCAATGCCCGAACTGAAGCCTCGCCGATTCCGGCCACCGGGCCCGCCGCCACGCCGTTGAGTCCAAGTGCGACCGCCAACGCCTCATTGTCGTCCAGGAGCAGAGGCGGGAGTTGCGCGCCGGCGCCCAGTTGGTAGCCGCCAGCAACCCCCGGAGACGCATGGATGGGGTAACCCAAATTGCGCAGCTTATCCACGTCGCGTCGGACGGTCCGCTCGGTGACGCCCATCCGGTCTGCGAGGGCCGGTCCTGTCCATTCCCGACGCACCTGCAAAAGGGAGAGCAATTGGAGGAGCCTGGCGGAGGTCTGGATCATGCCTTCGAATCTAGCCCACCACACGGACCGGCAAGCTGGGTGGCGACACGAAAGGACGCCCGCTGCCTTGGAGTTACTGATGAACTCCCCGGTCAGCGGGCGTCAGGCGGTTGTTAGTGATGGGACAAGGACAGTGCACGTTGCCGGGCTAGTAAATGCGCGGGTTCCAGTACGGCGTGCTCGGAGCGTCGAAAGCGCTCCAGGGTTCCTTTGAGTTGATGGGAGGGTTGTGGCCGCGGCCGTCCTTCAAGAGGGCGGTAACGGTTGCGGAGACGGCGGTGACTAGGACGATGAAGAGGATGATTCCGAAGATTTCCATGACTCCATCCTTCTCCTGGCAAGACTCAAGAAACAGTGGCAGAAACGACCCAAATAGACAATTTTCTGCCACACTAGAGATATGTTGAAATCAGTGGCAGTGATCGTTGTACCCAACTTCTCGATCTTTGAGTTCGGGACGGCATTCGAGGTTTTTGGCATCGACAGATCCGAACGTGGCAGCTCGGTTCCGGCTTTTGACTTCAGGGTCTGTACACCGGAACCGGGCGATGTCCGGATGAAATCGGGACTCTCCATGCATGTGAGCCTCGGACTGGAAGCCACCGTCGATGCCGACCTCGTGATCATGACGCCTTTCGGTCGGGATGAGGTAGTCCCCGAAGCCGTTCTCGAGGCGCTTCGTGCGGCCCACGAGAGGGGTGCGTGGGTCATGTCCATCTGCTCCGGCGCGTACGCCCTGGCCCGGGCCGGATTGCTCAACGGGCGCCGCTGCACCACGCACTGGCACTACTCCCAAGACCTGGCGAGCCGGTATCCGGACATCATCGTGGACGAGAACGTCCTGTATGTACAGGACGGCACCATTATCACGAGCGCCGGTACGGCAGCCGGCATCGACGCGTGCCTCCACCTTGTCAGGGTGGAATTGGGCGCAAACGTCGCTGCCGCGATTGCCAGGGACATGGTGGTGCCGCCTCACCGCGACGGCGGCCAAGCACAGTTCATCGATCGGCCCATGCCCCGCTGCGGTTCGGCTCCCATGGAGGAACTCCTCCGTTGGATGGTGGAGCACTTGGATGAAGAGCACAGCGTCAATGAGTTGGCTGCCCGCCTGCACATGTCGCCCAGGACGTTCGCGCGCCGCTTCAGGGCTGAGACCGGTACCACTCCGGCCGCGTGGCTGAATTCCCAGCGGGTCCTGCGGGCGCAGGAACTGCTGGAATCCACTGAGCTGAACATCGACGAAATCGCGCGGGAGGCCGGCTTCGGGCACTCTGTGCTGCTTCGGCACCACTTCGCCAAGGTACTGGACACCAGTCCGCAGAGTTACCGCAGGGCGTTCCGGGGGCAGTTGGCGGAGGCTATCTGATCACTGGGCGCTGTGTCCGGCGCGTCAGCGGCGGCTGCCGAGTCGTCCGCGGGACTCGGATCCTTCCGCTTTGGCGCACTCCACGAGTTCCTGCCACGGCCCGGTCACTGCCTTGTCCGGCAGGGTGGCCCGCCGTTGGCCGGCCCTGATGGAGTACATGAAGCGGTCCGGCTGGTTGGGCGTCCGGGCCTGGGCCTTTGCCTCTTCCCAAGGACACGCCTCCACGATGGGCATCCAGCGTTCCTTGTCATCAGGCGAGACGGCGTCCACGCTCCAAACAAGGGTCATTGCGGCGACGCCCCCGCTGCGCTGGACAGTGATCTTCATGACCGGCTGCTTCTCATTCGACCTGCTGGTGGTTTCCGGCGGGACCACCCGAAGACGGGCGGTCCCGAAGCCGGTTAAACCTTGACTTTCACAGTCTCCCACGCCTTCAGGACGGCGTCATGCTCTACCGAGCCTTGGCCGAAGAGTTCCTCGGCGGCCGCGGCCGTGGTCTTCGCGAACTTTCCGAAGGTGCACGTGGCAGGGAGGGATCCGCTGGTGAGTGTCTCGTACCAGATCTGACCCGGGACGCCCCAGGCATTGCCGCCGAGTTCCGCGGCCACGAGGTAGAACGCGCGGTTGGGGATGCCCGAATTAATGTGTACTCCGCCATTGTCAGCACTCGTCCTCACGTAGGTATCCATGGAATCGGGTTGGGGATCTTTCCCGAGGACGTCGTCGTCGTATGCAGTACCGGGCGCCTTCATTGACCGCAGCGCGGCACCCTGTACCTTGTCCGTGAAAAGTCCTTCCCCGATCAGCCAGCTTGCCTGCTCCGTGGTCTCCTGCTTGAGGTATTGCTCCACGAGTACGCCGAAGACGTCCGACATGGATTCGTTCAAGGCTCCGGCTTGGTTGCGGTAGGCGAGCCCTGCGGTGAACTGGGTGACGCCATGTGCCAGTTCGTGGCCGATAACGCTCACGGACTTGGTGAACCGCTGGAAGATCTCGCCATCGCCATCGCCAAACACCATTTGCTTGCCGTCCCAGAAGGCATTGTCGTAGAGATTGCCATAGTGGACCGTTGCATCGAGTGCAAGGCCGACCGCGTCGATGGAGTCCCGGCCAAAGACCTCCGCGTAGAGGCGGTGCGTGCTGCCGAGGCCGTCGTAGGCTTCATCCGTGGCGGCGTCTCCGGTGGGTGCTGCGCCTTCTTTGCGGACCACCCGGCCAGGCAGGGTTTCTGACGTATCGGCGTCGTAGACAGTGCGCTGGGGCGGCCCTGGCTTGGCCTCAATCGCCCGTGGTGGCGCGGCAGGTGAAGGAGCCGCCCGGACCGCTTGGAGGTCCTTGATGTGGAGGAGCGACTCCTTGGCAGCGCGGGCAACCGCCCACAACCGTGGTTCGTTTTGCGCTGCGATCCTGCGCAGCATGTACGGCGGGACGATCGAACAAATCACGGCAAACCCCTTCGTAGCTCCGGACAACGTCCGAGGACAGATCGTGGAATCAGCTTAGGAGCGGGCTCTGACAATTCTTGCGTGCCGGCCCGGCAAGCCTCGAACTGGGAGAGTGGCATCAGTCGGCAGCGGCCGACAAGCAAAAAACACCCCGCCAGTTGGACTGGCGGGGTGTTCACTGTGCCCTCGATAGGATTCGAACCTACGGCCTTCTGCTCCGGAGGCAGACGCTCTATCCCCTGAGCTACGAGGGCATCCGGGGTTCCCTCCGTTGCCGGTGGGACGTCCTAGAGCTTAGCAGCCACTACGCCGCAAATGAAAACGGGGCTCTGAAGACGAAACCCCGGGTCAGTACCCTGCGAACGAATCAACGTGGACGCGCCGGGCACCTGCGCTGCGGGCAGCCGAGCGCAACGAATCCACGCTCACAGGTGAACCGGAAACGTACACATCCCGGGCCCCGATGTCGGGGACGAGCTCCTTCAGCGACGAGCCGTCAATTCTGGCGGTACCGGCGTCGTGCATGAATGCCGGGGGAGCAGAACCGTCGGACAGGCGGGCGATCACCTTCGCTCCGGACGCCTCAAGCTGCTCGACGCAGGCAAGTTCGTCGCGTCCGGCTGCAAGGTAGAGCAGCACGGTGTCGCGGCCCGAAACGGATTCGGATCCCAGGTGCGAGAGGAAAGGTGTGACGCCGATACCCGCGGCAATGAGCAGCACCGGCTTGCCGGCGTCGTGCGGTAAAACAAAGTCGCCGCCCACGGCGGTTCCGGTGATCGTGTCGCCGGGCTGGAGATTGAGGAGCGATTTTTTAGCGGTCGACACCGGCTCGGCAGTGCCGACGCCGAACGTCACCTCGGGAGCGCCCGGCGCGCTGGTGATGCTGAAGACACGGCGCCGTCCCCTACCGTCGGAGCCGGTGTGCGGCAGGTTCAGCTCCATGAATTGACCGGCCGAGAACCTGACCGGACGCTTTGGCTCGAAGCGGAACTCAGTGCTGCCCGGTGTAAGCGCCCGGGACCCCTTGAATGTCAGCTCAACGGCGCCGCGCTGGCCAAGGAAGAACGCGATCGCGTTGCCGAGCAGCAGGGCAAGCTCCGGTGAGTTGGCGACGAAGCCCAGGTTGTAGGGAACAGCAAAGACAACACCCACGACGGCGGCAAGGGCCAACTGCTGCCAACGCCGCGGGGGCAGCGTGAGCGGTTCGGACAGCATGAAGCCCACGAAGAAAAGCAAGGGCCGCTGCGCGAGGGGCTGCCACAGGGCTTGCCCCAACGTCATGCCCCGGCTCAAAAGCTCGACGCAAACGATGCCGGCTGCCACCACAAGGAAAGTGGAGGCCATCAGCAGCTTGCGGGTCCTGTACAAGACGACAAATACTCCAGGAACCAAGAGCCACAGCATGGCCGGGGTGGCGGCCCACCACGTGGCAATGTTCAGGCCCGTCAAGCCCGTGATGAATGCGCCGGCGGCGGCCGGATTGAAGATGTGCCGCCCGCGGACGGCCAGTGCGTATTTGGATGCACTCGCCAAGAAGCAGGCCAGTGCAACTCCTGCCATATCCAAGGAGGCGAAGGTTGGCCAGAACAGGAAATAGAGGAGCAAACCGCTGATGAGGGAAGACTCGGAATGGGGCTTTGTCCGGAAGAGCAGCGCCAACAGTCGGTTGGTAACGTAGGTCACGCCGAGGCAAAGGGCCAGGTGCACCAGCATCTGCGGGAGCCCGAATGTCAGCCACCCCAGAACGTTGAGCAGCATGCTGTAAACCACCAGGATGGCCAACACCCACAGGATTAGCCGGTACATGGTGAAGCGGCCCAGCCAAGTGTCCAATCGCGACTTCACGGCGTTCATGTGAACAGTCTCCCCTCGAAACCGGTCGAAAACGTGGCAGCACCGGTCGAAGACACGCGCAGCCAGGAAAATTCGAACTCGTCCTCCAGCCCGGCAGGTTCCACCATGAAGAGTGCAGTGGCCAAAGCATCAGCCACAAGGGCGCTCCCGGCCATGGTCCAGGTGGCAACTGTTGTCTGGATCGGTTTGCCGGTGGTCCCGTCAAGGACGTGGTGCAGTCCGTCACCCCAACTGCGCCGGTTGGCGGCGGAAGCGCAGAGAGCGGAATTGTCCAGCTCTACGGTTCCGATAGCCTGCCGGCGGTTGTAGGGGTGCTCCAACGCGACCGTGACCGGATGGTTCCCCGCGTGCAACATGTCCCCGCTGCCATCCACCAAGAAATCCATGTGACCTGCTGAACGGAGGACTCCGCCCAGCAGGTCCACGAGCTGTCCCTTTCCGGCAGCGCCGATGTCAAAGACCAAAGCTTCCTTGGCGGTCAGTCTTGACCCGGACCACCCAAGGACGTCTTCCCACCGGGGCGGGGCCAACGCGGTCCCGGAAGGCCGGAGGGTGTAGCCGGCATCGTAGCCCAGCCGTTCAAGGCTGCTGCCGATCAGCGGTGTCACCGCCCCGTGGCTCAACCGGTAAAGGGTGGCGTAGACATCGTGAAGTTCGGCTGCATGCTCAGGCAGGACAACGCTTCCAGGCCCGTGGGACAGGCCGGAGACCAACGAATCCGGCCTGAACCGCGAATACGTCAGGTCATATTCCTCCACGGTTTCAAGCAACCGCTGCTGCACGGAGACGGCAAGACCGTCCGGCGTCGAAATTTCCCACTTCGTGCCGATCCCTTCGAAACTGAAGTTGTTCCAGCCCGGATGCGGCATGACGCTACTTCGCCTGGGACTTGATCTGTTCCACGGCCTCGTTGAAGCCGCCGCTGGTCAGCGACGAGCCAGCCACCTTGGAGACATTGAGTTCATCAATGTCTTTGCCCACGATCTGCGCCGAAATGCCGCTGGCGAACTCCCCTTGGAACTTCTTGGTGTTCGGGTTGGAAGGGTGCGTAGTGATGTTCACTGCGGACACCTTGTCCCCGGCGAGCGTGATCTCCACACCTACGGTTTCCTGGCCGTTGGGGGAGGTGTATGTTCCGTCCGCGCTGTAGGTACCGTCCTTGTAGGTGGTCGAGGTCCCCGTGGTGGAACCGCTGGTGGCAGACGACGAGGGGCTGCTGGTGCTGGCCTGGCCGCCGTTCTCTGCAGCAGGCGTCGACTGCGTTGACGGTGATTGCGTGGAGGGCGCGCAGCCGGTCACCGCCCCAACGAGGGAGAGGCCGGCGATGCCGACGTAGAGGCTCTTGCGGAGTGGCGTAGTCATGGTTCTGCTCGTTTCAACTGGACAAGATTTCGTCAACGGATGTAATTCGGTCAATGGATGACCGCCGAGGCCACCTCTTACGTCTTCACAACGTTGAATTCAGCGTAATGGTTCAGCCTGTGGCTCAAGACAGTCATTTCTGTGTGCCGGCTGTGTCCACATTATCCACATACGGGGCCACCAATTCCGCGACTTTGCAGGCCCCCGGTAGGCTAGATGCGTGACTCCCGAAGAACTCTCTGCTGCCATATCCACCTGCCTTAAGGATGCCGTCTCCGCCGGCGAAATCGCCTTGACGGAATCCGCCGTGCCCGACGAGGTGCGAGTGGAGCGACCCAAGAACCGGGAGCATGGAGACTGGGCCACCAACATCGCCCTGCAGCTGGCCAAGCAGGCCGGGACAAATCCGCGGGAATTCGCCGGAATCCTGAGTGATCGACTCAAGGGGATCAGCGGGGTCACCGGCGTGGAGATTGCAGGCCCCGGCTTCCTTAACATCACCGTCGATGCTGCCACCGCCGGCGCCCTCGCGAAGGTCATCGTTGAGGCAGGTGCCACGTATGGGACCAACCAGGCGCTCGCAGGCCGTGTGGTCAACATGGAGTTTGTGTCTGCGAACCCCACCGGCCCGCTGCACATCGGCCACACCCGCTGGGCTGCCTTGGGTGACGCGATCGCGCGTGTCCTTCGTGCATCCGGCGCCGATGTCACAGCGGAGTACTACATCAACGACGCCGGCTCGCAGATGAACGTCTTCGCCAACTCGGTGCTGTCCCGGCTCCACGGCCGCGGCGTACCGGAGGGTGGCTACCCCGGCGAGTACATCGTGGAATTGGGCGACGAAGTCCTCAAGGCGCACCCGGGCATTCGTGAACTGACTGATGAAGCTGCGCTTCCCGTCATTCGGGCAGCCGCCTACGAGGCCCAGATGGCCGACATCAAGACGACACTCGCCGAGTTTGGCGTTGAATTCGACGTCTACTTTTCCGAGAAGGAACTTCACGACGCCGGCGCGATCGAAGCGGCCGTGGCCCGCCTCCGCGAGCAAGGCCACGTGTTCGACGACGGCGGTGCTGTGTGGTTGCGCACCACCGACTTCGGCGACGATAAAGACCGTGTCATGATCCGTGCCAACGGCGAACCTACCTACTTCGCCGCGGATGCCGCCTATTACCTGTCCAAGAAGGACCGCGGCTTCACCGAGAAAATCTACCTCCTTGGCGCAGACCACCACGGCTATATCAACCGCCTCAAGGCCATTGCTGCGTGCGCGGGCGACGATCCAGAAGTGAACATCGAGGTCCTGATTGGCCAGCTTGTGTCCGTCAATGGTGCCAAGCTGTCCAAGCGTGCGGGCAACATCATCGAGCTCAAGGACCTCATTTCCTGGCTCGGCAAGGACGCGGTCCGTTATTCGCTGGCGCGCTTCCCGGCCGACTCGCCGCTGACGCTGGATCCGGAACTGCTGAAGAAGAACAGCAACGAGAACCCTGTGTTCTATGTCCAGTACGCCCACGCCCGTTCCCGCGGCACGGCACGTAACGCGGCAGATGCCGGGGTGGACCGCCAGGTTAATGGCGAGGACGCTTTCGACGCCTCGCTGCTGGACCACGCCACCGAAAATGAGCTGCTTTCCTACCTGGGCAGCTACCCCTCGATCGTGGCCAAGGCTGCCGAACTGCGCGAGCCGCACCGCGTGGCACGCCACCTCGAGGTCATCGCCGGCGCCTACCACCGCTGGTACGACGCCTGCAGGGTCTCGCCCCAGGGCGACGATCCCGTTCAGGACGTCAACCGCACGCGCCTGTGGCTGAACGACGCCACAAGCCAGGTCCTCGCCAATGGACTCGAACTGCTGGGCGTCTCGGCGCCGGAACGGATGTAGGGCAATGAACACACACGCTTCCCCACTCGCTCCAGAGTGGCTGGCTGTTCCCGAAGACCTTAGCGTCCTTCAGTCGCCCATGTGGGCGGCCGGGGTTGAGAAGAACGACGCCGGTGAGGTCACCATCGACGGGATTCCCGTCAGTGAGCTCAAAGCCCGGTTCGGCACGCCGCTGTTCGTGATGAGCGAATCGGACTTCAGGGCCCGGGCGCGCGCGTTCAAGGACGCCTTCGATGCTGCCTTCGCCGATATTTGCGGGGGTGTGGACGTCTACTACGCAGGTAAGTCCTTCCTGTGCACCGCGGTGGCAGCCTGGGTGGCAGAGGAAGGCCTTCGCTTGGACACATGCTCCGGCGGCGAACTCGCCGTCGCTGCACGTGCAGGAATAGACGGCGCCAACCTTGGCCTGCACGGCAACAACAAGTCCGACGCCGAGATCAACCGTGCTCTGGACATGAAGCTCGGCCGGATTGTTGTAGACAGCCTTGACGAGCTTGAGCGCGTGGCGAAGATCGCCTCCGGCCGGGGGGAAACGGCAAAGGTCATGCTGCGCTTGACCCCTGGCGTCCACGCACACACCCACGAGTTCATCGCCACGGCACACGAGGACCAGAAGTTTGGCCTTTCCATGGCGGACGACTCCACGGAGGAGGCAGGCCTGTCCGCGGCAGAAGAAGCCGTAGCCGCAGCGACGTCCTACCCCAGCGTGGAACTCCTGGGCTTGCACTGCCACATCGGTTCGCAGATCTTCGAACCGGACGGCTTCGCAGTCGCTGCAGAGAAACTCCTTGGTTTCCTGGCTGCCATGCAGTCCAAGTACTCCATCGTCCTGCCGGAGCTGGACCTTGGCGGTGGCTACGGCATCGCTTACACGCCGGTGGACACCCCTCGTCCCGCGGCCGAGATTGCGCAGGCGATGGCCGCCGTCGTCCGCTCAAAATGCTCCGAACTCGGCATCGAGTCACCGCGCATTTCGATCGAGCCGGGACGCGCCATTGTCGGCAGCACCACGTTCACGCTGTACGAGGTCGGAACGCTGAAAACGGTTCGCGTTGACGCTCCGGCGGGCGAGGACGGTCCCGGGAACGTTACGTATCCGCGCCGCTATGTGTCAGTGGACGGTGGAATGAGCGACAACGCCCGCCCGGTGCTGTACGACGCGGATTATTCGGCAATTTTGGCCTCGCGCGACTCGGAAGCAGCTCCGCAGCTGTCCCGCGTAGTGGGCAAACATTGCGAGAGCGGCGACATAGTTGTTAGAGATGTATATCTGCCCGCGGATGTGGCAGCCGGTGATTTGCTCGCAGTACCGGGTACCGGCGCCTACTGCTGGGCCCTTTCCAGCAACTACAACTACCTGGCCCGGCCTGGCGTTGTCGCTGTGCGCGACGGAGCCGCCAGGCTGATTGTCCGCGGGGAAACCGAAGAAGATCTCTTGAACCGCGACATGGGAGTGGCGAATGTCTGAAGTGCGAACCCTGAAGGTGGCCCTGCTGGGCTGTGGCAACGTTGGGGCCCAGGTCGCGCGGATTCTGATTGACGACGCCGAGGCACTCGCTGCGCGCAGCGGCGCCCGTCTGGAGTTGTCCGGCATCGCCGTGCGCAACCTCGACTCTCCGCGCGACGTTGAACTGCCGCGCGAGCTGTTCACCACCGACGCCGAAACGCTCGTCAAGGACGCGGACCTGGTGATCGAACTCATGGGTGGAATCGAGCCTGCCCGTTCACTGATCCTGACCGCCATCCAGAACGGCGCCTGCGTTGTCACCGGCAACAAGGCACTGCTTGCCCAGGACGGTCCCACACTCTACGAAGAGGCAGACAAGGCCGGCGTCCAGCTGTCTTACGAAGCCGCAGTGGCCGGCGCCATCCCCATCCTGCGCCCCATCCGCGACAGCCTCTCCGGCGACCGCATCACGCGCGTGCTGGGCATCGTCAACGGCACCACCAACTTCATCCTTGACCAGATGGACAGCACGGGTGCCCAGTTCGCCGATGCCCTGGCAGAAGCCCAGCGTCTTGGCTACGCCGAAGCAGACCCCACGGCCGACGTCGAAGGTCATGACGCTGCCGCGAAGGCAGCCATCCTTGCGTCACTGTCCTTCCACACACGTTTCTCCCTGGACGACGTCTACTGCGAAGGCATCACCAAGGTCAGCGCTGCGGACATCGCGTCGGCCAAGGAAGCCGGCTTTGTCATCAAGCTGCTGGCGATCGCCGAGAAGATCGACTCATCGGACAATGGCAGCGGAATTTCCGTGCGCGTCCACCCGACGCTCCTTCCGCGGGAACACCCGCTGGCTGCTGTCCGCGGCGCATTCAACGCTGTGTTCATTGAGGCCGAAAACGCCGGCGAGCTGATGTTCTACGGCCAGGGCGCAGGCGGAACTCCAACCGCATCTGCGGTGCTGGGCGACCTCGTCTCCGCTGCGCGTCGCTTGGTCCTGGGTGGCCCTGGCCGCACGGAAACCACCACCGGCCACGTCCCGGCGCTTAACATCGACGCTTCTACTACGAGCTATTACATCGGCTTGGACGTCGCTGACCAGGCAGGCGTGCTGGCGCGTATCGCGCACATTTTTGCGGAGAACGGCGTCTCGATCGAAATCATGCGTCAGACGATCCACCGTGACTCTGCGTCGAACGTTGAGTCGGCCGAGCTGAAGATCGTGACGCACCGTGCATCCGAAGCTGCACTCGCAGCAACCGTCGAGGCCGTCAAGAGCCTGGACGTCATCAATTCTGTGACATCCGTACTGCGGGTAGAAGGGGTCTAAGTGGCTCACCAATGGCGCGGAGTAATCCGCGAATACGCTGATCGTTTGCCCGTAACGGAAGCCACGAAGGTCATCACCCTCGGCGAGGGCGGCACGCCCCTCGTTCACGCCCAGAAGCTTTCCGAGCTGACCGGCTCGCAGGTGTACCTCAAGGTTGAAGGCATGAACCCCACGGGTTCGTTCAAAGACCGTGGCATGACCATGGCCATGACAGCCGCTGTTGAAGCCGGCGCCAAGGCAGTGGTCTGTGCTTCCACCGGCAACACGTCCGCGTCTGCCGCCGCGTACGCCACTGCTGCCGGACTCAAGTGCGCCGTGCTGGTTCCCGAGGGCAAGATTTCCATGGGCAAGCTGAGCCAGGCCATCGCGCACGGTGCCACCTTGTTGCAGGTGGACGGCAACTTCGACAACTGCCTGGACATCGCCCGGAAGCTCGGCGAGTCCTACCCTGTGTTCCTGGTGAACTCGGTCAACCCGGCCCGCATCCAGGGCCAGAAGACCGGCGCCTTCGAGATCGTAGACTCCCTCGGCGACGCCCCGGACATCCACGTGCTCCCCGTCGGCAATGCCGGCAACATCAGCGCCTACTGGAAGGGCTACAAGGAGTACTCCGCGCCCTTCGAGACCGCGAACGGCACCCTTCCGGCCGTTTCCACGAAGACCCCCATCATGTGGGGCTTCCAGGCAGCCGGCGCGGCACCGTTCGTTGCCGGACACCCGATCACCGAACCCGACACGATCGCCACGGCCATCCGCATCGGCAACCCCGCATCCTGGGACACCGCAGTGGCAGCCCGTGACGAGTCGGGAGGCCTGATTGAAGCCGTCACTGACGATGAAATCCTGGCAGCCCACCGGTGGCTGTCCGCCAAGGAAGGTGTCTTCGTCGAACCCGGTTCGGCCGCCGGCGTCGCAGGCTTGATCAAGAAGCACGCCGCAGGCGAGGTTCCGTCCGGCAAGACCATCGTCATCACCGTTACCGGCCACGGCCTCAAGGATCCGCAGTGGGCCCTTCGCACCGAGGACGGCAGCGACGTCCAGCCCGTCAAGGTGCCGAACGACGTCGTCACCGTTGCCGCCGAACTGGGACTGGAAGAAAAGTAAGAGTGGAATCATCGCAGCCCACCGCGACCGATCGTGCACTTGTCGCGGCAGGCCAGCGGCTGACCGTCAAGGTCCCCGGTACGAGTGCCAATCTGGGTCCCGGCTACGACAGCCTTGGCCTGGCCCTGTCCATTTACGACACCTTGACGGTCGAAACGCTGACCACCGGAGAGCTCGAGTTCGAGCTCTCCGGTGAGGGCGCGGATACCCTTCCCCGCGACGCGAGCCACCTTGTGGTTCGCGCCATTGATCTTGCACTCGACCGTTTGGGCTACCAGCGTGCGGGCCTGCGCATCACGGCAGACAACGTCAATCCGCACGGCCGCGGGTTGGGTTCCTCCGCTTCGGCCGTCGTGGCAGCAGTGACCGCAGCCAACGCACTGGTTCCCGAGGAAGCACGGCAGGACCGCGACTGGATCCTGCAGCTGACCAGTGAGATGGAAGGCCACCCAGACAACGTCGCCCCCGCCATTTTCGGCGGACTGGCGCTGTCATGGCAGGACAGCGAGCAGTACAGCAGCACGCGCGCGGACGTCGCGCCGTCAGTTATTCCTGTAGTTGCCGTGCCGGACTATGAGCTCTCTACAGAAACGGCGCGCGGACTCCTTCCGGCGTCGATCGGTCACCACGCTGCCGCAATGAACTCCGGGCGTGCGGCGCTGCTGATCCACGCCCTCACCACGCAGCCGGAGTTCCTGCTGCCTGGTACCGAGGATTACCTGCACCAGAGCTACCGTGCCCAGGCCATGCGCCCGAGCGCGGACCTCATAGCGGCCCTCCGTTCTGCCGGTCATGCGGCTGTTGTCTCTGGGGCCGGGCCCACCGTCATGGTTCTGGCCAACGGCAGCGGCGAGGCCGCCAGGATTGCTGAACTCATCGAGGCGTTCACTGCGGCCAACACACCCGATGTCGGCTGGCGTGTGATGACGCTGGCTGTGGACGTTGAAGGTGCTAGAGTGGAAGTGCACCGCCGGTAAAGCCGCGGGCAGTTCCCTGATTTTGGATTTCGGTGATTTCGCCGTTCCTTTCGTCAACTGTGCCAACGCCCTGATGGTGCCGTCTCCTTCCGGCCTGTCTCAGGTGCCGCAGAACTCTCTCTGTTTCCTGAACTCTTAGTCGGCTGTCCGGGTAACTGGAATCAGTGAAGACGATCAGTATCCGGCCTTGCTGGCCACAAATCCGTCCGGCAAGGCCGACATCACCGGCTGCAGATCTGAACTGCAGCCCAGAACAAATCATCGCGTCCAGCTCTTGCTCTGGACGCCGTCGAGGGGGAAGGATCCTTCGTGACAGAAACCACTGAGCTGGCTTCAGCTGTGGACACCACATCTTCTGCTGCCGAGTCGTCAACGGCCGCAACCACCAAGAGCAGCGGCCTTGCAGGCCTTAAGCTCGCCCAGCTTCAGGCTCTCGCGAGCCAGCTGGGCATCTCCGGGGGGTCCCGTATGCGTAAGGGGGATTTGGTCACGGCCATTTCCGCCCACCGCGCGGGGACGAGCACTGTGAAGGCTCCGGCCAAGGCGACGGCAAAGGCCGCAGCCCCGGCTAAGGAAGCTCCTGCAGCCGAGGCCAAGGCCACCGAGACCAGCGCCCCTGCGGCCGGGTCTGCCGAAGCGCCCGTCCAGGAAGCTCCCCGCGGCCGTGGCCGTGGTCGCAGCCGCCGGGCAACGAGCGACGGCGTCGTGGCAGCTCCCGCTGCCGAGGCCACCGAAGCTCCGGCTGCTGCCGCTGTTGAGGTACCCGCTGCTGCCGCACCGGAGGCCGGTGACGCTGCTGCTGAGCGCCGCCAGCCCCGCACCCGCAACCGTCGCCGCGGCGAAGCTGCCGCAGCCCCGGTCGAAACCGCCGAGGCACCCGCAGCAGAGCCGCGCACGGAGCGGGAACCCCGTGAACAGCGCGAACCGCGTGAACAGCGCGAGCCCCGTGAGCAGCGCGAACCGCGCGAACAGCGTTCTGAGCAGCGCGAGCAGGCCGGCGAGTCCGCTGAGCCGGCCCAGCGTGAGCGCCGCGACAACACCCGCGGTCGCCGTGAAGACACCATCGACGTCGAAGAGACCGGCAACCGCCGCAATCGACGCAACCGTCGTGACCGCAACGAGCCCAATGACCGCCGCGGGGGTCAGGACAGCCGTGACGGAAACACCCGCAGCGACCGATTCCGCGACCGGAACGAACGCCGTCGCGGCCGTGCCCAGGGACCGGATGTCGACGACGTCGAGGTTACCGAAGACGACGTCCTGCTGCCCGTGGCCGGCATTCTGGACGTCCTGGAGAACTACGCCTTCATCCGCACCTCGGGATACCTCCCCGGCGCGAACGATGTCTACGTCTCCTTGGCCCAGGTCAAGAAGTACAACCTGCGCAAGGGCGACGCCGTAGTCGGTGCCATCCGCGCCCCGCGTGATGGTGAAGACCGTAACCAGCAGTCCTCACGCCAGAAGTTCAACGCACTTGTCCGTGTCACTTCGGTCAACGGCAAGACGCCTGAAGAACTGAAGGACCGCGTCGAGTTCGCCAAGCTCGTCCCGCTCTACCCGTCCGAACGTCTGCGCCTCGAAACGGATCCCAAGAAGATCGGACCGCGTGTCATCGACCTCGTGGCCCCGATTGGCAAGGGCCAGCGTGGCCTGATCGTCTCCCCGCCCAAGGCCGGAAAGACGCTCATCCTGCAGTCCATTGCGAACGCAATCACCACCAACAACCCTGAGGTCCACCTCATGATGGTGCTGGTTGACGAACGTCCGGAAGAAGTCACGGACATGCAGCGCACCGTCAAGGGTGAGGTCATTGCCTCCACCTTCGACCGTCCCGCCGACGATCACACCACCGTTGCTGAACTCTCCATCGAGCGCGCCAAGCGTCTTGTGGAGATGGGCATGGACGTGGTGGTCCTGCTGGACTCCATGACCCGATTGGGCCGCGCGTACAACCTGGCAGCACCGGCTTCCGGCCGAATCCTGTCCGGTGGTGTTGACTCCGCAGCGCTGTACCCGCCGAAGCGCTTCTTCGGTGCAGCTCGCAACATCGAAAACGGCGGCTCGCTGACCATTCTGGCAACCGCGCTCGTCGAGACCGGTTCCAAGATGGACGAGGTCATCTTCGAAGAGTTCAAGGGCACCGGCAACATGGAGCTCCGCTTGTCCCGCCAGTTGGCAGATAAGCGCATCTTCCCGGCTGTTGACGTCAACGCCTCCGGTACCCGTCGCGAAGAAAACCTGCTCTCGGCTGAGGAAGTCAAGATCATGTGGAAGCTGCGCCGGGTCCTCTCCGGTCTGGAGCAGCAGCAGAGCCTTGAGCTGCTGACCAACAAGATCCGGGAGACGCAGAGCAACGTCGAGTTCCTCATGCAGGTTCAGAAGACGACGCTTGGAGCGAAGTCGGACAACGACAAATAGCGTTACGTGGGGTGGGGCCGTCAAGCAATTTTGCCGGCCCCGCCCCTTCGCGTTGCTGCTGACGTACTGCGTACGTCAGCAGCAACGTTACGAAAGGCCCGATGCCACTCCCGGGCCGGCAAAATTACTCGACGGCGGACTCGTCACCTTTGCGTCCGGCCGTCATCTCCCCGTGCGGGAAATTCGTGCGGCCTACGGAATCGTCGGCGCAAATTAGACTTGGATACGAGTCGAAAGAGGTTTGAAAATGTTTGAGTCCGTACAGGGATTGCTTGACGAGCATGCTGCTATCCAGGCGCAGTTGAGTGATCCTGCTGTTTATGCCGATCAGTCTGCGGCCCGCAAGTTGGGCCGGCGTTCTGCTCAGCTCCAGGGCATCGTGGAGGCGTACAACAAGTGGCGCGGGCTTAACGATGACCTTGAAGCTGCCAAGGAGATGGCTGAAGAGGATCCCGACTTCGCCGCTGAGGTGGAGGTGCTGCAGGAGCAGATTCCCGCCGCCGAGGAAAGGCTTCGCCGTCTCCTGATCCCGCGCGATCCCGACGACGCCCGCAACGTCATTCTTGAAGTAAAGGGCGGCGAAGGCGGCGACGAAGCTGCATTGTTCGCCGGCGACCTGCTGCGTATGTACATGCGCTACGCCGAATCCCGCGGTTGGAAGACCGAAATGATCTCCGCCACCGAATCGGACCTGGGCGGCTACAAGGACGTTTCCGTTGCGATCAAGGGCAACTCCAACGACCCCGCTTTGGGCGTCTTTGCCCGCTTGAAATTTGAGGGTGGCGTGCACCGCGTGCAGCGCGTTCCCGTAACGGAATCCCAAGGCCGCATCCACACATCGGCTGCCGGTGTCCTGGTGCTCCCCGAAGTGGACGAGCCAGAAGAGCTTGAGATCAACCAGAACGACCTCAAGATCGACGTTTACCGGTCTTCAGGTCCCGGTGGCCAGTCGGTTAACACCACTGACTCTGCTGTCCGCATCACCCACCTGCCCACGGGCATCGTGGTGGCCATGCAGAACGAAAAGTCGCAGCTGCAGAACCGCGAAGCCGGCATGCGCGTCCTGCGCGCCCGCCTCTTGGCCCACCAGCAGGAGCAGATTGACGCCGCCAACTCCGAGCAGCGCAAGTCGCAGATCCGGACCATGGACCGCTCCGAGCGCATCCGAACTTACAACTTCCCGGAAAACCGCATCGCGGATCACCGGACCGGCTACAAGGCCTACAACCTCGATGCCGTGATGAACGGCGACCTCGAACCCGTCATCCAGTCGGCCATCGAACTGGATGAACAGTCGCGCCTGGATGCCATCGGCGAGTAACAGCCAACAGAGCATATCCATGACGTTTTACCAAGGTCAGAGCCTCGCGGACGCAGTTCGCGAGGCTGCTGCCATTTTGTCCGACGCCGGCGTGCCAACTCCCCGCGTGGACGCAGAACTGCTCGCCGACCATTTGCTCGGAGTGGGCCTTGGCCGTTTGCGGGCCATGCTCCTCGGGGATGCACTGGCTCCTGAAGGCTACGGTGAACTGGTTGCCGAGCGTGCCGGACGCGTGCCGCTGCAACACATCACCGGCGTCGCGTATTTCCGGCACCTTGAGCTACGGGTGGGTCCGGGGGTTTTCATCCCGCGGCCCGAGACCGAATCCGTGGTTCAGTTGGTCATTGACCATTTGGCTGGCGTGCCGCACCCAAAGGTGGTGGATCTCGGTACGGGTTCCGGTGCGATTGCCGGTTCAATTGCGCACGAAGTACCCGGTGCTGAGGTCCATGCCGTGGAGTTCAGCGTCTTTGCCCATGCCTGGGCTGTCAGGAACCTCGAGCCCCTCGGCGTTAGGTTGATCCAAGGCGATCTACGTGATGCGCTACCCGAGCACGACGGAACCTTCGACGTCGTCGTGTCCAACCCGCCGTATATCCCCGCAGAAGCGATCCCGAACGAACCCGAAGTTGCACTCCACGATCCCCCCGAAGCACTGTATGGCGGGGGAGCGGACGGTATGGAACTGCCGACGGCGGCAGCCGCGTCAGCGGCGCGTCTCCTGAAACCAGGTGGCTACTTCGTGATGGAACACGCCGAAGTGCAAGCGGCGTGGATCGCAGGCATGATGCAACGGACGGGAAACTGGACTCAGATCACTACACACTTTGACCTGAACGGTAAGGAACGTGCCACGAGCGCGGTGCTGGCAAACACCGCCCCCGATGAGTGAAAGAATAGCGCTGTGACCACAACCTACAATTGCACTTCCGATGACCTGCGTGCTGACGGACTTCAGCACGCCCAGCGTGCCATCAGCGAGAAGAAGTGCATCGTGATGCCAACGGACACCGTGTACGGAATCGCCGCTGACGCCTTTTCCCCACTGGCTGTGACGCTGTTGCTGGCTTCGAAAGGCCGTAGCCGGCAGATGCCCCCTCCGGTCCTGATCCCCAGGATCAATGCTCTGGATGGCTTGGCTACCGATGTTCCCGCCGATGCCAGGGCGCTCGCGCAAGCATTCTGGCCGGGCGGGCTGACGCTGATCCTGCACGCTCAGCCTTCCCTCGACTGGGATCTCGGTGAGACCAAGGGCACTGTGGCCCTCAGGATGCCCGATGACGAGATCGCCTTGGAGCTACTTGCCCTGACCGGGCCCCTCGCCGTGTCCTCGGCGAATCGTACGGGGCAGGAACCGGCACAGACCGCCTCCGAAGCCCGTATGCAGTTGGCGGAGTCCGTGGAGGTCTACCTTGAGGGCGGCTTCCGCCCAGTGGAGGGCACCGCGGCTGTTTCCTCCACGATCGTCGACGCAACTGCTACACCCTTCCGTGTGGTTCGCCAAGGTGCAGTGTCGCTTGAGCAGCTCCGCGGAATCGTGCCGGCGATCCTCGGCTTTGGCGAAACCGCGGTACCTGAAGCGGAGCCCGAAGCGGAAACTGCGACCGGCATCGACGGCGAGCCAGACGTTGAAGCCCCCGCTGTGGAAGCCCTCCCTGCCGAAGACGTGCCGGCTGGTGCTGACACGACCGACGCCGAAGGTGAGCAGGAAGCGGTGGCCGGTCCCGTCGTCGTCGATGACGCACCGCAGGAATCCCTTGAACCGAACGCTGCACGCGAGGCCAAGCCCGAATGATCGCTGAGCGTCAGCGCGTCCCCGTCCTCGACGTCGACGCCACTCCGCTGCGCGTCGATGACCTCGTCGATGTCTTGGGTGGGCTCATCGCGGCGGGCGACTCCAAGACGGTGCTCGGCCACAATCTTCATAGTGTTACGCTGCTCCACTCGTGTGCCGACTTTCGAGCCCTCTACCAGGGCAGCTCCGTTGTCCTTCTGGACGGCGCACCTGTGGCTATGCTGTGGGGGTTGGCCCACCGAAAGCAGCTCAGTGCTTCAGGCCAGGGTCCGATGTCTTATCGGCTGGGCTCTATGGACTGGATACCGGCGCTTGGGGGAGTGCAAGGACTGGAACGCGTGGCCGTCATTGGCGCGGGACGCGACGCCAACACCAAGGCAGTAGCGCAACTTCAATCGATTGTTCCCGGCGCGTCCGTCGAAGGCATGCCCGGCGAGGCCTGGGACGATGCTTTGGAGGTCGCCGTGGTGGACTGGCTAAAGGCCTTCCGTCCGCAACTGGTCCTTCTGGGTCTCGGTATGCCACTCCAGGAATCCGTCCTGGGACGCAGGCTCGCCGAACTGCCTCCAGCCGTGTATTGTGCCGTGGGCGGTGCCATTGAACAGATTGCCGGCGTCCAGAAGCTGGCTCCCCGATGGCTGGGACGGCTGGGCCTTGAATGGGCGTGGCGCCTGGTCCTTCATCCGGGCCGGGTTGCTTACCGCGTCTTCATTGAGCCCTGGAAGCTTGCAGCGCTGCTGATTCGGCGCCGCCTCCAACCACCCCATACCGAAGGCAAGTAAATGACGTCTAAACCTGTTGTGGTCGCTGTCGTAGTGACCTATAACCGGCGGGAACTCCTGGAAACCACGCTGGGCGGCATCGCCTCCGGCACGCTGGTGCCTGATGCCGTGGTCATTATCGACAATGCCTCCACGGACGCCACCGCAGAATACCTGCGCTCGTATGAGGGACCGGTCCCCACGGATGTCGTGACACTCAAAACCAACGTGGGTGGTGCCGGAGGCTTTGTGGTGGGCATGGAACGCGCCCTGCTGGACCACAGCGCTGACTACGTGTGGATCATGGATGACGACACAGAACCGCAGGCGGGTGCACTCCGTGAGGCATTGGACGTGTCGGAGGCATACGAGCACGAGACCGGCGACGCGCCGGCGTTCATTGCGAGTCGGGTGGTGTGGACCGACGGACGAGACCATCCCATGAACCGCATGCGCCCAAGGATTGGCGCCAGCGTGGAAGCACGGACCGTCGCGTCGCGGATCGGTGCTGTTCAGATTCGCAGCGCATCCTTCGTTTCGGTGCTCATGAGGGCCGAAGAGATTCGCAGGCACGGATTGCCGATCGCCGACTACTTCATCTGGAACGATGACCTGGAATACACGGCCAGGGTCTCACGTCACGGCGTGGCGCTGGCAACCGCTGCATCCGTCGCCAACCACCACACCAAGGTTTTCGGCGACGCAGGCGCAGATCCAGGCCCCCGCTTCTACTACGAAGTGCGCAATAAGCTGTGGGTCTACACGCGCTCGAATGCCCTGACGCCGTGGGAAAAGGTGCTGTTCACCGGAGCATCCCTGCGTAACTGGACACGGACCATCGCGTCATCCCCCAACCGCAGAGTGTTGCTGGCAGGCTTCCTTAAGGGCCTCCGTCATAGCTTGAAAGCTCCGCGGTCCAACGCTGCAGTGCTCGATGGAATCTACCCATTGCGCAACGTGCAGGAGCAAGCGAAGTAAAAGCCAAGCCGTAAAGCCGCTGCGAATCAAGCTGCGGTCCTCCGGCTGTGTCACGAAGCGGTCACGGCCGTTGGCATTAGTATCGTGACTAGAGTCCACTGAAATCCAGCTACATTCGGCACAGCCGGTGCAGGCATGGCGACGGAGTAGTTCCATTTATCGACAGACAGAATTCCAGACCTTGAGCTGCCCAGAACTACACGACTTTTCGGCGACGCCCTGGCTGCGTCAGCTGGTCCACGTCTCTGGTGGCGCCGGCGCCGTACGCCTTGGAGCCGCATCATGATCATGTATCTGCTGATGATGCTCACTGCTGCCGTGGTGGCATACGCGGGAACATGGGGTGCCCGCGTCCTGGGTAACCGCCTGCGGCTGTACCGTCCCATCAGGAGCAGGGACATGCACTCGTCGCTGATTTCCAAGCTCGGGGGGCTGGGGATCTTTGCCGGCTTCTTTGTAGCATTGGTTGTGGCGAGCAACTCCTTCTTTGTGAAGGACATCTTCCGGCATAACGACGCCCCGTGGGGAATTCTGGCCGGAGCCATGGTGATCGTGGCTGTTGGTGTGGCCGACGACATCCTGGACATTCGCTGGTGGATCAAACTCATGGGCCAGGCCGCCGCTGCTTTGATCGTGGCTATCTGGGGCGTCCGGATGTCAGTAGTGCCGTTCATTCCCGAGCCGATCGTCATCGAATCCGAGCTCGTCCAAATTGTGCTCACCGCCGGACTCATCGTCACCACCATGAATGCGGTGAACTTCATCGACGGGCTTGATGGCTTGGCCGCTGGCGTGGCGACGATTGGTGGCGGCGCCTTCTTCCTCACCGCCTACTGGGTCCACAGGAATAATCCATCCACAGACAACTCGGATCTCGCGACGCTCCTCATGGCAATCCTCGTGGGTGCGTGCCTCGGGTTCCTTCCGCACAACTGGTTCCCGGCAAAGATCTTCATGGGCGACTCCGGAGCCATGTTGATCGGGCTGCTCATGGCCTCGGCAGGTGTGGTGGCGACGGGGCAAATCGGTTCCGGCCTTTACGACCGCGCAAACGGTATTCCCACCATCATTCCCATCCTGCTTCCGTTCGCTGTCCTGTCCCTTCCGCTGCTCGACTTCGGCATGGCAGTGATCAGGCGTACAGCCAGGGGCCAGTCGCCCTGGTCAGCAGACCGCGGACACCTTCATCACAAGCTCGTGGACCTTGGGTACTCCCACCGGACGGCTGTTGTGATGCTGTACGTATGGACTTGCATCCTGGCGTTCGGCGGCGTGGCCTTCGCTGTGTTCCCTTGGCAGATCGTGCTGATCGTGGACGTGGCCGCTGCCCTTGTCATGGCTGTTGTGACCGCCTGGCCGTACTTCGCCCGCAAAGCGTTGCCATCGGGGGAGTAGTGCATGACGCCGGGTTATCGTCACAGTTCTATCTCATGTAGAATTCTTACTGCGGACAGTCACTCGCCCGTAACCCCACTTTGAGAATATGGCTCCCCTGCCACGAGGATTGGTATCCCCATGACATCCAACGCCGATTCCGGACGCCCGTCCGGCAAACGTGCTGTTGGAGTTTCCCGCGAGACGTCGAACCTCTGGCTCCGCCTGCTGTTCGTGAGTTCCGCCGCTGCTCTGGCCGGACTGGCCGTGACGAGCGTTGTGGCAGCATTCATCAATGGTGCCCAGGGCGCGCTGTCAACCGCCTTCGGTGGCGGACTCGTCATGGTCTTCTTTGCGATCAGTCTCTTGATCGGCCATTTTGTCGGCCGCAGCAATCCCTCGGGCGCAGTCGGCCTTTTTGTTGCGACGTACTTCGTCAAGGTCGTCGGATTTGCCGTTGTTCTTTTTGCGATCGGTACCCCCGAATGGCTGCACGGTCGATGGTTCCTCATCGGCGCAGTCGTAGCCGTGGTCCTTTGGCAGGCTGCAGAAATCTACGCTTTCAGTAAGGCGCGTCTGCAGATCTTCAACGATCCCGCCGAGGAGAAGGGCCGTCCGGATGACTCTGCGTAAGCGCAAGCACCGCCAGTCTGACTCTGCTTCAGAGGGTCTCGACGCCACTGATCCGGTTGAGGCCGGAAATGACGGCGGATACAACGCAGGCATCGCCGTCTTCAGCTACATCGTTGGCGGGATCATTGTCTGGAGTTTGATAGGCTGGGGTCTGGATAATCTGTGGGGGACCCGCTGGATTGTGCTCCTCGGCGCTCTGCTGGGAGCCACAGGGGGGTTCTATCTTTCCCATATGCACGGCCTCACCAGGCAAAGCACCTCTTCTGGCGAGAGCAACGCAGACAGCGGTCCGTCCAAGGACGGGGACAGTAATGCCAAATAATTTCACATGGAATACGGATGCGTCCAACGTGTCCACATTCCGCCAAATGCCCAATGATGGACACAGCAGAGAGGAAACGCGTTGATCGCGCTTGCGCTCCCCGCCCAGGATTCGGGGTCCTTCACCCCACCCGGAATCGACGAAATGCACCTGCCGGCAATCCTGCCTTGGGGTGCGCACGACGGATTCTCCAAGCAGATGCTGCTGGTAATCCTTTCGGTCGTCATTATCGCTACATTCTTCATCCTCGCTGCACGTAAGCAGCAGCTGGTTCCCGGCAAGCTGCAGTTCGCAGGCGAAATGGCCTATGGCTTCGTCCGCAACAGCATCGCCAAGGACATCATCGGCGGCAAGGACTTCATCAAGTACGTCCCGCTGCTGTTCAGTTTGTTCTTCTTCATTCTGGTGAACAACATCTACGGCGCCATTCCGGTCATCCAGCTCCCGAGCTTCTCCCATGTTGGCGGCGCCTACGTGCTGGCCGGCATCGTGTACTTCACCTGGATCATCATCGGTATCAAGAAGAACGGCTTGAAGTACTTCAAGCTCGCAACCGTTCCTTCCGGCGTTCCGTGGTACATCCTCCCGATCGTCGTTCCGATCGAAATCATCTCGAACTTCCTGGTCCGCCCTGTAACGCACAGCCTCCGTCTGTTCGCGACCATGCTGGCTGGCCACTTGATCGTCATGCTCGCCGGCTCCGGAATCGAGTTCCTGATCATGCAGGAAAACGTTCTGCTCAAGGGCACCTCGGTTCTTGTTCTCGTCGGCGCCATCGCCATGTACATGCTCGAAGCTTTGATCATGGCGCTGCAGGCCTATGTGTTCACACTGCTGACCGCGATCTACATTGAAGGCGCCCTGCACGCCGACAGCCACTAGGCTCCCAAAACTTCCCCTTGAGGGGATTGAAGTAAACCAAACAACCTGCCACATGGGTGGCATCTTGAAAGGAAAAAAATGGAAGGCAATCTCAACCTCGTAGGTTACGGTCTGTCCGCAATCGGCGGTGGTATCGGTGTGGGTCTCGTATTCGCGGCTTACATCAACGGTGTTGCTCGTCAGCCGGAAGCTCAGCGCGTGCTGCAGCCGATCGCATTCCTTGGTCTGGCACTGACCGAAGCTCTCGCCATCCTCGGCCTCGTCTTCGCTTTCGTTCTCTAGTCTTCGGCTTCAGAACAAAGCGAATTCCGCAACCGAGTAGATAGGACGGGTGAAATATGAATCAGCTGATCATCTCAGCCGCCACTGAAGGCGAAGAGGCCGCCAACCCTCTCGTTCCCAACGTTTGGGAAATGGGCGTCGTCCTCGTCGGCTTTGCTGTCCTCCTGTACATCGTGGTCAAGTTCATTGTCCCGATGTTCGAGAAGACCTTTGCAGAGCGCGCCGAAGCAATTGAAGGTGGCATCGCAAAGGCAGAAAAGGCCCAGGCTGAAGCTTCTGCAGCTCTTGAAGAGTACAAGCAGCAGCTCACCGACGCCCGTGCCGAAGCCAACCGTATCCGTGAGGAAGCACGCGCTGAAGGCGCGCAGATCCTCGCAGATCTGAAGGCGAAGGCAGCTGCTGAGTCTGCACGCATCACCGAGCAGGCACACGCTGCCATTGAGTCCGAGCGCCAGGCAGCAGTTGTCTCGCTCCGCTCCGAGGTCGGCACCCTGGCCACTACGCTGGCTGGCCGCATCGTTGGTGAAGCACTCACCGACGACGAGCGTTCCGCACGTGTTGTGGACCGCTTCCTGGCAGATCTGGAGACCCAGAACGCAGGTGCAGCTAAGTAATGGCAGGTATATCGAGCGAATCGCTGACCACAGCGCTGGCGCAGTTGGAAGCCAAGCTTCCCATTGCCTCGCTGCAGTTGGCTAAGGACCTCTTCGGAATCCTGGGAACGGTGGACAGCTCGGCTGGCTTGCGCCGCGCCCTGACTGACCCGTCCCGTAGCGGAGACGAGAAGTCGGCGCTGGTCATGCAGCTGGTTGGCGGAAAAGTCTCCGCTGATGCTGCTGAAATTGCAGGCGGATTGGCCAGCTCGCGCTGGGCATCTGCACGCGATATCGGCGATGCACTCGAGACGCTTGCCGCCACGGTCGTCATCGCCGTAGCTGAAAACAAGTCGGCCGTTTCTGCCTCCGGTATCACGGGGCTGGAAGAGCTGGAAAACGATCTGTTTGCTTTCAACCAGGCCGTTGCTTCCAGCCACGAAGTACAACGTGCTCTGTCTGAGCCGCAGGCATCCGCCGCGGCCAAGGTTGCACTGGCCGAGAAGCTTGTTCCTGCCAGCAGCGAGGAAGCCAAGGTTCTCATCGGCCAGGCAGTATCACAGCCGCGCGGTGTCAAGCCGAGCAAGCTCGTCGATTCCTTCGCCAAGCTTGCAGCCAAGCGTCAGCAGCGCTGGATTGCAACTGTCAGCGTTACCCGTCCGTTGACGGAAACGCAGGCCAGCCGTCTGCAGGCCGGGCTGGATGCCCTGTACGGCCGCGAACTGAAGGTCAACGTCACTGTTGACCCTTCACTGATTGGTGGAATCCGTGTCCAGGTTGGCGACGAAGTGCTGGACGCTTCGGTCATCGCACGCCTGACCGACCTCCGCCGTCAGCTCGCTGGCTAGCCAGACAAAGCACAACTTAACTGATATAAAACCCGGTCATCGTGAGCAACGATGATCACGAAAACAGGAGAGCAGGGACTGCAGATGGCCGAATTGACCATCAACGCCGACGACGTCCGTAATGCGTTGAACGAGTTCGCGGCGTCCTACGAACCCGGTAACGCAGAGCGCGTAGAGGTTGGTCGTGTGACCACCGCAAGTGACGGCATCGCCCGTGTTGAGGGTCTTCCCTCGGTCATGGCGAACGAGCTGCTTCGCTTCGAAGATGGCACGCTGGGCCTGGCCCAGAACCTTGACGTCCGCGAGATCGGTGTCATTATCCTCGGTGACTTCACCGGCATCGAAGAAGGCCAGGAAGTTCACCGCACCGGTGAAATCCTGTCCGTTCCGGTTGGCGACGCCTTCCTGGGTCGCGTCGTCGACCCGCTGGGCCAGCCGATCGACGACCTCGGCGAGATCAAGGCCGAGACCACCCGTGCACTGGAACTCCAGGCTCCGGGCGTCACCGAGCGCAAGTCGGTTCACGAACCGATGCAGACCGGCCTCAAGGCAATCGACGCCATGATCCCGATCGGCCGTGGCCAGCGTCAGCTGATCATTGGTGACCGCCAGACCGGTAAGACCGCAATCGCTGTGGACACCATCATCAACCAGAAGGCCAACTGGGCTTCTGGCGATGTGACCAAGCAGGTACGTTGCGTTTACGTTGGTGTCGGCCAGAAGGCTTCCACCATCGCCGCAGTCCGCCAGACCCTCGAGGACCACGGCGCCCTGGAGTACACCACGATCGTGGCCTCCCCGGCATCGGACCCCGCAGGCTTCAAGTACCTGGCACCGTACGCCGGCTCGGCCATTGGCCAGCACTGGATGTACGGCGGCAAGCACGTTCTGGTGATCTTCGATGACCTGTCCAAGCAGGCCGAAGCATACCGCGCCGTGTCCCTGCTGCTGCGTCGTCCGCCGGGACGCGAAGCATACCCGGGTGACGTCTTCTACTTGCACTCCCGTCTGCTGGAGCGTTGTGCAAAGCTCTCCGACGAGCTCGGCGCAGGCTCCATGACCGGTCTGCCGATCGTCGAGACCAAGGCAAACGACGTTTCTGCCTACATCCCGACCAACGTGATCTCCATCACCGATGGCCAGATCTTCCTGCAGTCGGACCTCTTCAACGCCAACCAGCGTCCCGCTGTTGACGTTGGTGTGTCCGTGTCCCGCGTTGGTGGCGCTGCCCAGGTCAAGTCCATGAAGAAGGTCTCCGGTACCTTGAAGCTGGACCTGGCCCAGTACCGCGACATGCAGGCATTCGCCATGTTCGCCTCTGACTTGGATGCGGCTTCCCGCCAGCAGCTGACCCGTGGCGCACGCCTGATGGAACTGCTCAAGCAGGGCCAGTACTCGCCGTTCCCGGTTGAGGACCAGGTTGTTTCCATCTGGGCCGGCACCAACGGTTACCTGGACGACGTTCCGGTTGAGGACATCAGCCGCTTCGAGTCCGAGTTCCTGGAGCACCTCAAGCACAAGTCCTCCATCCTCACCACGCTGGCTCAGACCAACGTCCTGGATGACGACACCGCTGCCGCGCTGAAGGAATCGATCGTTGCCTTCAAGAAGGGCTTCTTCGGGGAAGGCGACAACCACCTGGTTGGCGCTGGCCACGAAGAGCACGAAGCGATTTCCGGCGGCGACGTCGACCAGGAAAAGATCGTCAAGCAGAAGCGCTAGTTTCGTTGACCTGTTCTGCCGGGGTCCGCAAGGGCCCCGGCAGGGCAGTACATCGAGAACTTAGGAAAGGATAAGTATGGGAGCCCAGATTCGGGTCTACCGTCAGAAGATCAGCTCGACGACGTCGATGCGCAAGATCTTCAAGGCGATGGAACTGATCGCTACCTCGCGCATCGGTAAGGCCCGCGCCCGCGTAGCAGCTTCACTGCCTTACGCGAACGCGATTACCCGTGCCGTTTCTGCTGTCGCAACTCAGAGCGAAATCGACCACCCGCTGACCACCGAGCCGGAGCAGATCCGCCGCGCCGCAGTCCTGATCATCACCTCGGACCGTGGCCTTGCAGGATCGTACTCCGCGAGCGTGCTCAAGCAGGCAGAAGGTCTCACCGAGCTTCTTCACGCAGAAGGCAAGGAAGTCAAGGCGTACCTGGTTGGCCGTAAGGCACAGGCGTACTTCGATTTCCGCAACCGTTCCTACGCACGCGTATGGACCGGCGGCACGGACGCACCGGAATTCGAAACCGCCCAGGAAGTCGGCGCTGCACTTCTCGAAGACTTCGCCACGGACTACGAAGAGGGTGGCGTGGACGAGATCCACGTTGTCTACACGCGCTTCAAGTCCATGGTGACCCAGGAGCCGACGGTTATCCGTCTTCTCCCGCTGGAGGTCGTCGAAGAAGAAGCAGCCTCGGAGTCCGAGCTGCTGCCGTTGTACGAATTTGAACCGGAAACCGAGCAGGTCCTCGACGCCCTGCTGCCGCGTTACATCGAGTCCCGCATCTTCGCAGCCATGCTGCAGGCCGCTGCTTCCGAGCTCGCAGCCCGCCAGCGTGCCATGAAGTCGGCCGGTGACAACGCGACGGATCTGATCAAGAAGTACACGCGCCTTCGCAACACGGCCCGCCAGGCCGAGATTACGCAGGAGCTTTCCGAGATCGTAGCCGGCGCCGACGCCCTCGCGTCCTAGCCGGTCACGGATTCGGCTCGAAGCCGCACCTGCACCAAACAGATAAACTTAACCCCACGCCATCTACTGAGTGAAGTGAGAGAGATGACTGCCACTGCTACCGAACACGTAGCCGCAACGGCCGGTGCAACCGGCCGCATTGCCCGTGTTATTGGTCCGGTTGTCGACGTCGAATTCCCGGCTGACGCAATCCCCTCGATTTACAACGCTCTGACCACTGAGATCACTCTCAACGGCCAGACGAAGACCATCACGTTCGAGACCTCCCAGCACCTGGGTGACAACCTCGTTCGCGCCATCTCCCTGCAGGCAACCGACGGCCTTGTCCGCGGTACCACCGTGCGGGACTCCGGTGCCCCGATCTCCGTGCCTGTTGGCGACGGCGTCAAGGGCCACATCTTCAACGTCCTCGGCAAGCCGCTGGATGTTGACGAGTCCGAGATCAAGGCTGACGCTTACTGGCCGATCCACCGCAAGGCACCGGCCTTCGCGTCCCTCGAGGGCTCCACGGAGATGCTCGAGACCGGTATCAAGGTCATCGACCTTCTCACCCCGTACATCAAGGGTGGAAAGATCGGTCTGTTCGGTGGCGCCGGTGTTGGCAAGACCGTTCTGATCCAGGAAATGATCACCCGTGTTGCCCGCAACTTCGGTGGTACTTCCGTATTCGCCGGTGTTGGCGAGCGTACCCGTGAAGGTAACGACCTCTGGGTTGAAATGGAAGAGGCAGGCGTTCTCAAGGACACCGCCCTTGTCTTCGGCCAGATGGATGAGCCGCCGGGAACGCGTCTGCGCGTGGCCCTGTCCGCTCTGACCATGGCGGAGTACTTCCGCGATGTCCAGAACCAGGACGTGTTGCTCTTCATCGACAACATCTTCCGCTTCACGCAGGCAGGCTCGGAAGTTTCGACGCTGCTCGGCCGTATGCCGTCCGCAGTGGGTTACCAGCCGAACCTCGCCGACGAGATGGGTCTCCTCCAGGAGCGAATCACCTCCACCAAGGGTCACTCCATCACCTCGATGCAGGCCATCTACGTTCCCGCAGATGACTACACCGACCCGGCTCCGGCCACGACCTTCGCACACCTCGACGCGACCACGGAACTTTCCCGTGAAATCGCCTCCCGTGGTCTGTACCCGGCCGTTGACCCGCTGACGTCGACCTCCCGAATCCTGGACCCCCAGTACATCGGCAAGGACCACTACAACACGGCCGTCCGTGTTAAGCAGATCCTGCAGAAGAACAAGGAACTCCAGGACATCATCGCCATCCTCGGTGTTGACGAACTGTCTGAAGAAGACAAGATCGTCGTATCGCGTGCGCGTCGTATCCAGCAGTTCCTGTCCCAGAACACCTACACCGCCAAGCAGTTCACCGGCGTCGAGGGCTCCACTGTGTCCATCAAGGACACCGTTGAAGGCTTCACCGCTATCTGCGACGGCGAGCTGGACCACATCGCAGAGCAGGCGTTCTTCAACGTCGGTGGCCTGGATGACGTTGAGCGCAACTGGGCCCGGATCCAGGAACAGACCAAGTAGTATGGCTGAGCTTGAGGTTGAGATTGTCGCAGCGGACCACTTCGTGTGGTCCGGTGCGGCCAAGATGGTGAAGGCCCGCACCAGTGATGGTGAAATCGGAATCCTGCCGGGCCACTCGCCCCTCCTGGCCATCCTGGCCGGTGGCGAGCTGGCAATCCAGCCGGTTTCCGGTGACCGTATCTCGGTAGTGGTCGACGGCGGATTCTTCTCCGTCGACAACGATCGCGTGGTCATTGTTGCTGACAACGCCCAACTGGGCGAAGCGGCTACAGCGGGGATCCGATAGCACGACCTTGATGGACGATTCCCTTATTCCGTTCATCGCCCTGGCAACGGCGTTTGCGTTGCTGATCTTTTCACTGTGCCTTTTCGGGGTGCGCCGCTTCAATTTGCGGCGCGCCCTGGGCACGGTCGACGCCTCCATTTGCACGGCGGGAAACCGCTGGCAGATGGGGGTTTGTCGTTATCAGGACAATGAACTCGAGTGGTTCCGTTTGATGTCCTTGAGCGTGATTCCCAAGCACCGGTTCAAACGAAGCTCGCTTGAGCTCCTTGGCCGGCGTAAGCCAACTGAGGACGAGCTCGTCCGGGTCCAACCCGATGTCGTGGTCGTCGAATTGCAGTACGAAGGCAGCAAGTTCATGCTCGCCATGAACTTTGACGCCTATGCCGGACTTTCGTCCTGGCTGGAGGCCGGGCCGGTCATCGGCGTCGGAACCTGGCGTTAGGCGCCATGGACTCACTCTTCGACGTCAGCCTTGTTGACGGGCCGTTCCTCTGGTTCAGCATTGCCTGTGGCGTTGCGGGCGCCGTCTACTTACTGTGGCGGCGCCAGCGTTCCTGGCCATTGGTCATCGCTGCAGGTGTGCTGGTTTCCATCGGCCTTGTGGCCTTGGCGCACTGGCTGCTGGTTGACGTCATGGCCATATTCTCGGAAAACCTTCCCTTTGAGACCTTGGCCTGGTCGGTTCCGGCGGTTGCAGCAGTCATCCTCTGCGGGGCCAGGATGCGCCGCACGACGTGGAAGGGCCGTTCGGCCAGCGCTGTTGCGATGCTCGGCGTCGTTCTCCTGAGCGTGGTCCAAGTCAATCTGTACTTCGGGCTCAACAACACCGTCGCCGATCTTCTCGGCACTGCCGTAGCGCGTATTCAACCCTTGGAAGACGGACTGAAACGGCTTCCGGACACCAAGCCCGGTCCCGGGCCGGCGGCGTGGAAAGCGCCGGATGGCATGCCCGGCACCGGCGTTCTCAGGAAAGCCGAGATCCCCGGTAGCATTTCCGGCTTTACGGCAAGGGAAGCGTACATTTACTTTCCGCCTGCATATCTGACAAAGGCACGTCCGAGCCTCCCTGTCCTGATCCTCTTTTCCGGCCAGCCCGGTGGCCCGGCGGACTGGCTGACCGGCGGTCAACTCCGATCGCAACTGGACAGGTTTGCCGAATCCCACGGCGGGCTGGCGCCAGTGACCATCGTGGTGGATCCCAATGGCACAGGTAGTGCCAACACCATGTGCATGGACAGCCGTATAGCGCAGGCCGGCACTTACCTCTCACAGGACGTTCCTGCCTGGATCAAGGCTACGTTGGATGTTTCAACCGATCCCGGCCAGTGGGGCGTTGGTGGCTTTTCCTTCGGCGGCACCTGTGCCCTGCAAATGGGCACCAATCATCCTGATCTCTTCCGTTCCATAGTTTCCTTCTCAGGCGAGCGGGAGCCGGCTTTGGCCAAGGACCGGAACAAGACAATAGAGGACTCTTTCGACGGCGATGTGGCAGCGTTCGAGTCCGGGACACCTTTGGTGTTAATGCAGGAGCGGAAATTCCCGGACAGCGGCGTGTATCTTGCGGCCGGTGCAACTGACACGGAATTCACGCAGTACATGCGGGAGTTGGCCGAGGCTTCGCGCGGAGCGGGATTCGCTACGGAGGAGCACGTTATAGAACACGCGGGTCACTCCTGGGATGCCGTGGTCCGGGGTATGCCCGGTGCGCTGAAGTTCTTGTCTGCCAGATGGGGGTTGCCCCAGTGAGCCTTGCCCTCAAAGGTGTGATCCGGCCCGCTCTGAGACAAACCCGCAGGCATCTTAAATCCACTCCGTTCACGCTCCTCGTCCTGGCAGCCTTTGTGGCAACGTCGGTATTGACCGGGAGTTTCTTTGCCGGTCCTCCGGAGCACATGCTGCCCGTGGCCGGCGTGAGCATGGATGGACTCAAGTCGGGCGACTGGTGGTCCATCTGGACGTCACTGTTTTTCACGACCAACCCCTTGGCGTTCCTGACGGCGGCATTGATGATCCTGTTCATGCTGGGATTGGCAGAACGTCATTTTGGATTACGGCGTACGGCCCTGGTGTTCTTCGGCAGCCAGTTCGCCTGTGTATCAGCTTTCCTGCTGGTCACCCAGGTGGCACGGTTCGCTGACGATGGTTGGCTGTCAAAGATGGTGGATACCCGCCTGATTGGCCCGTACGGTGCCGTCATCGCAACTGCGCTGGCAGCCAGTGGAGTGCTTCCCACTTTGTGGCAGCGCCGGCTGCGGACAGTCACCATTTCTCTGTCGCTTCTTTTGGTTTTGTACATTGGCCACGCCGAAACCGTGGTGGGTCTCCTTGGGGCCATCATCGGGCTTGCGGCGGGTTGGTGGAACCAGAGCAGCCAGGGACATCTGCACCTGCACCGATCCACGGGACGCGAAGTCCGCAACCTGTTGTCGTTGACCATGGCGATTTTCGCAGTCGGCCCCATCCTGACGGCGGCGGCGAAAAGCCCGTCGGGTCCTCTTGCGCTGTTGCGTGACGTGATCCTGAATCCGCTGCCCACACTTGGCCAGATTGAAAGCAACTGTGGTGGCTCAATCGATGTGGCCTGCCTCGAACTGGGCCGCCAAGGGTACACAGGTCCTTTCGGCTTGGCCCTGGCAGTTGTGCCGGTGGTGTTGCTGCTGATTTGCGCTGATGGCATGCGCCGGGGCCGCCGCCTTGCGCTGGGAATTGCGATCGCCGTTCAACTGGTGGTGGTGGCGTTGTCCACCGTCTACCTTGGCCTTGTTGCAAGTGTCCCGCTGAGCCCTGGCCGTCCGAAGGGTGGGATGTTGAGCTCCTCGGTGCTGCACATCCTTCCGCTTGTGCTGGTTCCGCTCATTCTTGCCGTGCTGTTGTTCATCAACCGCGGCCACTTCCGGGTTGAGTCTTCTTCCCGGCTGCGGCGCCGCGTCTTTTGGCTGGTGGGCTCGACCGGTGCAGCGCTTAGCCTGGCGTACACCGTGGTGTGGCTGGCATCAGGCGGCATGACGCGCGACGGCGGCTTGCTGGGTTTGGGCGCTGAACTCGCCAGACAGTACCTTCCGGTTCCACTTCCGGGTGTTTACAGAAAAGTGTTCGCTGAGCGCGACGCCGTGGAAGTCTTCCTCTTTTCCTACTCCGGCACCATGTTTTGGCTCGTTGCGCTGGTTGGCGTCTGGACACTGCTGATCCGGGGCCATCACATCGGAGGGCTGGACCACCAGGCCCGTGAACGTGCCCGGCAACTGGTCAAGGCCGGCGGGGACTCACTGTCCTGGATGGCTCTGTGGGAGCCCAACAAGTACTGGTTCAACGCCGAGGCCAACGGGGGAGTGGCCTACCAGCAACACGGCAATGTTGCCGTGACGTTGGCCGGTCCCCTTGGAGCCAGGGAGCATCATGTGGCTACTGCCGTCAGTTTCCTGGAGCACTGTTCCCGCCACGCACTCATCCCGTGCCTCTATTCGTGCACGGATGAGCTCTGGCCTATGCTGGCGGCCCGCGGCTTCCGCCGTGTGGCCGTTGCCCAGGAGACGCGGCTCAGGATCCGAGGCTTGGAGTTCCGGGGAAAGGAGTGGCAGAACGTGCGGACCTCCCTTAACCGTGCGGCCAAGATGGGGGTTACGGCGGTATGGGGACGGTATGCCGACCTGTCACACCACCTGCGGGCCCAGGTTGGAGAGGTCTCGGAAGAGTGGGCTGCACAGAAGAGCATTCCCGAGATGGGCTTCACGCTGGGCGGCTTGGACGAGCTCATGGATGACGACGTGCTGTGCTGTGTCGCGGCCGACGAGCGCGGCTTTGTCTACGGGGTGACGAGTTGGTTGCCCGTGTACGCGGATGGAACCGTGGTCAGTTGGACACTGGACTTCATGCGGCGCAGGGGCGACGGTTTCCCTGGCGTCATGGAGTTCCTGATCGCGTCTGCCGTTCTGGAGCTCCGCGATTCGGTAGAAGTGATATCCCTGTCCGGCTCACCGCTTGCCAGGGACAAGGGCGAAATCGAACAGCAGGCGGAAGGTCTCGCGGGGATCCTGGATCTGGTTGGCCAGGCCTTGGAGCCGGTCTACGGCTTCCGCTCGCTGGCTTCCTTTAAATCAAGGTTCCAGCCTGATTACCGAACGTTGTACATGTATTACCAAGATCCCTTGCACCTTCCTGCAATGGGCCGGGCGCTGAGCCGGGCATACCTGCCCGGATTGTCAGTGCGACATTCTGCAAGGCTGCTTAGGACACTGGTTGGTTGAAATGTCAACGCCAATTGGAAGCGCGGTATTCGCATTTCTTCAAGGTTTGTAACTGATCTTGTCGAAATATCAGACATTTCCCGCCCATTCGGGTTTGTTAAACATGTTGACCCCGGCACAAAGCCAGGGTCAACATGTTTGTTGATTCAGCAGCAAGCAGAATCAACGTGACAGACTAGACGACGGTAACGCCGGTTGCCTGGGGGCCCTTGGCGCCCTGACCGATCTCGAACTGAACGCGCTGGTTCTCGTCGAGGGTCTTGAAGCCACCGGTCTGGATCTCGGAGTAGTGAACGAAAACGTCCCCATCCGAGTCATCCGGGGTGATGAAGCCGAAGCCCTTTTCAGCGTTGAACCACTTGACGGTTCCCAGTGCCATGTATTTCTCCTCATTGTGGAACATCAGTCCGATACACCTCGTACCGGTCTTGTTACTCCGCGAGAAGACCAGGATTCCTTCCAGGACAAGCCCGGCTGGATTCGCAGGAGCTTCACGCTCGCAACTCGTCTTGCGAGCATGAAAACCACCTACACAAAGACTGCTACAACACTTTCATGCGCTGTGCCGGAGGTCAACGGTCTTTTAGGCAATTCGGGAAAATTTTCGGTAAAAAGAAGGTAACGTCGCAAAGCAATTGGACACTGCAGTTAGGCCAGCCAGTTTCCATTGCGCATGACGGCGGCAAGTCCAAGGTCGGCATTCGCCACCACGACGTCGGCACGGAGTCCCCGACGCAGCCCACCGACTTCGTCTGACAAGCCCAAGACAGCGGCCGGGACCGCCGTCGCCGAACAAATGGCATCGGGAAGTGCGACGCCGGCGCTCACTGTCTTGCGGACAACTTCCAGGAGCGTGGCGGTTCCGCCCGCGATGGAACCAGTGGAATCCAACGTCGCCACGCCGTTACTGACCGTCACCGGTGAGGGGCCGAGCATGTAGCTTCCGTCCGAAAGGCCTGCGGCTGCCATGGAATCGGTGACGAGGACGATGTTGTTGGCGCCCACAAGCTGGAACACCGTGGCCACCATGCGCGGGTCGAGATGCGTGTCGTCAGCGATGAGCTCTACCACGGCTTTGCCCTCCTGCGCTGTCCGCAGACAAGCAGCCACGGGGCCAGGGGAACGGTGATGCATCGGAGGCATGCCGTTAAAAAGGTGGGTGACTGTGGGAAGCGAGCTGACGCCGTCGAACCCTGCTGACTCAAGTCCCTCGCGGGCCGCGGCCAACGACGCCGCTGCGGTGGCGTCGTCGCAATCAGTGTGGCCCAGCGACGGAGTGACGCCGTGGGATGTCATCAGGTCAACCAATGCAGCGGCTCCGGGGAGCTCCGGTGCGTACGTCATGGTGGCAAGCTTTCCGGCAGCTGCGCCGACGAGTTCGTCCATGAGGTCGAGGTCAGGCTCCAGCAGGTAGGCGGGATTCTGCGCGCCGCACCGGGCGTGCGAGAGGAAAGGGCCCTCAAGGTGGATGCCGGCCACGAGGCCTTCGTCGGCAAGCTTGACGTACAGTTCGATGCCGCGCAGCAGGTCTTCGCGGGGGGCGGTGACCATGCTGGCGAGGAATGTGGTGGTTCCGGAGCGGTGAAGGAACTCTACGGCCTTGCGTGCCGAAGCTTCCTCGCCGCCCGGGAAATCGCCGCCGTTTCCACCGTGGCAGTGGATATCCACGAGGCCTGGGAACAAGTAGTGCCCGCTGGGGACATCACGCCTGACGATGTCCTTGAAGTCTTTGAACACTTCATCATCGAATTCGGCCGCAGGCCCTGCGAAGGCGATGCGGTCGCCGTCGACGGCCAACAAACCGTCTTCCACCACCACGCCGTCACTGACAAGCGTTCCCGTCAGGATTTGGTGTCTGGACGCGGAAGAAGGGGCAAAAAGGTCTGCGGCAGTCATGCCTTCGATTCTAGTGGCCTTGGCCACACTGCCTAGAAGAGCCGCGACTCGCTGTCATCCACTCCGCGCATGGCGTCATAATCCAGGGTGATGCAGTCGATTCCGCGGTCATTGGCCAGGACTTTCGCCTGCGGCTTGATCTGTTGTGCTGCGAAGATTCCGCGGACCGGTGCCAGCAGGGGATCGCGGTTCAGCAGTTCGAGGTAGCGGGTCAACTGCTCGACGCCGTCGATGTCGCCACGGCGTTTCAGTTCGATGGCCACCGTGGCGCCTTTCGCATCACGGGCAAGAATGTCCACCGGGCCGATCGCCGTGAAGTACTCCCGGCGGATCAAGGAGTAGCCGGCACCCAACGTTTCGATCTGTTCAGCCAGGAGCCGTTGCAGATCCGCCTCCACGCCGTCCTTGATGAGGCCGGGATCGGTGCCGAGCTCGTGGGAAGTATCGTGCAGTTGCTCATAGATGTTGATGATCAGGCGATCATCAGTCTTTGCGGACTGGACGGTCCACTGTTCAACGACTCCTTCTTCCACCTCCGTCTCTTCCGGGGTGGTGACCCGGAGGCTGGCAGGCGGGCTCATCCAGTTCAGGGGCTTGTAGGACCCCCCGTCAGAGTGCACCAGCACTGAGCCGTCCGCCTTGACCAGCAGCAGCCGCGTGGCAAGCGGGAGGTGGGCCTTGAGACGGCCAACATAATCAACAGAACAACGGGCTATGACGAGTCGCACCCGCCCAACATTACCGCGTAGTGACCGGCGACTGGGGCAGAATGGAGGCATGCCCCGCTCCAACCGCCCTCGTCGTACCACGTCAAGCACACGGTCCACCAAGGGCGGCGGCAAGCGGACGGGCGAGGTCCCCGAGCTTGATCTGGAGCGGGCCCGCGCCGGTATTGCCCGCCGGGAAAGCGCGCCGGACGGAGACTGGATGGTCCGTACCATGACAGCCCGCAAGGCTGAAAAACAGTACATTTGTCCTGGCTGTTCCACCGCGATCCTCCCCGGAATTGCGCACTTGGTGGTCTGGTCCGACAGCCACATTTTTGGGGATGCCGCAGGGCTCGCAGAACGCAGGCATTGGCACACCAACTGCTGGACGTCACGCACGTACCGCTACCGCTGATTCCCTTAGGCTTGGAATCATGACTTTCGACCCCGCCTCGTTCGATTTCAGCCACCAGGACGCCGCCTCGGAGATCCGGGCTTCCACTGTCCTGCCGGCCCGGCGTGAAAACGTCGAGTTCACCACCGATGACGGCAAGGTTCTTGTGGGCGAGTTGGCGCTTCCGGAATCCGGCGACATTACTGCCACGCTCATTACGCTGCACCCGTTGCCGACGCACGGCGGGTTCATGGATTCGCATGTGTACCGCAAGGCCTCCTACAGGCTCCCGGCGCTGGCCGGCGTCGCCGTGCTCAGGTTCAACACGCGTGGTACGCATTCACCGCGGGGGACCAGCCAGGGCCACTTCGAAGAGGGCATCGGCGAACGGTTCGACGTTGAGGCCGCCGTCCGCTTTGCAGTGGAACGCGGGCTGCCAAACCGCTGGTTGGTTGGGTGGTCGTTCGGCACCGAGCTTGCCCTGATGTACGGGGCCGTGGAGCCGGTGGCCTCACAGGTGGAAGGAGCCGTGCTCCTGTCGCCGCCGCTGCACCGCGCCACCGATGTGCACCTCAAGGAATGGGCCGCAAGCGGTAAACCGCTGACCGTCCTGGTCCCCGAACATGACGACTACCTTCAGCCGGCAGAAGCAGCCGAACGGTTCAGCCTGGTACCGCAAGCCCGGCTTGTCGGCGTCGATGGTGCCAAGCATTTGTGGGTCGGCGAGAAATACGCTGCCCGCGTGCTGAATGAAATTGTCGACGACGTCACGGAGGCGGGTGCGGGCGTTGACGGCCTGCCACGCGAGTGGGCGGGGCCGGTAGCTACCGCCTAGCCCGGTGGCTACCGCCTAGCCCGGTAGCTACGGCCTCAGAGGGTCAGTGCCTGTCCTGGCGGATGATGAAGACTTCCTTGATCAGCAGCATGATGGCGGCCGCCGTGGGGATGGCGATCAATGCCCCAAGCACGCCCAGGAGGCTGCCGCCTGCGATCACTGAGATGACGGCCACGGCGCCGGGAACAGCTACGGCTCGCTGCATGATGCGTGGGGAGATGAAGTACGCCTCGAACTGCAGGTAGGCGAAGTAGCAGATCGCGTAGACCACTGCCGTTTGCCAGCCTGCCGTGAGTGCCACGAGGATGACGACGACAGCTGCAATCATGCCGCCCACCAGCGGAATGAAGGCCAGCAACGCAACCACAAACGACAGCAGGACGCTGAAGGGCACGCCCAGGATGTTCATGACGATGAACGCAAAGAGCGCATTCAGCAGGGCCACGCAGGCCTGGCCGATCACGTAGTTGCCTACGGAATCGGTGATGGCTTCGGAGAGGGCTTCCACCCGGGGACGCCGGGACCTGGGCGCCAGCCGATAGGCCCACTTCTTCATGGAGGGAAGCGCGGCCAGGAAGTAGAGGCTGAGGACCAGGACGATCAGCGTGCCGAACAGTCCGTTGGCCACGGTGGAACCGAAACCAACAACACCACCGAAGATGCCGCCCATCGCTTCCGGATCTTTGACAAACTTGTCCAGTTCCGTGGTGATGCGGTCGCGGATTCCAAACTGGGTATCGACGTTGCGGAAGAATTCTGAATCCAGGAACCCTCGGATCCACTCCGGGGCTTGGCGTACGATCTCCGATACTTGCTCGACGATCGTCGGGATCAGCGTTGCGAAGAATCCTGCAACGGCGAGCACCAGTACGGAGAGCGACAGAAGGATGCCTGCGGGCCGCGGGACTTTGCGCGACTCAAGCCAGCGGACAACAGGATCCAAGCCGAGGGCAATGAACAGGGCGGCCACGATCCACAAGAGGAGCTGTGTGGTGTTGCTCGCGATGTAGAAGACCAGCAATGCCACACCAACACCGGCCGTCCCCATGAAACCTACATACAGGGGGTGCTGCGAGGACATCCTCGGACCCGGAGAGCCAAAGCCCTTGTCGTCCTCGGCCTTGATGGCGTCAACGGAGTTGTCGGTCTCCTCTTCTTCGGGAGGCATTTCGAAACGGACGCGGGTCCGTGCCCCGGGTATCGGCTGCCGAAGCTTTCGCGCCATGGAGGCCAGGCGTCCGGTCCGGACCGGAACCGTTGCGGACGTCCCGTCGGCGGGGGCGTCCACCTGAGTCGGCACGGACTCATGGTCGGGACGGGGCTCCAAGTGGTCTTTCACGCGGTTTCTACTGCCTTTTCATTGGTGGTGCACGCTGTATTCAGGCGGCTGCAGGCCCGGATATCATGATCATCGCCACACTATCAGGAGCCCGGAATGGCGCCGCAGCACTGCTTCGGCGGGCCTCATTACGGCCTCGCTGAGGCCCCCCGATCTGACTCTTTGGTAACAAAACGGTTACCCTTGAAGTTCAACGACCGCTGATGATAGGTGTTCCTGTGCGTTTGAAGACTGCAGCCTTGCTGGTGCTGCTGGGCCTGCTGACGATGCTGGCCGGTATTGGCCAGCTGACTTTCTGGGCTCCCGCCGAGACTGTGACAGCCTCGGCTCCCGGCGACACAAAAGCTGCCCCGCTGACGGTGATCGACCAGAAGTTGATTGCCCTCCATGACGGGCCCGTAAAGATCAAGATCCAGGGCGAAGGCAACTTCATGGTTGCCACCGGCCGCCCGGACGACGTCGAGGCCTGGGTAGGCAAGACGGCCCACAATACGCTCACCGGCGTTTCCGCGGACCAGAAGTCCTTGGAAGTCACCTCGGCCGACGGCGAAGCCACAGCACCGTCGCCCGCCGGCTCGGATCTCTGGGTTAACACCGAGAATGCCAGCGGCGAACTGGACTACACCTGGAACCCGCCCGCTGGCGGCGAGTGGTCACTGCTGGTGGCCAGCGACGGCACCCAGCCGGCGCCGTCGTCGATTTCCATGACGTTCCCCAACAACGCCACCACTCCCTGGGCTGTCCCGCTGATCGTCCTGGGCATCATCATCATCCTCGCTGGCGCAGCCCTTCCTTTCGTTGCGAAGGCGCTCAGCAACCGCGGCAAGGACGGCTCGGGTAACGGACCACTTGGCGGTCAGGAAACCACCACGCTCCCTGTGCAGCCGACGGACAGCGACGCCGCTCGCCGACGTGCCGGCACGGAAGGCCCGGCCCTCCGCGTCTCGGCAGTAGCTGCGACGCTTGCTGCCGTCCTGGTGGGTGGAACTGCAATTGCTGCCAACGCCTCGACGCCGGAACCGACGTCGAACCCTGCAGGCTCAGCTGCTGCTGAAGCCGATGCCGGCGTTCCGGTGTTGCTTGAATCCCAGCTTCAGCGGATCCTTGAGCAGACTGCAAGCACCGTAGATGCGGCCGATGCCGCCAAGGACGCTGCGAAGCTGGAACCGCGTGTGGACAAGATGGAACTCCAGGTTCGGACCCAGAACTACAAGATCCGCTCTACGGTCTCGGCCTACGAGGCCCGTATGCCGGTCCGCGCCACCAAGCTTCAGAGCAGTGTCATCAGCACCAAGCGTGAATGGCCCCGCACGGTCATGGCCTTGACGCAGGGCGATGGAAACGTGGTGCCCCAGATTCTGACGCTGGTGCAGCTCTCACCCCGCGAGAACTACAAGCTCTGGGGCAGTGCGCCGCTCCAGCCGGGCACGAACTTCCCGTCGTTCCCTGTTCCGCGTGACGGAACCGGTGCCCAAGCGGCCGGTGATAAGACCGGGCTGGCATTCAGTGGCAACGAAGCTTTGGACGTTTTGGGCAGCCTGCTGACCAGCGCCGACTCGCCCGAGCGCAGCAAACTGGCGGACGGCCAATCCTCGCCCTACATCGCCGGAGCATTGTCGTACCAGGCGGACACGGTAAAGAACGGCACCAGTGCCAACTTCAAGTTCACCCACACTCCCGTGCCGACCCAGACTGTGGTGCTTCGCACCGCTGACGGCGGTGCGTTGGTGGTCGGACGCCTGGACTTCGCTTTCGAAGGAACCCCCAAGGCCGCAGGCGACAAGCTCATCCTCGAAGACGATTCCGCAGTCTTTGCCGGTGGCAAGGAGACCACAACGGGAATGGTGTTGAACTTCGCGGAATCCGTGGCGATCTACATTCCGCCAGCAGGATCGTCGGACCCGATGAAGCTCGTAGCTGCAACGCGTGGACTGGTTGGTGCCAGCTTCAAGTAGGCGTTTCGCCCGCAAGGCAGCGGCTAGAGTGGACGGTATGAGTTCGCCCGGACACCGACCCACTCCAGCCGCTGCCAACCAGCTCAACCTCCGCGGCGCCGTCGACCTCTCGTCGCTGCGCCGCCCCGCACCACCCCAAGCGCCGCCGCCGGGGACCGCTGCCAGCGACCCGGCCGCAGAAGGCGAAGCAGGGCGCGCACACCTTCGCGTCGATGCGACGGAAGCCAACTTCCAGGACCTGGTTCAACTCTCATCGCAGATTCCGGTCCTGTTCCTCCTGTGGTCACGCTACGCCGCCGAGTCCCCAGGAGTTCTTGACGGGGTGCAGCGCGTCGTCGAAAGCTATGACGGCCGGTTGGTACTTGCCGCCGCCGATATCGACGCTTTCCCGCAACTTGCACAAGCGTTCCAAGTGCAGGCCGTTCCCACGGCGATCGCCGTGATCAAGGGCCAGCCGGTTCCGCTCTTCCAGGGTCCTGCAGATGACGACCAGATCCGTGCCCTGGTGGATGAGCTTCTCAAAGTGGCTGCGGCCAACGGCGTCACCGGCAGCATCGGTGGCGAAAACGGCCAGGAGACGGAAACTGAAGCACCTCCGCTGCCACCGCTCCACCAAGCGGCATTCGACGCCATCGAAGCCGGAGACTATGCCGGAGCAGCGGCAGCCTACAAACAAGCCCTCCTCGAAATGCCGGCCGACGCTGAGGCGAAGGCAGGCCTGGCCCAGGTTGAACTGATGGCCCGCGTGGAGAAGGTGACGGCGCCCGAGGCGGAGAACCTCCGCCACTTGGCCGCCCAGGAATTGGACAACGTTCAAGCCCAGCTGGATGTCGCCGACCTTGATCTCTCAGGCGGCCACATTGAGGACGCGTTCAACCGCATCATTACTTTCATCGGCCGGAACTTCGGTCCCGAGCGTGAAACGGCACGCGTCCGGTTGCTGGAACTCTTCGACGTCGTCGGGACGTCGGACGAGAGGGTTGCCAAGGCGCGTCAGGGGCTCGCGAGGGTCCTGTTCTAGTGACGTCGGCGCTTTTCTCTCCCCTTAGGCTCCGCTCTCTCACCATCCCGCATCGCGGCTGGGTTTCACCCATGTGCCAGTACAGCTGCCTTCCGGAGACTGGCGAAGGGGTTCCCAACGATTGGCACCTCATGCACCTGGGGTCGTTCGCGACCGGCGGTGCTGCGCTGATCATGAGCGAGGCGGCCGCGGTTAACCCTGCCGGCAGGATCAGTCCTTTGGACGCGGGAATGTATTCCGACGAACAGGCTGCAGCCTGGGAGCGGATGGTGGATTTCGTTCACCGCCACAGCGCGGTGGGTGGAAAGATCGGCGCGCAGCTTGCCCACGCGGGGCGGAAAGCTTCAACGTATTGGCCCTTTTCGGGCCGGTCCGGTTCAGTTCCAGCGTCCGACGGCGGCTGGGTTACCACGGCCCCTACCACCGACGCGTTTGATGGCTACGCCGCACCGGAAGCCATGACTGAAGACGACATCCACAGCGTGGTGGCCGACTTCGCAGCTGCCGCACAACGGGCAGTGGACGCAGGCTTCGATACCGTTGAGATCCATGGCGCCCACGGCTACTTGCTCCACCAGTTCCAGAGCCCCCTCATCAATACCCGGACCGATGCGTGGGGTGGCAGCGAGGACGGGCGGAACCGGCTCATGCTGACTGTGGTGGACGCCGTCCGCAACGTTATCCCCGATTCGATGCCACTTCTGCTGCGGATCTCCGCATCGGATTGGGCTGAGGGCGGCGTTGAGGTGGAAGCCTCCGTTCGGCTGGCCCGGACTGCTGCCGACCGCGGCGTCGACTTGGTGGATGTTTCCAGCGGCGGGGCGGTAGCGCATCAGCAGATCCAGCCAAAACCTGGCTACCAGGCGGGTTTCGCGGAACGGGTGAAGCGTGACGCCGGTGTTCCCACAGGCGCCGTAGGGCTTCTGACCAGCCCAACGCAAGCCGAGGACATCGTCGCCAACGGGCGGGCGGATGCCGTATTCATGGCGCGGGCCGCCCTGCGGGATCCACATTGGTGGCTCCGGGCAGCTTACGAGTTAGGGCACGATCTTGCCTGGGTTCCACAGTACGAACGGGCAATTCCCCGCCACGGGTTCTAGGACCTCACGCCTGCCCCGGCAGCGCGGTTAGGCTGGGCTCATGACGGAACCACGCCATGAGCCCATGTCCATGCCATCCACAGATCCGGAGCCGGCTCAGCTCGGACAGCAGCGGCCGGCAGCGCTCTCGATTCGTGGCCTGGCCAAACGCTTCGGCGGGAAGATCGCCGTCGACGGCATTAGCCTTGACGTGCCGGCCGGTTCCTTTTACGGCATGGTGGGCCCCAACGGCGCCGGTAAAACCACCACACTGTCCATGGCGACGGGACTCCTGCGCCCGGACTTTGGCACGGCGTTGGTTCATGGCGTCGATGTGTGGGCCCGCCCTTTGGAAGCCAAGAAACTCATGGGAGTGCTGCCGGACGGCGTGCGCCTGTTCGACAGGCTGACCGGCGAGCAACTTGTCACGTACGCCGGATTGCTGCGCGGCATGGATCGCGATGTTGTACGTTCGCGCGTCGGGGAGCTGTTGTCCGCCCTTGACCTTGATGCCGACGCGGGCTCGCTGGTTGTGGACTACTCGGCCGGTATGACCAAGAAGATCGCTTTGGCCTCCGCACTGATCCATGCCCCCAGGCTCCTTGTCCTGGATGAGCCGTTTGAATCAGTGGACCCGGTTTCGGCCGCGAACATCCGCGGCATTCTGGAAAGCTATGTTTCCTCCGGCGGCACGGTGATCGTTTCCAGCCACGTTATGGATCTGGTGCAACGCATGTGCAGCCATGTGGCAGTCGTGGCCGCGGGTCGCCTTCTGGCGGCAGGGTCCGTGGACGAAGTACGTAACGGGTCCACCCTTGAAGAACGCTTCGTCCAGCTTGTGGGCGGCGGGCACCGAACGGAAGGGCTGGAATGGTTGCGCACCTTCTAAGCCTGAAATGGCGGCTGCTCCTCAACGGCTTCAAGCGCAGTCCGGCGCAGCTCATCGGCATGGCAATCGGCATCCTGTACGCGTTGGGCATCGTGGTCTTGTTCGCTGGCTCCTTGGTTGCACTGCGATGGGCAGATGCCGGGATCGCCCACACGGTTGTAGTGTTGGGCGGCGCTGCAACGGTACTCGGGTGGGCGGTGGTGCCGCTGTTGGCTTCCGCTGCTGACATGACCCTGGACCCCGCGCGCTTTACCACCTCGGCCATTCCAGCCAAGCAGTTGTTGACCGGATTGGCCCTGGCGGGTTTCATCGGAATTCCGGGCCTGGCCACGGCGTTGGCTGCACTGGCCACCGTGGGAACCTGGTGGCGCAGTATTCCAGCCGTAGCGGGGGCCCTTGTGGGGGCCGTTCTTGGGTCTCTCACGTGTGTGGTGTTGTCCAAGGTTGTGACTACCGCCACAGCCGGTCTGGCCGCGTCGCGCCGATTCAAGGACGTCAGCAGCATCATCTTCTTCATTCCGCTCATGCTGATCGGTCCGATCGTCGTGGGCGTGACCGAGGGTTTGCGGGGAACCGCTGACTATCTTCCCCAGCTTGCCCGCACCGTGTCATGGACGCCGCTTGGGGCGGCCTGGTCCTTGGGTGGTGACCTCGAAGCCGGCAATGTTGGTGCCGCTGCCCTGAAGTTCCTGATTGCAGCGGCAACTGTGGTGGCTTTGCTCCTTTGCTGGCATGTGCTGTTGCAGCGCGCTTTGATCACCCCTCCCTACGCGGGCGGGGCAGCCAAGAAGGGCGGCAAGCTCGGGCTCCTGGGGGTCCTTCCCGGGACACCTGCCGGCGCTGTCACCGCTCGGGCGCTGATCTATTGGCTGAAGGATCCGCGCTATTCCGCGTCATTGGTGGTGGTTCCCTTGCTGCCTGTTATTTTCTTCTTCGGCGGTGCGCAGAGTGGCAGCCTCGGACTGCTCACAATCCTGGGACCCTTGACGGCGTTCGTCCTGGCGTGGTCGATCTCGGCAGACATTTCCTATGACAACACGGCTTTTGCCCTGCATTTAGCGGCAGGCGTCCGTGGCGTCGATGACCGGCTCGGGAGGGCGTTGGCGTGTTTGGCCATATCGCTTCCCGTGGTGCTCCTTTTCGCCATCGGCCCGTTCTTCTTTACGGGCGACTGGCTCTGGCTCCCGAACATCCTGGGGCTGTCCCTCGGAACCCTGTTCACAGGCTTGGGTCTTTCGTCCGTGATTTCGGCCCGCTACAACATTGCCGTTCCGTTGCCAGGTGACAGTCCGTTCAAGAAACCGCCGGGAAATGTGGCCCAGACACTTGCCGTGCAGATGGTGGGAATGGGCGTTTTGGCGCTCCTGCTCGTCCCGGAGTTGGCGTTCGTTGCAGTCCAGGCATTCGGGGGTGGGCCGGAGGCGGGCTGGATCAATCTTGTGGTTGGCCCCGTACTTGGCGTAATCCTTCTTGTGATCGGAGTGCGTTTGGGGGGAAAGTGGCTGGATGCAAGGGGGCCCGAGATGTTCGCCCAGCTCACCGTCAACAAGTAGAAGCGACGACGACGGCGGTAGTCCCGTACCGCCGTCGGGCGCTGTATGTCCTGTCCCCGTCATCGAACGATGGTGAAGTTATGGGACATGGGATAACCTCATCTCAGAAACGTCCGTTGATTCCTTACCGAGAAAGGCCGTGACGATGGAAGTTGTCATTCTCCCCGGCACCAAGCAGATCGGCGCTCTCGCTGCCGACGCCATCGAAGCCCTGGTGCGCCGCAAGCCGAACGCGGTCCTGGGACTGGCAACGGGCTCATCGCCTCTGCCGATCTACGACGAGTTGGCACGCCGCTACGAGTCGGGCGGGCTGGACTTCAGCCAGGCGCACGGCTTCGCCCTGGACGAGTACGTCGGGCTGGAACCCGGGCACCCCGAGTCCTACCGCGAAGTCATCCGGCGCGAATTTACCAACCGGGTCAACATCCAGCCCGAGAACGTCCACGGCCCGGATGGCGCTGCGAAGGACCTCGAAGCAGCCTGCCAAGCCTATGAAGACGCCATCAAGGCAGTGGGCGGCGTGGACCTGCAAATCCTGGGCGTTGGCACCGACGGTCACATCGGCTTCAACGAGCCAGGTTCGTCGTTGGCCTCGCGTACACGGATCAAGACGCTGATCGAGCAGACGCGCAAGGACAACGCCCGCTTCTTCGACAGCATCGACGACGTCCCGCACCATGTGGTCACGCAGGGACTGGGAACCATCATGGATGCCCGTCATGTGGTGTTGGTCGCAACCGGTGCGCAAAAGGCGCAAGCGGTCCGCGACTTTGTTGAAGGTCCGGTTGCCGCAATCTGCGCCGCATCCATCCTCCAAATGCACCCCCACGCGACCATCCTGATTGACGAAGCCGCCGCATCGTCCCTGAAACTGGCCGATTACTACCGGCACACGTACGACAACAAGCCGGAGTGGCAGGGTCTGTAGACGCTAAGATGGATGGCATGACTACGCTTCCTCCGGATCCATTCGAAAACGACCCCATGCGCGAGCTTTCCGGAGCCGGAACGTCCACTGCCACCATTGAGCGCGAGGAAACGCGCCAGGAAGTGGAGCCCGGCGACCGCGAGCGGTTCGCCCACTACGTCCGCAAGGAAAAGATCATGGAGTCGGCCATGACCGGCGAGCCCGTGATTGCCCTGTGCGGCAAAGTGTGGACGCCGGGGCGTGACCCCCAGAAGTTTCCGGTCTGCCCGGAGTGCAAGGAAATCTATGAAGGCCTCCGTCCTGGCAAAGACGGTGGAGACAGCGGCTCGGGCAACTCCAAGTAGTGGGTGGGGAATACACACAGGTCCCTGCCCATCTTGACCGCAACGCGGTCCCTTGCCACACACCCGGTGGAACCGGGATAGCTTTGCCTGCCATCAGACTGGGGGAGTCCGCATGACCGAGACACTTTTTGGTGGGCCATCCCTGCCTCCTGCGTATCCCGAACGGGCTGCGTGGGGTACTGCGCCCAAGCTGCGTGCATGGCAGCAGGAGGCGTTGGACCTCTACCTCACGCGCAATCCCAAAGACTTCCTGGCCGTGGCTACCCCGGGCGCCGGTAAGACCACTTTCGCGCTGCGTATTGCCACCACCTTGCTGGACAACGGAGTGGTCAACCGCATCACGATCGTGGCCCCCACCGATCACTTGAAACGCCAGTGGGCCGATGCCGCGGCCCGTGTGGGCATTGCGATCGACCCCAACTTCAAGAATTCGGACGGCCAGCATGGCCGTGGCTTCGTGGGTGTTGCGGTGACCTACGCCCAGGTGGCGAGCAAGCCCATGCTGCACAGGGCCAAGACCGAAGCTGCGCGCACGCTGGTGATCCTGGACGAGATCCACCACGGCGGCGAGGCTTTGTCCTGGGGCGACGGGCTTCGCGAGGCCTTCGATCCCGCGGCGCGTCGTTTGTCCCTGACGGGTACCCCGTTCCGCTCGGACACTTCGCCGATCCCGTTCGTCGAATACGCCGAGGACCGCGACGGCATCCGCCGTTCGAAGGCCGACTACACCTACGGCTACGGCAATGCCTTGCGTGACCACGTGGTGCGCCCGGTACTCTTCATGGCCTACTCGGGGCAGATGCGCTGGCGCACCAGCGCCGGTGATGAGATGGCGGCTTCGCTGGGCGAGGCCGCGGTGACCAAGGACATCACATCGCAGGCATGGCGTACGGCACTGAACCCAACGGGTGAATGGATCCCTGCCGTTCTGGCCGCCGCGGACAAGCGCCTCAGTGAAGTTCGACGCACGGTTCCCGACGCCGGTGGACTGGTGATCGCGACCGATCACGACGACGCTCGTGCCTATGCCGGGCAGTTGAAGAAGATCACGGGGCAATCACCCACGGTGATCCTCTCCGATGACTCCAAGGCCTCCAACAAGATCGAGGAATTCTCCGCTGGGGACAAGCGGTGGATGGTCGCCGTCCGCATGGTGTCCGAAGGCGTGGACGTTCCGCGACTTTCGGTTGGTGTCTATGCGACGTCCACCTCCACGCCCTTGTTCTTTGCCCAGGCTGTGGGCCGTTTTGTGCGTGCCCGCAAGCGGGGCGAGACTGCCTCAGTGTTCCTGCCGTCCGTACCTCCGCTCATGATCCTGGCGAACACGATGGAAGCCGAACGCGACCACGCGCTGGACCGTCCGGAAAAAGACGAGGACGGCCTGTTCAGCCCGGAAGAGAACCTCATGGCGGAGGCCAACCGTGAGGACAAGGCCTCCGATGAGCTCACCAAGGGCAAGTTCGAAGCCTTGGACTCACAGGCTTCCTTCGACCGTGTCCTGTTCGACGGCGGCGAGTTCGGCACCGGAGCGGACATCGGCTCGGACGAGGAACTGGACTTCCTCGGCATTCCCGGACTGCTCGACGCCGAGCAAGTAGGCACGCTCCTACGCCAGCGCCAGCACGAGCAACAGTCCCGCAAGAAGCGCCAGTCGCCTCTGGCTGCTGCTGCGTCTCCAGCCATTCCGGACCACCGGATGCTCATGGACCTGCGCAACGAACTGGCCAAGAATGTGGCCGCCTGGTCAGCCCGGACAGGCATTCCGCACGGAGTGGTGCACACGAAGCTGCGCGAGGTCTGCGGCGGCCCAGCCGTTGCCCAGGCCAATGAGGAGCAGCTGCAGGCCCGGCTCCGGAAACTTCAGGACTGGTTCATCGGGCGTAAATAGGCTCACGCTTCGCAGCCCATCAATATTCGCGGGCACAAATAAAGGGGCGGCACATTCGCGCCGCCCCTTTATTTGTGCCTGTTATCTGAGCCTGCGTCCGCGTCAGTCGCTTTCGACGTCGACTCCGGCTTCTTCCAATTCGTCCAGCGTGTCGCTGAGGTCCTCCGCAATACCAGCGGTGAGATTCGCGATGACTGTAGTGTTGTAGCCCGCCTGGACAGCATCCAGGGCGGTTGCCTTGACGCAGTAGTCCGTGGCGATGCCTACGACGACGACATCCTCAACGTCGTGGCTTTGAAGCCAGTCATCGAGGCCGATCGCGTCGTCGTCGAGGACTTCTGCCACTGCTGCGCCGGCCTTGAGGTCACCGGAGGGAACGTCGTCCTCGGGGGCCAGGACGCCTTCAAATCCGGAGTATGCCGCCGTGTATTGGCCTTTGCGGAAGTACGCCTGGATGTATTCGGGGTCCAGATCGGGATGGAGCTCCGCACCTTTTGTCCGGGCGCGGCAATGCGGTGGCCAGGAGTCCACCATGTCAGGAGTCTCCGAAAAATGGCTTCCCGGTTCGATGTGCCAGTCCTGGGTGGCCACGATGTGGTCGAAGTGCTGCTGGTTGGCATCGACATACTCCGTGATGGCGCCGGCTACAGCGGCTCCGCCCTCCACGGCCAGTGCGCCGCCTTCACAGAAATCGTTTTGGACGTCGACGATGATCAGGGCGCGGGACATCAGTTCTCCTCGTAGACGGTGGGGATGGCGGCCTCGCCGCGCTGCAGGCGATTGACCACTGCGGGCATTTCGGCCATGGTTGCTGCGTGTCGCTCCTGGGCTCGGACAACCCCTTCGGGGCCGGTCCAACCCGGGAGCAATTCACCGTTCTTGATGAATTGCTGCAGCAGGGAGCGATCGTTTCCGTCGTCCTCGGGCCGGTGGCCGATTCCGACGATTTCCTGTGTGGCGATTCCGTGGTCGTTGAGCCTGCGGAGGGCGTACTTGCGCCCTCCCACGCTGGCCTTGTTTTTGGCAGCCTTGGCAACGGAGACGAATTCACCGGCGTCGTTGGTGCGGCTGACCAATTTGTAGACCATGCTGGCCGTGGGAGCACCGGATCCCGTGACGAGCGAGGTCCCTACCCCATACGAGTCCACCGGAGCGGCTTGCAGGGCAGCGATGGCGAATTCGTCCAAATCCGACGTCACCACGATCCGGGTGTTGACGTTTCCGAGGTCGTCCAGGAGTTGCCTGACCCACTGGGCTTGGGCGATCAGGTCGCCGGAATCCAGCCGGACTGCGCCCAACTTGTCACCGGCGAGTTCGACGGCGGTACGCACCGCGGTCTCGACGTCGTAGGTGTCAACCAGCAACGATGTGCCAGGGCCGAAGGCGGCGATTTGTGCCTCGAAGGCTTCGCGTTCCGTGTCGTGCAGCAGCGTGAAGGAGTGGGCAGCAGTGCCGACGGTTTTGATGCCGTACCGGCGGCCGGCCTCAAGGTTGGACGTGCTGGCAAAGCCGGCGATCACAGCGGCGCGGGCTGCCGCCGTCGCCGATTCTTCCTGAGTGCGGCGCGAACCCATCTCGATGCACGGCCGGTTCCCGGCCGCCGTCGTCATCCTTGACGCCGCGGACGCGATGGCGCTGTCGTGATTTAGCACGGACAGGATGTATGTCTCGAGGATGCAGGCCTCGGCGAACGTCGATTCGACAATGAGGATGGGGGAGTTGGGGAAGTAGGCGTCGCCTTCGGCGTAGCCCCAGATGTCGCCGCTGAATTTGTAGTTGGCGAGGTAGTCCAGGGTCTCCTGGTTGACTACCTGCTTGTGCTCCAGGAACTCAAGTTCGGCGTCGCCGAACCGGAAGTCCGCAATGCCTTCGAGCAGGCGTCCCGTTCCTCCCACCACGCCGTAGCGGCGACCGTCGGGGAGCCTGCGGGCGAAGGCTTCAAACACCGAACGGCGGTGTGCTGCCCCCGAATGCAGGGCGGCCTGAAGCATCGTCAGCTCGTAGTGGTCGGTGTACAAGGAAGTTGCGGGGTGATCCCAAGAGGTGGCTCTACTCACGAATTCACTCTAGTGCGAGCGGCCATAGAATGGACAGATGACCCCAAGCGTTGCGTTCGGCACGGACATCGATGAGCGGACAGAAGCTGCGGAGCAGTCGTCCACCGATGTCCTGACAGCACCGGACATCCCCTGGAACCTGGTGATCTGGAACGATCCCGTCAACCTGATGAGCTATGTGAGCTATGTGTTCCAGAGTTACTTCGGCTACTCCGAGTCAAAGGCCAACAAGCTGATGCTCGAGGTCCACCGCAAGGGACGTTCGATTGTTGCCTATGGCAGCAAGGAGCAAGTGGAACGGCACGCCGTAGCCATGCACGGCTTTGGGCTGTGGGCCACTGTGGAGAAGGCAGCAAGCGGCAACGAGACTCCCGGGAAGGGTGGCCGCGAGCGTGGCTAAGGCATTCAAATACGGCCTTAAGGGCATTACCGGTTTTCTTGAACCCGCCGAGCGGGACCTCCTGCGTGGACTGCTTGAAGACGTCATCTCCATGCTCGACTCGGAATCCAAGGAGAACGAGGATCCGCTGGCAGCGCTGATCGGCCTGGACCTGGACGTGAAGCAACCAAGCGACCGCGCCCTCCTGCGGTTGTTGCCGAACGTCATGAAAGACGACGACGCCGGGTCCTTGGAATTCCGCCAACTCACCGAGCGCTCCGTCCGGGAAGGCAAAATCGGCGCCTTGAAGGCAACCGTCATGGCGTTGGACAAGGACGACCTTTCACTCAGCCTCGAGGACGCCACCAGGTGGTCCACGGCGCTCAACGACGTCCGGCTGGTGCTCGCGGAGCGCTTGGACATCCGCGACGAAGCCGACGCCGAGCACATTCACAGCATGCAGGACTGGTCCCAAGCCGAGGATGTAGAGAGCTACTTGGCCCTTGTCTACAACTTCACCACCTGGCTCCAGGAGTCCCTGGTGCAGTCCATGATGGCGGCCAGGCAGGCAAAATCCTGATCCGGTCGGATGAATGTGGCCCCTGGCGTGTGATAAATCAGACACGAGGCAGGGACCACAAGTGATGGCCGCAACACAGGGGAAGCCTTATTCTCGAATAATCATGAGTTCAGCAGAATCCCAGGAAAACGTGGTCATCGACCAACAGGGCACCCGCCCCATCGGAATTTTTGACTCGGGCGTAGGTGGACTCACCGTGGCACGGTCCATCATCGACCAACTGCCCAACGAATCCATCCTGTACGTGGGCGATACCGCGAATGGACCCTACGGGCCCTTGCCCATCGCCGAGGTCCGCGCCAACGCCTTGGGCGTCATGGATGAACTGGTGGACTCGGGCGTCAAGCTGCTGACCATCGCCTGCAACTCGGCCTCGGCTGCCGTACTTCGGGATGCCCGCGAACGCTACACAGCCCGGTATGGCATTCCCGTCATCGAAGTCATTCAACCAGCCGTCCGCCGTGCCGTCTCAGCTACGCGTACGGGCAGGATTGGCGTGATCGGGACGTCGGCGACCGTCGGCTCCCGCGCCTATGAAGACACGTTCGCCGCTGCTCCGGACCTGACCATCACGTCCGTGGCCTGCCCGGCGTTCGTCAATTTTGTGGAGGCCGGGGTGACCACTGGTCCCGAGCTGCTTGCGGCGGCCAACGAATACCTGGAGCCCCTCAAAGCCGCGGGCGTGGACACCGTGGTGCTGGGATGCACGCACTATCCCTTGTTGACCGGCGTTATTTCCTTTGTCATGGGGGAGGACGTCACGCTCGTGTCCAGTGCCGAGGAAACAGCCAAAGACGTGTATCGCGCGCTGGCTACCCACGGGATCCAGCGGACAGCGGCCAGTACCCCCAGCCATGAGTTCATCGCGACCGGCGACGCCGGTCAATTCGAGACACTCGCGCGGCGTTTCCTGGGCCCCGAAGTTCTGTCCGTGAAACACGTGGACCACGTAGCTGCGCAGTACCCCACAGGCAGCCTGGCCCGCATCACCCCCGAGATGCTGGCGGCGGCGCGTTCGGGCGGCGGCATCTCCCGCCGCTCGTATTTTGTGCAACCCGACGGCGGGATCGGCGACGCCACGGGACGTGGCCAGTGAAACTCACCATTGTTGGCTGCACGGGTTCGTTCCCCGGTCCCGGCTCCCCGGCGTCGTGCTACTTGGTCACCGCACACGATGGCGAGCGGGAATGGAAGATCGTGATGGACCTGGGCAGTGGAGCCCTGGGCGCCATCCAGCGCTACACCGATCTCGAAGATATCGATGCGATCTTCCTCACGCATCTGCACCCGGACCACTGCATGGATCTGTGCGGCCTGCACGTCGCCGTGCGCTGGAAGCCGGGTGGCTGGGGACGGGACCGGATTCCCGTATGGGGGCCCGCCGCCACGGCAGACAGGATGGCCACTGCGTACGGCCTGGACCTTGACCCGGGCATGCATGAGGAATTCGACTTCACCAATTGGACAGAGCTCAAGCCCGTCACGGTTGGTCCGTTCAGGGTGACACCCTACGCCGTTAACCACCCCGTCGAAGAGGCCTACGCGCTCCGCGTCGAAGCAACCGAAACGGGCAAGGACGGCGTTGTGTCCACCCGCGTCCTGACGTACTCGGGCGACACCGATTCGTGCCAGGGCCTGGAGGACGCTGCCAAGGACGCGGACCTGTTCTTGTGCGAGGCTGCCTTCGAAGAGGGGCGTGACGACGCCATCAAGGACGTGCACCTCACCGGCAAACGTGCCGGCGAAGCAGCAAGCAACTCCGGCGCCAAACGATTGCTTTTGACCCACATCCCGGTATGGACATCGCAGACCAAGGTTATGTCCGAGGCCAAGCCCGTGTTTGGCGGAGACGTCGCCGTAGCCGTAGCGGGCGTTCACTACACGGTCTAGGCCTGAGCCGTTGAGGACCGTTTTGCGGGCTCACAACGGGCGGTGCTGCGACTTACTTGGGTGGGTCGGCGTGCCGCGACCGCTTAAGGCGGGTACCGGCGTCGGGCGGTCCCGTCAGCTTGGCTAAGCTTGAACCATGACTTCTGAAGCTACTGCCACCCCCGTCATCCGCGCCGATGGCCGGACTCCTGACCAACTGCGACCCATCAGCATCACCCGAGGCTGGTCAAAGCAGGCCGAAGGTTCGGCGCTCATCGAGTTCGGCAACACCAGGGTACTGTGCACGGCTTCATTGACCGAGGGCGTTCCGCGCTGGCTGAAGGGCGAAGGCCGCGGTTGGGTCACGGCCGAATACGCCATGCTGCCGCGCGCCACGAACACCCGCTCGGACCGCGAGTCCGTGAAGGGCAAGATCGGCGGCCGCACGCATGAGATCTCCCGGCTGATCGGCCGTTCGCTGCGCTCCATCATCGATACCAAAGCACTCGGTGAGAACACGATCGTCCTGGACTGCGACGTTCTGCAAGCCGACGGCGGTACGCGCACCGCAGCCATCACCGGCGCCTACGTGGCGCTCGCCGAGGCGATCCGTTTCGCGCGAGAGAACAAGCTGATCGCCCGAAACGCCGAACCCCTGGTGGACACCATTGCCGCCGTCTCGGTGGGCATCATCGACGGCGTGCCGATGCTGGACCTGCCGTACGTGGAGGACGTCCGCGCCGAGACGGACATGAACGTCGTTGTCACGGGCTCGGGCAAGTTCGTCGAGGTCCAGGGAACCGCCGAGGGTGCGCCGTTCGACCGCGACGAGCTCAACGCCCTGCTGGATCTGGCCCTGCTCGGCACCACGCAGCTCGCTGCCATCCAGCGCGAGACGCTGGCGGAAGCCCCGTGAGCCCCGCACCGCGCCTGGTCCTCGCCACGCACAACCAAGGCAAGCTGAAGGAGCTGCGCGAACTGTTGCGCGGTCAGGTTTCAGGGCTCGACGTCGATACCCAGGTGGTGGACGCAGCTGCGGTTGGCGCTCCGGACGTTGCTGAAACCGGAGTCACCTTTGCTGAGAACTCGCTATTGAAGGCGCGCGCCGTTGCTGAGGCCACTGGCCTGGTGGCGATCGCTGATGACTCGGGACTCGCCGTGGACGTCCTGGGCGGAGCTCCGGGCATTTTCTCGGCACGCTGGTCCGGCAAGCACGGGGACGACGCCGCAAACCTGCAATTGCTGCTTGCGCAACTCTCCGACGTTCCGGATTCCTTCCGCGGCGCAGCGTTCGTATGCGCCGCCGCGCTTGCCGTGCCCGGAGCAGATGGAATCGCGCACGAAACCGTTGAATACGGTCAGCTCGAAGGAACTTTGCTCCGCGAACCCCGCGGTGAAGGTGGCTTCGGCTACGACCCCGTGCTGCAGCCGGCCGGCATGGACCGCAGCTGTGCCGAGCTGACGTCCGAGGAAAAGAATGCCATCAGCCATCGTGGCCAGGCCTTCCGGGCTTTGCTCCCGGCGATTGTGGCTGCGCTCTCCGGTGCGGCGTCCAACTAAGGTTCGCCTCTAAACTCCATGTGTGGCCACAAAGAAATGGCACCCCGCGCTGCGGGGTGCCATTCGCTTTTAATACGAAGCTGCATGTTCAGCGCTCGCCGTGCTTGCCGCCCTCGTGTTCCTCGATGAATTCCTCCACGGGGTCCGTGCCCTGGGCAGCAGCCTTGCGCTTGGCGATGATGCCGCGGGCTACCTCGATGATGACGGGGATGACCGAGATCAGCACGATGACGATGAAGATGATGTCCAGGTTGTTGCTCACCCACGGCACGCGGTCACCCAGGACGTAGCCCAGGAGCGTGACGCCCCCGCCCCAAAGGACAGCGCCGATGACGTTGAAGAGGAAGAACTTCCGCTTGTCCATCTGGGCCACGCCGACGATCACGGGAACGAAGGTGCGGATGATGGGGACGAACCTGGCGAGGATCAAGGCCTTGCCGCCGTGCTTTTCGAAGAAGGCATGGGCGCTTTCAACGTTCTCTTTTTTGAAGAGTCTTGAATCGGGCCGGTTGAAGATGGCGGGGCCGGCCTTTGACCCAATGAGGTAGCCGGTCTGGTTGCCAATGATGGCAGAAACGATGATGAGGCCGGCAAGGGCCCAAATGTTGAACTTGATGGTGTCAGTGGCTACCAGGAGTCCAGCGGTAAACAGCATGGAATCGCCCGGCAGGAAGAAACCCACCAGCAGGCCCGTTTCGGCAAAGACGATGCCACAGACCAGCAGGACAACCCAGGGAGCCAAGGCGGGATCGGCCAGGAAGATCTGGGGGTTGAGCCAGTCAGGCAGGAACGAGGCCATGGGCGGCCGCACCGGTCCCGCGCCCCCGAAAGTGGATACGGCAAGGTCGCTCATCGCAGAAAAGATCACCCATCAAGCCTACTTGACTGCCGCCGTCGGGATTTCTTGCAAATCTCTTGACTCGAGCTTCACTGGTTGTATGGTTAGTTACATGAGTAATGAACCAGTGAGGCGGTGGTGCTCATGATCGATGACAGCAAGCCGATCTTCATGCAGATCGCCGAACTCATCGAGAACGGGATTGTGGACGGCACCATGGCCGAAGAGTCACAGGTACCCTCCACCAATGAGTTCGCAGCTTTCCATCGCATCAACCCGGCAACTGCTGCCAAGGGCGTCAATGTGCTGGTGGATTCAGGAATTCTCTACAAACGCAGGGGGATAGGGATGTTCGTTGCTACAGGGGCCCGCGCCCAACTGGTGGCGCGTCGCACCGAGGAGTTTTTCGAACAGTACGTCAGGCCGCTGACTGTCGAGGCCCGCAAACTGGGAATCTCGGCGCAGCAGCTGAACAGCATGATTGAACGCGGCTCCGGGCTGGTCCCGGAACCCGGGACAGACAAAGAAAGGAGCGCGGCCCTGTGAACGAGACCATCGTCGAGGCCCGTAACCTGAGCAAACGCTACAAAGAGGTCAACGCACTGGATAACGTCAATCTGAGCCTCACAGCAAACCGTATCTACGGTCTGCTGGGACGCAATGGCGCCGGCAAGACTACGCTGATGTCGGTCCTGACGGCCCAGGCCTTCGCGTCCTCCGGCGACGCGCTCGTCTTCGGAGCCAGTGCCTACGAGAACGAGGCGATGCTTTCCCGGATCTGCTTCATCCGTGAATCCCAGAAGTACCCGGATGACTTCCAGCCACAGCACGCCTTCCGTTCTGCGGCGCTGTTCTACAAGAACTGGGACCAGAACTTCGCCGACCGCCTGGCCAAAGACTTCCAACTCCCCGTCAAGCGGCGGATCAAGAAACTTTCCCGAGGACAGCTGTCCGCCGTTGGCGTCATCATTGGCCTCGCGTCGCGTGCAGAACTGACGTTCTTCGACGAGCCGTATTTGGGGCTCGACGCCGTAGCCCGGCAATTGTTCTACGACCGCCTTGTGGAGGACTATGCAGAACACCCGCGGACGATCATTCTGTCCTCGCACCTGATCGATGAGGTTGCCAACCTTCTTGAGCACGTGGTGGTCATCGACCGCGGCCGGATCATCATGGATGCGGAAGCAGAGGCCATCCGCGGTTCTGCCGTCACGGTATCCGGCTCCGCGGAGAAAGTTGACGCGTTCCTGGCTGGTCGGAAGATCCTGCACCGGGAGACCTTGGGTTCGTTGGCGTCGGTCACTGTCGATGAAGCTCTCGATGGCCGCGAACGGGCTGAAGCAAACGAACTTGGCCTGGAACTGTCGCCGGTCTCACTGCAGCAATTGGTGGTCCGCAAGACCATGGCCGGAGCGGGAACGGACGCACAACGTTCAGCTTCCACCGATTTCGCCGATGACACGATGGAGGCAAAGCGATGAGCAGGACGCTGGCTGTCGCACGAATGCAACTGATCAACAAATGGACGTACATCGGATGGCCGTTGACCATCCTGGCGGCTTCGTTCCTGATGTCACTCGCCATCTTCGCCCTGATCCCCGTCCAGGACGCCAAATACGGCGGAGGCAGCCAAGCGCCCCTGTGGTACTTCATGGTTCTCGGGATCCAAAGCATGACCCTGGTGTTCCCGTTCTCCCAAGGCCTGAGTATCAGCCGTAAGGCGTTCTACCTCGGCACCTTGGGACTCTTCTCCCTGATCGCCCTCGGAATGACGGGACTCTACTTGCTGGGCGGAACCATCGAGGGGGCCACCAACGGCTGGGGCGTCCAAGGGTACTTCTTCCAGATTCCCTGGGTTACAGGCGGGCCTTGGTACGCCACGGCGGCGTTCTTCTTCGTGGTGATGATGTTCATGTTCATCATCGGATTCTGGTTCGCCACCATCTTCAAACGCTGGGGAACAACCGGAGTCCTCATCTCGACAGTGGGAACGGGCGTCGTCCTGATCGGAGTCGGCGCTTTGTCCACCATGTTCGAGTGGTGGGGCTCCATCGGCAACTGGTTCACCCTTCAGACGCCGATGAGCATCAGCGGATGGGCAGCGCTGCTGTGCGTGGCGTTGGCGGCAGGCTCCTACCTCACCCTGCGGCGCGCAACACCGTGATGTAGCGTTCGCCACAAACACGTCACAAGGGGCCGCCCCGCCGTGCAATACGGCAAGGGCGGCCCTTTCCACCTGTAACCTTGTCCAGTGGCATTGGACTTTACGGCGATCGACTTCGAAACAGCCAACGGCTTCAGGGGGTCTCCGTGCTCCGTCGGCCTGAGCAAGGTCCGCGGCGGAGTCGTGGTGGAAGAAGCGTCCTGGCTGATGCGTCCACCCGAGAACCACGATCACTTCGAGTACCACAACACCCGGATCCACGGCATCCGCGCGGAAGACGTTGTGGGCTTGCCACGCTTCGGCGAACTCTTCCCGGAGATCGGGGCCTTCATTGGCGACGACGTTCTGGCAGCACACAACGCAGCGTTCGACCTCGGAGTGATCCGCTCCGGCCTGGAAGTGTCCGGACTCGCCGGCCCGGCCTATGAATACGTCTGCACCGTGATGCTCTCGCGGCGATGCTACTCCTTGGTCTCCAACTCCCTTCCGTATGCCGCCGAAGAGGCCGGTGTGCCCCTCGTCAACCATCACGACGCTGCAGAAGATGCCCGTGCCTGCGCGGGCATTCTCGTTGACATTGCCCGCCGTAACGATGCCAACAGCATCGCGGAGCTCTATTTGTCGCTGGGTCTGTCGTTGCCGAAGCAGCCAGCGTTTGATCCCACCCGGGGCTTGTCCAAGGCCACGATTGCGGCGCTCGCCGCCAAAGCATCCGCGAGTCCGGCCGAACGGACGCTCGAACGTACCCTCGACGGTTCCGGCAGGACCTTCTCTGCTTGGCCCGAGGAAGGGCCCAACCCGCTGCCGAACCCGGCGGCGGAGCCCGGGCACCCGCTCTTTGGCCAGACCGTGGTCTTCACTGGCGATCTTGCGATGACGCGTCCGGAAGCCAAATCCCGAGCTGCTGACATGGGTGCGCGCCCGGAAAGCCGTGTAACTGCGCGCACGACCGTTTTGGTGGTGGGCGACGGCTTCGTTGCAGGAGACCTCCGTGCCGGGCGGCTCACCGGCAAAGCCAAACGCGTCCTGGAGCTCCATGCCAAGGGCCAGCAAATCGAGGTAGTCTCCGAGGGCGAATTCCTTCAAATGGTCGGCGGCAATTAGCCCACGTCCCGTCGGTTCCTCTCTCACATCCCTACCGCCTTCCCCGGATCCTCTCCCACGTCCCGCGGGTTTTTCCTGATCGCACTCTCACGTCCCGTCGGTTTTGGTGGGACGCACTTTCACGTCCCGTCGGTTTTGGTGGGACGCACTCTCACGTCCCGTCGGTTTTGGTGGGACCTGGGCGCCCGACGTCGGCAGTCCGGTTGAGTGCCGACGTCGTTCGCTCGCCCTGGGATGTGGGAGGGTGGCCCGGAAGGGCGGGGGATGCGGGAAGCGTCCCGGTCATACTGCGCAACAATGCTTCCGGCCTGGTGGAACCGGCTCCTAGCCTTGGTCCATGAAGAAGGCCAAGCTTCCGCAGGGGCCGGTGGGTGAGCCCGTTGCTGCTGCGTCCAGCGCGGGCGTGGACTGGCGGGCCGTCTTTGCCTTTCCCAACCCCGTCAACGAATACGCTGCCCGCATCACCGCGGGGCTTGTAGTGGTGGTTGCGGTTGGAACGTTGCTGACTGGTTTTGGCTGGGGGCTGGTGGCCCTCGCTGTCGGCTTCTGGCTTCGCGTGCTTTTTGGGCCGAGGATTTCCCCGATCGCGCTGCTCTCCGTCAAGGTTCTCGCCCCGCGAATCGGCCACGCCAAGCTGGTGCCGGGTCCGCCCAAGCGATTCGCCCAAGGGATCGGCGCCGCGCTGACGAGCGCCGCCGTCGTTCTCTTCTTCGTTGGCTTGGAACCGGGCGCCTGGGTCCTGCTGGCACTTCTCATCGTGGCGGCGTCATTGGAAGCGTTCGTGGGCTTCTGCCTGGGCTGCGCGATCTTCGGTCTCCTGCAGCGCTGCGGACTGATTCCGGCTGAGATCTGCGAAGCGTGCAATAACATTTCGCTGCGCCGACTGTAGGCCGTCCCGAACTGAAGATCGCCGGAGTTAGCCCGTGGTCACGGCCAGGAGCCGATCAGCCATGCCACGGATCACCTCTGGTGCTTCAAGCACACTGAGCCATTCAGCGGGAAGGCATTGCTCACCGTAGAAAGCGCCCAGGATATTTCCGGCTATCGAACCAGTGGAGTCGCTGTCGCCGCTGTGGTTGATGGCCACCGCGATGGCGTTCCGGAAATGTTCTGCAGGGTCGTTTCCCTGCGTGGCCAACACCGAATAGAGTCCGACGGCGAGTGCTTCCTCAGCCACCCAGCCTTCACCGAGCGTCGCAGTCAGTTCCTCCGGGCTGAGGACGGCCTGGTCGGCAGACAAGCGCAAAGCAGTTTCCAATCGCTCGGCGAGCTCAGGTGCCTTGGTAGGAACGTTGTTGATGTGGGTCAAAGCTGCCGTTGCGGCGCGGCGGATGTCCTGATCGGCCACGATGTTGTGGATCAGCAGGCTGAAGGCAGCTGCACTCAACCGGGCCGAGGGGTGCCCATGGGTCAGCGAAGCTGCGTCGGAGCTCAACTTGTACACGGCTTCGCGGGAGATGTGCGGAACAAGCCCGAACGGGGCGGAGCGCATCACCGTGCCGCAGCCCTTTGACTCGGGATTCACGGGCCGGCCGACGGTACCCATCTCGCCCGTCGCCAGCCCGCTGAGGCAGGCGTTTCCGGGAGCGCGGCGATGCCGGAGGACCTCTTGGGCATCGATCCAGCGTGGCTGCGGAACCGGGGCAGACGCTGGAACGGGGACGTCCTGGGTGGCCAGCCAGCGCAGATATGCCAGCCACAGGCACGCGATTTCATCGGCGGCAACGCCGTCATTGGCCCATTCAAGTGCATCGACCAAGCCGTCAACCGTGTAGAGAGTCATTTGAGTGTCGTCTGAAAAGTGGCTACCGCCGTCGATCTCTCCGAAGGACGTGAGTCCCGCCGATCCATACCGTCCGCGAATGGCTTCGATGGGCTCGAACTCCACGGCGTATCCGAGCGAATCACCCAAAGCTCCGCCCAGAAGGCACCCGTGGACGCGGGATTCGAACGATGGCACAGCGGCGGGGGAAGCTTGAACACTCATGCCAGTAACTTACCGTGCCAAAGCACCCCCGCTGATATGGTGAGGAAGCTGCCCAGCACTAGGAAACTTGGAGAGACAACGTGCGTGAACCGGCTTGGCGACGGACCGGCAAGACCCCTGACTACAGGTTTTCACTGGCCAACGAGCGCACCTTCCTCGCCTGGATCCGCACTTCCTTGGCTTTGCTGGCGGGAGCGGTCGCCATCGATCAGTTGGCACCTAATATCGCCCCGCAACCGGTGCGGATCATCTTGTGCGTTGTTTTGTCCCTTATTGGGGCAGGCCTCGCTGCCCTGGCTTATCGTCGGTGGGGGCGGATGGAAGCCGCAATGCGCAATGACGAAGCCTTGCCCTTCTCATGGGTCATGCTCTTCATGACCATCGTGGTCGCGCTGGCTGCTTTTGTTTTCGCCGTCCTCATCCTGGTGGCCCGTTGAGCTGCCCGGCCCCATGAGCTTCGACACTCGCGATCCCGGACTTCAGCCCGAACGAACCATTTTGGCTTGGCGGCGAACGTTGATCTCCCTGGTGGTGGTGGACCTCTTCATTTGGCGGAGCTGGTTCACGTCGGAGCCAACGACCAACCAGTTGGTGCCGGGCCTTCCGGGGCTCGACTACCAGGGGGTTTGTGCGTTAATGGCAGCGGTGGCCACCGTGGTGGTGGCGTGCGTGGTGTGGGTTCGCTCACGTCAGCTGCACCGCGGAAACGAGGCGGCGTCCGCGAAGCTTGTCCTGGTAAGCACTCTGGCCGTTATGGGCTTGGGCGGCACGGCCATCGCGGCCATTGCTTTGGGCGGCTAAGCTCGAATACGGGACCCAGCGGGGACCCAGCAACTGTCCAGATTCGGCTGGCAGGATTCACAGGGGCCTGCCGCTGGATCGAGGCAGCAGGCCCGGCCAACCGACGGTCCGGTCATCAGCGACGGAGCCCGCCAAACGGCCTCCACACCAACGTAAGGAACAATCCGCCATGACATCTTCTGTGCAAGTCACTACCGAACGGGAACCGGGGCTCATCGCCCGGTTGTCGGCGGAACTTCTCGGAACCATGTTCCTGGTGCTGGTGGCGACAGGCGTGGCGATCTTCAGGGTTCCGCAGACTGACGCTTTGCCCCCCGCTCTGGCCGCCGGTCTCGCCGTGACAGCTGCAATGTTGGCCTTCGGCTATGTGTCCGGCGGTCATTTCAACCCGATCATCACCTTGGGCAACCTCATTGCAGGCCGCGTTCGGCCCGTAGCGGCCGCAGCCTACGTTGCAGCGCAACTGGTGGGGGCCGGCATTGGTGCCGCACTGATCTACTTCGTCCTGCGGACATTGCCGGGCTTTACGGACATCCGTACGGCGTTTGACACCGTGGCACCTGGCTTTGGGGAACACTCCATGGTTCAGGCACCGCTTGCAGGCGTCCTGCTGGTTGAGGTCGTCGGCTCGGCCATGTTGGTCGCCGTCTTCCTTGGTTCCACCGCCGGGCGCCGTGCGGTTCCGGCCATGGCTCCGTTCGCTGTGGGCCTGACCCTCGCCGTCCTGCTTCAGCTGGGCCAATCGTTGGGAAACATTCCCTTCAACCCTGCCCGCGCAACTGCCCAAGCCTTCTTCAGCTCACCGTGGGCGCTTGAGGGTCTCTGGCTGTTCTGGGTTGCGCCGCTCGTGGGCGCCGCGTTGGCCGGATTCGTCTACCGGGGCTTCAGCGACGCTACGACCTCGAATGCTGTGCCGGATGATGCTGACTCCCACGACGACGGCGATTACCACCTGGATGCCGACGACACCGAAGATGACGACTTCGACGTCGAAGAAGATGCACGTGCGGTCAAGCATGACGGTGACCGCAAACCTGCTGCTTCGCCCGCAGCCGGCGGCGACGACGCACGCGATTTCTTCGACGGCAAGAAAGGCTAGAAACCGGACAGGATCGACGGCGGACGGCCTGTCTGCGCTTTTTTGTCGGTGCCCCCGGTTAGCTTGAAAATATGCGGTTACTCCATACCTCCGATTGGCACCTCGGCCGGTCATTCCACGGCGTTGGCATGCTTGATGCCCAGCGTGGTTTCGTGGACCAGCTCGTGTCTTTTGTCCACGCCCAATCGGTTGATGTTGTCCTGATTGCAGGCGATGTCTATGACCGGGCTCTCCCTGGGCTCGATGTCGTCAAGCTGCTGGATGACGCCTTGGTGCGGATCACCGCCGCTGGCGCCCGCGTGGTGCTGACCAGCGGCAACCACGATTCCGCCATCCGGTTGGGGTTCGCTTCCCGGTTGCTGGAACGTGGGGGAGTGCACCTCAGGACCCGGGTTGAGGACCTTGATGTTCCGGTACTGGTGCCGTTCGACGCCGCAAAAACAACCGGCACGGACGGGGATCCTGTCCTGGCCATCTACGGCATCCCCTACTTGGAGCCGCGACTCGTGGCGGAGCGCCTGGGGGTGGAGAACGCCAGTCACTTCGACGTTACGCAGGAAGCCGTTGCCCGCATCCGGCGGGACGTTGAGCACAGACGGGCCGGCCGGCCTGTGCAGTCAGTGGTCTTGGCGCACACGTTTGCCAGCGGCGGAATTACTTCGGACAGCGAACGGGACCTCAGCATCGGCGGTTTGGGAGCCGTACCCTTGGACCTTTTCGAGGACTTTGACTACACAGCGTTGGGGCACCTCCACGGGCGGCAGGAACTCGCAGCCAACGTCCGGTATTCGGGTTCCCCGCTGGCTTATTCGTTCTCCGAGGCCAAACACCGCAAGGGCGCCTGGCTCGTGGACATAGGAGTTGAGGGAGTCGCGGCCGTTGAAGAGGTCGTGTGGGAAGCACCGCGCGCCCTCGCGGTCCTGCGCGGCAAGCTGGTGGATCTCCTTGAGTCCGCCGAGCACGCGTGGGCTGAGGCTGCCTATTGCCAGATAACACTCACAGATTCCCAGCGCCCGGCGCAGGCCATGGAGCAGTTGCGTGCCCGCTTCCCGGACACCTTGGTCCTTGCCTTTGACCCTGAAGGAGCCGAAGCCCGCAACAAGGGAAGCTACAGCGGCCGACTTGCAGCCGCGGAGGACGACCTCGGAATTTGCTGTGGTTTCCTGGACCATGTGCGGAACCGAAGCGCCGACCCCGCTGAGGAAGCCGCCCTGCGGAACGCCCTTGAAGCTGCCCGTCTTGAGGAGGCCGAACTGTGAGAATCCACCGCTTGGACCTTGAAGCCTTCGGCCCGTTTGCCACAGCACAGCAGATCGATTTCGACCAACTGAGTGCGCACGGGCTTTTCTTGCTCAATGGCGCCACGGGAGCCGGAAAAACCAGCATCCTCGACGCCATCTGTTTTGCCCTCTATGGATCCGTGCCCGGGGCCCGCCAAGATGGCAAGAGGCTGCGAAGCGATCATGCGGCCGCCGATGTGGAGCCGCGTGTAGTGTGCGAATTTTCGGCCCGCGGCAGGCGCTTCGAAGTCACTCGGTCCCCGGCATGGGAGAGGCCCAGCGCCCGCGGCCGCAACGGCTTCACCACCCAACAAGCCAAGACGCTCTTGCGCGAACGGGTTGCGGGCGTCTGGGAGGAAAAGTCGTCCAGAAACGACGAAGTGGGAGCCGAACTTTCGGACGTGCTTGGCATGGATCGCGAGCAATTCACGCGAGTGGTCATGCTTCCCCAAGGAGACTTTGCCGCGTTCCTGAGGTCCAAGGCCAACGAGCGACTGGAACTCCTGCAGAAGTTGTTCGGGACCCAGCGCTTTGAAGCAATGGAACGGCAACTGCTCCGTCAGGCCGCCGACGCGGCCAGGTTGGTGCAGGACAACGAATCGGAATTGAAGGTCCTGCTTGCACGGGCGGCTTCAGAACGCGATCAATTGGGTCTGCCGGCCGCTGCCTCCGAATCCGGCGCGGCCATGCACGACTCCCCTCCGGAGGCCAGTCAGGACGCTGAGGCCTGGCTCGCCGGTTTGGAGATGGAACTCCGCGCGGAAGATGCGCTGAAGCAGGATGCAGCCACTGCCGCAGAATCGGCGTCCTCGCGGATAGCGGACCAGCTTCAAGCAGCCCAGGAAAAAACCCAGCGGCACGGTCGCCTGGCCGCCGCCATGCAACGGCGCGTGCTCCTTGAACTGGCAGCTCCCAGGGCCCAAGAGAACAAGGACCGCTTGGGGAGGCATCGTCGTGCTGCTGTTTTGGGAGGGCAGCTCGACGCCGTTGACGCCACAGCGCGCAGGGCTGAAACGGCCGCCAACAAAGTTTCCCTCGCCTTCGAGCAACTCGAATCCGCAGCCTTGGATGCCTCCGATCCAGGTGCCGCCCTGGATGCTGTGAAGGCCAATTGCGCCGTCCTGGAGGCCCGGCTCACCGATGAGAAGCGACTGGAGGACATTGCGTCAAGGCTGGCTGCCAAGCGTGATGAGCACACAGTGGCCCTGGGCGCAGCCGGTGTGGCGGCAGCTACCTTGGAGCAGCTGCGCGAAGAAGAAGCTGCTTTGACCACCCAGATCGCGCCATTGGAACCCATCGCGGCCCAGCTCCCGGATTTTGAGCGGGAAGCAGCCTCTGCGGCCGGGCTGGTGGAGGTTGTTGCACGTCACGCGGCGGCTGCAGCCCAGCTTGAGGGCATCACCGCACGGCATGCGCAGGCCAAGACTGAGTCGCAGGACCTTCGTCAGGCTTGGCTTGATGTGAGGGAAGCCCGTCTTGCCAATGCTGCTGGCGAACTCGCAGCGGCGCTCGTGGACGGCCAACCCTGCGGGGTCTGCGGCAGCGAAAACCATCCTGCCCCCGCAACGGCTGTGCGTTCCGCACTCGCCATCGCCCAGGAAGAGGAGACCGCGAGCAACCGCTTCGAAGCCAGCGAGAAAGCACTGGGACTCCTCGGCGCAGAGCTGTCATCCGCAGCGCAGAGACTGGCCGGACTGGCGGCGCAGGGTGGCGCTGCCGATCCCGAGGAAGCTGAGGCCAAGCTGGTGGCTGCGGAAGCGGAAGCGGCCACATCACGCACCGCAGATAGTGCTGTGCGGAAGCTCGCCGTCGCTCTCGAAAAGGTTCGTCAGCGGATCGTGCTCCTTGAAAAGGAGCACAGTGAAGCGACGAATGCCGCCGCCCAGGCTTCCTCCTCACGTGTCTTGCTGGAAGAGCAATATCTTGCGTTGGAAGCTGAATTGTCCGGTTTGAGGCAGGGCTTTAGGACTCTCCGTGAGCGGTTGGAGGCTTTGTCCGTTCAGCGTGGATTCCTTCAAGCGGCCTTCGACGCCCGGCACGAACTCGAAATGGCCGAGCAAGCCAGTGCTGAGGCCGTTGCTGCCTTGGAAAAGGCGCTTCCCGGCGTCGGATTTAAGTCGGCTGACGAGGCCCGACACGAGCTGTTGCCCACCGCTGACGTCGTAGCGATGGAAAACGCAATAACGGATTTTGAGAATGAAACCGCACGGTTGGATGAGTTGTTCGCGGCCGAGGATTTGGTCTTGGCGGGCAAGGAAGCGAGCATCGGTGAGCTGCCCCTGAACGAAGTTGACCTTGCCGGAGTTCGGGTCTCAGCCGCCGCAGCAGCAGAGGCAGCAAAGGGGGCAGCCCTTGCCGCGGGCCTCGCGGGAAAGGCGGTGGCCTCGGTCGCCCGGATCCGCGCCTCGTACGTGGTCCTTGCCGAGTCTGGACGGGGTCCGCGCGAACACGCTCGCGTCCTGACGGCATTGGCGGAAACTGCAAGGGGATCGGGCGACAACAGCTACCGCATGAGCCTGACCAGCTACGTGCTGGCCGCCCGCCTGGAACAGGTAGCCAATGCAGCATCCGAAAGGCTCGTTGCCATGAGCGACGGCCGCTACACCTTGCAACACACCGATGCCAAGGCTGCCCGCGGGGCCAAGTCCGGATTGGGCTTGGAGGTGGTGGACGAATGGACGGGCCAGCGACGGGACACCTCCACATTGTCCGGTGGGGAGTCGTTCATGGCCTCGTTGTCGCTGGCCCTGGGCCTCGCAGACGTTGTGCAGCAAGAGGCCGGCGGCGTGGACATCGAAACGTTGTTCGTGGACGAAGGCTTTGGCAGTCTCGACGAGCAGGCACTGGAACAGGTCATGGACTCCTTGGAAGGCCTTCGAGACGGTGGCAGGGTAGTGGGGCTCGTCAGCCACGTAGCCGAGATGAAACAGCGCATCAGCAGCCAACTTCAGGTGGTCAAGGGGCGAAACGGCTCGAGTGTGCGGATCGCTGAAATACTCCCGGCCTAACTGAACCCCGACCAGCTCAGGACCAGCGAGCGACCGCAAGCCAAGGCCAAGGGGAAACGGGCCTTGGGTTGCGCCCATCCGATAGACTGGTTGAGTTACACCGGGTTGCGCGCATCGGGAGGAGGGACGATGCGCAACTTTACTGAACCCGGAAACATGGACAACACTTCTTTGGCCTCTCAAGCCGCACGCTCTCAAGCCGCACGCGCTCAAGGCGCACACCCACAAGGCCCTGCGACCGAACCTTCGTCCGGCGTCACTGCGCCCGCGCGCAGATCGAAGCTGCCGGGCAGGTTCGCCCGCCTCCCTGAACTCGCCGGCCCTGGATTCCTGCCCCTTGGCCTCTTTGCCCGGCTTCCCCTGGCGATGCTCACCGTCGGCACGCTCACGCTTGTCACGGCCGTAAGCAACTCCTACGCAATCGGCGGGATGGCGGCGGGAGCGGTCGGTATCGGCTCGGCAGTGGGCGCCCCGGTGCTCGGGTCATTGGCGGATCGAGCAGGCCAACGCCGCATTCTCCTGATCGCAGCAGTGGTCAACACGCTTGCCGTCGTCGCATTGTTGGCCGTTGCCTACCTGACACCCGCCCTTGGTTCCGTCAGCGAAGCAGCTGGCGTACTGGTGGCAGGGTTCCTTGCCGGTGCCAGTTGCCCCCAAGTTGGCCCTATGGCCCGCGTTCGCTGGATGGCGCTCACCACACGCAATCTTTCGGAGCCAACATCCACCGGGGGAAGCCGCAGCGTGGCGGCCAACCGTGCGGACCTGGACACTGCGCTGTCCTACGAGGGCACGGCTGATGAGATCACTTTTGTCCTTGGTCCTGCCTTGGTGGGAGTCCTGGCCAGCCTGGTGGCGCCGTGGTTGCCCCTCGCCTTGGCTGCCCTCATGACCATTACGCTCGTCCCGGCGTTTGCCGTTCACCCCAGCCAACTGGCGGTGGCGCCGGCACCGCGGAAGCCGGTGTCCGGCGTCGGGGATTCCCATGGCTCCGCGAGGACGACACCGGCCACCGACAAACGTCGACGCCGCTGGGGGTGGGCCGTGGTGGCCGTGCCCGTGCTGGCGATGGTCTTCATGGGCACGTTCTTTGGTGCCACGCAGAATGCCCTGAGTGCCTATTCGGCGGAGTTCGCCACCGCGGAAATCGCAGGGATCCTCTATGCCGTCATGGGCTTGAGCTCGGCCGTGGCCGCGTTGTCCGTGGCGTTCTGGCCGCAGCGTTTTGGCCTTTCGGCGCGGTGGGTGGTTGCCGCGCTGGCGATGACACTGTTGTCCCTGTTGCTGTTGGTTCCGGCGGGTATTTGGCCCATGGTGGTGGTGCTGCTGGTGCTCGGTATCCCCGTGGGGCCGGTCATGGTCACGGTGTTCAGCATTGGCGGGGTAGTGGCTCCGGCTGGACGCATGGCAACTGTCATGACGGCGCTGGCAAGCGGAATCGTGGCTGGCACGGCGCTCGGATCCTACGTGGCCGGTCAGCTGGCCGAGTCGCAAGGACCAGGTGCGGCATTCGTCGTGTCCATGGCGGCGGCCGCCGGTCTGCTGCTTTTGGGTGTCATTGCGGCCTTGGCACTCAAGAGCCGTCCGTAGCCGTAGTCGTCCTCAGTCGTAATCGAGCGATGCCGCCAAGGAGCGCGCCATGAGCTCCACGAGCCGCAGGGACCGTTCGTCGTCGGGATCCGCCAGATGCTGCATGCTGATCCCGTCGATGCCCGAAATGAACAAGCGGGTGATGTCATCCAGGTTGGTGGGGACGGGCTCGCCGGCGGCTTCAACGGCTCCGCGGAAAAGCTCAACGGTGGACCTGACCCAGCCGTCGTACATTGAGCGGTTCATGAGCAGGGCTTGGGGCTGGTCCACGGCCTCCACCCGGAACCGGCGAAGAAGCAGCTCAAACGTGGTGACTTGCTCGTGCGGATTCTCGAGCATGCGCATCCAGATGCGTCGTGCGTGGGCGCCGATCATGTGGCGTAGGCCCAGGCCGGGGTCGGTCACTGGTTCCAGCGCCTTGGCGTAGTCGCGGCTCAGGAAGTTGTAGACCTCTTCCAAGAGCTCGTCTTTGCTCCGGAAGCAATAGTGCAATGCCGCAAGTGGCGCGTCTGCCTCGCTGGCGATCCGACGCGTTGTTGCTGAAGCGAGTCCGTCCTGGGCGATCACCCTGGCTGCGGCCTCGACGAACTGCAACCGCCTTGCTTCGGCGGGAACCCTGGCCATCCGCGCCCCTTTCTGCTTCGTCACCCGTGATCAGGTTCACCGATCATCGGTCTCATCGATCCTAGGCGTTCTGTGCCCCGGGTAGCTTTCGGCAGTGCCGGGCGGGCTGGAATGACCCGTAAAAAGAATTTTACGGCAAAACCTAGTCAAGTGACCCAGTCAGGCGACATACTTCTTTCTAGAACGTTGTCTGCGTCACATGTGGACGCGGTGTTTTGAGGAGAACGGATGCAAGAATTCGCCGATTTGGTGATCGTGAATGCCTCGGTCCACACCATGGACCCTGGAGAGCCTGACCGCATTTCCGATGCCATCGCCGTCAAGGGCGGGACGATTGTGGGGCTGGGCCGCGAAGAAGCGGATCATCTCGCCGGCCCCGACACCAAGGTTGTGGACGCCGCCGGAGGCGCTGTCATTCCGGGCATCAACGATGCCCACCTGCATTTCGTTTCGGCGGCGATGGCCGCGTTTGGCTATGTCCGTCTCGATCCTGCCGTCGCGCCGGACTGGGCATCCGTCGTCGAGGTCATCAATGCCGCCCCGGCAGGGGAGGACGGCTGGATTCGCGCCCATGGGTGGGATGAAGTCCTGCTCGGAACCTCCAGCGGCAATCTTCTGGGGTGCCGCCCCGGTACGCCCGTCGTGGCGTTCGACGCGACAGGTCACCAACTGCTCGCAAACCACGAGGCACTCAACCGCGCAGGAATCACGGCGGCAACATCCGACGTCGACGGCGGCGTGGTTGAGCGTGCTGCCGACGGCACACCCACAGGACTTCTCCAAGATGGCGCCATGGAGTTGCTGTCCAGGGCGATGCCGCCCATTCCCGACTCCACGCTCCGTCCCGCAGTCCTGCAATTGCAGGAGCAGCTACACATGCTGGGCATCACGTCCCTGACGGAACCGGGTCTGGGGCCGGCCAGCGCCGGGCTCATGGATGGTGCAGGTTCAACGGCGGCACTCGGGCTGCTGGCGGACCTCGCGGCAGCAGGTGAACTGACGCTGCGGATCAATGTGCTGATGTTGTTCGCCGGCACCGGGGGAGCGAACGCCGCTGCGATCAGCGAAGGCCTGCGCAGCGGACTCGCCCATTCCTGCACGGACCGCGGCATTGATCCCCGGCAATTGAGGATCGCGGGCGTCAAGATCTTCGCCGACGGAATCCCCCGCAGCGGTACAGCGTGGATGTCCGAGCCCTACGGCGTGGCGTGCAAGCACGGCAGCCTGGTGATCCAGGGCGCCAGCGACGACGAACGGGTGGCTGAACTCCACCGCATCGTCGAACTCATCGACCACGCCGGACTGCAGGCAGGCGTGCACGCCACGGGCGATGCTGCAACCTCCGTTGCAGTCCAGGCCCTCATGGCGGCGGGTCGCCAAGCTGGTTCCAAGGCCGCTTCCAAGGGATCAGGAAACCGCCACTACATCATCCACGGAGCTTTCAGCGATACCGGGACGTTGGCCACCATGGCTGCCAATGGCATTGGCTACAGCACCAACCCGCTGATCCGCCAAGAGGCCGGCGACATGATGCGCGGAGTGCTCGGCGAGGAACGGTTCTCCCGCCACCAGCCCCTCCATTCGGCCCTCGAGGCTGGCGTGCACTTCAACCTCGCCTCCGACGCCCCCGTCACGAGCCCGGACTGGCGGCTTACCGTGGTCGCCGCAGTTCGAAGGGCCACACGTTCCACGCCCGGAGCTCCCGATGATCCGGAACGGATCACGGGCCTCCAGGCACTCGCGGCGATGACCAGCCAGGCGGCGTGGCAGGACCACGCCGAACACTTCAAGGGCGCACTTGTGCCTGGTATGGCGGCCGATCTTTGCCTCTTGGCCAGCCCTTGGCCGGACGACGAGGAGATAGAGAAGCTTCTCGAAACCGACATCAGGCTCACCGTCAGCGGCGGCCGTGTTGTCCACCAATCCACCACCTGAACAATTTCCATTTCTTCGCGATTCAAGGAGCACCACATGCGACGCAGTATTCCTTTGGCTTTGGCCGCGGTCCTGACCATGACGCTCGCTGCCTGCGGCGGCAACTCGTCGGGCTCGGCGGGAAGCCCTGCACCCGGTGAAACAACCACCCTCAAAGTGGGAACCATCGGCATTGGTTCCGATGCCGCGATCAAGCTGGCCGCAGACAAGGGCTATTTCAAGGAACAGGGCCTCAACGTCGAGTTCTCTGTCATTGCCAACCCTCCTGCAGGCATCGCCGCGGCCCAGAGCGGCCAGATAGACGTCACCTATACTCCCTCCATTCCGCTGTTGAACGCCCTCAGCCAGAACGTGCCACTGAAGATTGTGGCCGCGGCCGATGGCTACAAGGACGGTGCCAATGCCGGGTCGGAGCTCAGCCGCGTGGACGATACCGGGCTGCTCGTCCAGAAGACGTCTGCCATCAGCCGGCCCAAGGATCTTGAAGGCAAGAATGTCAGTGTCCCGGCGCGCAAGGCACAGCTTGAGGTGACCGTCAGCAAACTCGTCAAGGACGACGGCGGCGATCCCGCCAAGGTGAACTGGATGGTCCTGGACGCGTCGTCGGCGCTTCAATCACTGAACTCCGGTCGCGTTGACGCCGCATCTTTGATAGCCCCCTTCACGTCCAAAGCGATGTCCGAGGGTAACCGACTGCTGGCGTCCCCCGGCGTCGAGTTCTTCGAACAAGGCGCAATCGGCCTGTGGGTTTCCGGAGCCAACACCGTGAAGTCCAAGGAGAAGGCGTTGGAGGGATTCAGGGCCGCAATCTACAAAGCCAATGCTTACGCGAACGAACACATCGATGAGGCCCAGCAGGTCAGCGCAGACATCACCAAGACCTCCATCGACGTCGTCAAATCCGGTGCCGTCAATTACTGGCCGGACGCGGTCCGCATCGAAGATATCGAGCGCGCCAACACGAACCTCGCTGATCTCGGCTTCCTGAACTCGCCCGTGAAGCTTCCGGGTGACCTGATTTTCGGAAAGTAGCCGGCGTGTTAAAGACCATTCGTTACCGAAGAATCGGATACCGATCATGAAGGCGGTATTACGCCCCTTGGCCTTCAGCGCCCTGGGTATCGTGGCAGCAATCATCATCTGGCAGTTCCTTGCAGAGGCGAAAGTTGCGGGCAATGCGTTGCCTCCGGCCAGCACCGTCTTTGCCACCTTGGCCACCACCCTGGGTACCGGGAGTTTCTGGTCTTCCCTCGGTGCCACCATTGGTATCGCTTTGCTGGCGCTGGCCCTCTCGGCGGTGGCTGGCGTGGGGGTCGGCTTGCTCGTGGGGAGCTTCGAGACCGTCCGGTACGCCACCTTGGCTGTGCTGGAATTCCTCAAGCCCGTTCCTCCGATCGTCATTCTGCCGTTGGCGGTTCTGGTCTTGGGGCCAACCACGGAGATGTCACTGTTCTTGGTGGTGTTTGGCTGTTTGTTGCCGATCGTCATGCAGACCGTGGATGGAGTGCAGAGCACTGACCCCGTAGCCCGGGACACTGCACGGTCCTACGGCATGGGCGAGGCAGAAATCCTCGCACGCGTGGTGCTGCCCAGCGCCATGCCCTACATCGGAACTGCCATGCGCGTGGCAGCACCGGCCGCGTTGGTGGTGACCGTGGTGGCAGGCCTCTTGGGCGGCGGTCCGGGCCTCGGCCAAAGCATTTACCAGGCACAAGCGGCAGGGGACTACGCCACCCTTTACGGTCTGGTGATCGTTCTCGGCATCCTGGGCCTGTTGTTCCAAGGTGCAACCCGGCTCGCTGAGCGCAGGGTCCTGCACTGGCATGAGTCCTACCGGGAAGTGGTGCCATCATGAATTCCATAGCAAGGAACTGGCTGATCGGTGCCGGCACGCCAATCGTGCTGATCGTGGCTTGGTGGCTCCTGTCGGAGAACTCCACCGATCCGTTCTTCCCGCCACTGCGGACCATCCTGCTCCGCTTCCAGGAGCTTTGGCTCTTTGACCACTTCCAATCCGACGTCCTCTTGAGCCTGGGAAACCTGTTCCTGGGCTTCGTGATCGCGGCCGTTGCGGGGGTAGCGATCGGTTTCGTGACCGCACTGGTTGCACCTGTTCGCTGGCTCATAGATCCACTGATTCACTTCCTGCGGGGCATCCCGCCGGTCGCCTTGGTGCCCATCTTCATCTCCCTCATCGGCTTTGGGACGCAGATGCGCGTCACCAGCATTGCGCTTGCGGCGCTGTTCCCCACGATGATCGCCACGGTGGACGGGATCCGCGGGGTGGGCAATGACCTCATGGACGTGGCCAGGGTCTACCGCCTGACGCGGAAGGAACGGGTGTTGAATGTCCTCCTTCCCGCGGCTGCGCCGCAGATCTTCTCCGGCCTGCAGGTGAGCCTGCAGGTGGCCTTCATTGTGATGATCGCCAGCGAGATGCTGGGCAGCTCGCAAGGAATCGGGGCCATGACCCTGTTGGCCCAGCAAAGCTTCATGACCGCCGACATGTGGGCAGGAATCCTGCTTCTGGGCGTGATCGGCTTCCTGGTCAACCTCCTATTCAGCCTGCTCAAACGCAGGGTCCTGGCCTGGTATATCGGCTCCCGACGCATGGCGCGTGCGGCATGAGCGCCCAGCAGGCCCCTCTCCTTCCGCACCGAGACAGAAAGTCCGCCATGGCCCAGCAACCCGAAACACGCACCAGTGCAACCACTCCAAGGTTGGACGTCGCGCACCTCGCCAAGACCTACGGGACAGGCGAGAAGGCGCGGACTGTCATTGAAGACCTGACCTTCACAGTGGACGCCGGGGAGGTCGTCTGCATCGTCGGCCCCTCAGGCGTGGGCAAGACGACACTGCTCAAGTGCCTGGCCGGCCTGCACGCAGCCAGCAGTGGCCGGGCTGCCATCGACGGCCGGACCATCAGCGGGCCGCCGCCGGAAATGGCGCTCGTCTTCCAGGACTACAACCGTTCCCTCATGCCGTGGCTGACGGTTCGCAAGAACCTCGTCCTTCCCTTGCGGCACCTGAAACTGTCAGCAGCGGAACTGAAGGAGCGCTGCGATGGTGCCTTGGCCGCCGTCGGACTTTCCCACGCGGACAACCACTATCCTTGGCAGCTTTCCGGCGGTATGCAGCAACGCGTGGCGATCGCCCGTGCCCTTGCCTACCGTCCGGAGATCCTCATCATGGATGAACCCTTCGCTTCGGTGGATGCCCAGACGCGTTTTGACCTCGAGGACCTGTGCCTCAAGATCCGAAACGACTTCAACATGACCATCCTCGTCGTCACCCACGACATCGACGAAGCGGTCTACCTGGCCGACCGCGTGGTGGTCCTGGGGTCCAAGCCCGCACGGGTACTGAAGATCGTCGACGTCGACCTGCCGGCCCCGCGCGACCAGATCACCACCCGCTCGCTCCCGGAATTCGCGCGGCAACGCACCGAAGTCCTCTCCATGATCAAGAGGCCGGCATGACGGGGGAGGCAGGGCGCCGGCCCAACGTCTTGTTCTTCATCGCAGATCAGCTGCGGGCAGACCATGTGGGCTTTGGTGGCAATGAAACGGTCAAGACACCAAACCTGGACGCACTCGCGGCCAAGAGCATGGTGTTCGAAGCCGCAACGGTCGCGAATCCGACCTGCATGCCCAACCGTGCCAGCCTCATGACCGGCCGGTGGCCTTCGGCGCATGGAACACGGTGCAACGGCATCACTTTGGATCCGCTGGCACGGACCGTCCCGGGTTCGCTGGGCGCCTGCGGCTACAGAACCATCGGCGTGGGGAAGTTGCATCACCAAAACATGGGCTGGGAGTTTGAACCCCATCAAGCGGACGAGATCAAGGCAACAGACCCCATGCTCCTGGACCCGGGGGCCGCCGATGCGCGGCGGCCGGGCTTCGCCCCGGGATGGGACCAATGGGAGAACCGGGAAGCACACGACAAGCGGTTCATCGGGCTCCCCGCCGACTACTACGGCTACCACCACGTGGACTTGGTCATCGGCCACGGCGACCGGCCCGGCGGGCACTATGTCCATTGGGCCCGTGAGCGTGGCGTCGATCCGGAAGCCTTGGGCGGACAGGGTCATTCCGCAAGCCACTATGCGGGCTGGGACCAGGTGTACGAGACAGCTATCCCTGCGGAGGCACACCCTACGAGCTATGTGAGCGAGAAAGCGATCGAGCATCTGAAGGATGCTGCGGGCCAGGACCAGCCGTTCTTCATGTTTGTGTCCTTCCCGGATCCGCACCATCCGTTTTCTCCGCCGCACGGCTACTCGGACCTGTATGACCCCGAGTCCCTTCCGCTGCCACTGGGCTTCAACCAGGATCACTCAGGGTCGCCGGAACATATCCGCGCCATGATGGAACGCCGGGGCGAGCCCAACGCGGATCCAACCATGACATGGGCGGCCACCGAGGATCAGTACAGGCATGCTGCCGCCGCCCAGTATGGCTTGATCACGATGATGGACGAGCACATTGGCAGGATCCTGGACGAGCTGGAACGCCAAGGACTTGCCGATGACACCGTAGTGGTCTTCACGAGCGATCACGGAGACCTGTTTGGTGACCATGGCCTGATGCTTAAGCATTTTGTGCACTATCGCGCCGTCACCAACGTGCCTCTGCTGGTCCACGTTCCGGGTAATGCACCCAGCCGCAGCAGTGCTCTGGTTTCCAGTGCGGACCTGGCGCCCACGTTGCTGGAACTGACTGGGTCCGCCGCGTACCGGGGAATCCAGGGCCGATCGTTGGTGCCGCTCCTGGACGGGACCACAGGCCATCACCGGGAGGCGCTGCTGGTGGAGGAAGAGCAGCCGTTTGGCCTGGAGGGCCTGCCGGGGCCGGTACGGATGCGCACCATCATCACAGCCGAGGGTCGGTTGACGCGCTACTTCGGCTCGGAGATGGCCGAACTGTACGATCACAGGAGCGACCCCGGTGAGTTGGTCAACCGGGCCGGCGACCCTGCTTTCGCAGCGTTGGAGGACAGGCTGCTGCGGGCCATGCTCGAAGAGATGGCAGCCGTTGCGGATCAGGGGACGGCACCAACGGCCGCTGCCTGATGCAATGCTCGACGGCGGCAACCGGGTTACCGGGCCCGGCCCGCCGTTAGCGGCTGTTGCGGTAGCCCGTGGGCGAGTTCCCGAACGCGGCCCGGAAAATCCGGCTGAAGTGGGCCGCGTCGGTGAATCCCCATCGGGCAGCAATGGCCGTGACGGGACGGTCGGCAAGGACGGGGTCGCGAAGGTCGCGCCGGCAACGTTCCAAGCGGCGCTGCCGGATGGAAGCGGCCACCGTGGTGTCGATCTCCTGGAACAGGTCATGGAGGTGCCGGGTGGATATGTAGTGGGCTGCGGCAATGGTCCCCGGAGAGAGCTCGGGGTCGCCGAGGTTGGCCTCGATGTAGTCGTGGATCCGGCCCAGCAAAAGGAGGTGCGGGTCCCTGCCGGTTTCGATCAGCTGATCGAGCTCTCCGTTGAAGAGCGTCGTCACCAGGTCCAAGGCGTTGTGCACCAGACGGAGTCCATTTGCGCCAGAGAGGGCTTCGAGGTTGTCGGCCAATTTCACCAGGAACGGGCTGATCAACTCGCCGAGGCCCTCGTCCCCGGGAATCCGGAGGGCCGTGACATGGCCCATGGCTTCGGCCGGCAAGTCGAGCAGGACGTGCGGAAACATCAGCACCAAAGTGCGGAAGTCGTCGTCGAACGTTAGTTCATAAGGACGGGAGGTGTCATAGATGGCGAGATCGCCGGGGCGAAGCACCGCCTCGCGGTCGTCCTGCATCAGGCGGCCGGATCCGGAGAGCTGGATGCTGAGTTTGAAGAAGCGCCCAGTGGACTTGGCGATCAGTTCAGGCGTGCGGAGTACGGTGTGAGGTCCAGCAGTGACTTCAACCACCGAGATCTGCCCCAGGACGCGTGCACGCATCATTCCGCGGAAATGCATGGTGTTGGGGCCCTTGGCCACCAGCGGCACGAAGGACGCAGAGATGGCCCGGCTCCATTCCTGGAACGATTCCGCCACCACGGTATGCACGGTTGCGGGGCCCATGTCAGCCACGACGGTCATCGAACTCCCTTTCAGTGGCCCGCCGTGCCGCATTCCACGGTTACCGAAAGGCCACCGGCGCGGACGTGAGCTTGCCCACGATTCTACACCGGGGCGTCACCGCCGCTGGTGCTTGCGTGCACAGACAAACACCTTGCCGTGTGAGACAAGTCACGCGGTCCTCCTCCGGTGGAAGATTGCGGAATGACCGACACCGTGCCGCGCAAATCTCCCGCGGCACCGAGGCAGGAGCACACTATGAGCGTGGACAATCCCGTCAAGGGCAAGATTGCAGGGCCCGCAGACACCAAAAGGCGACTCGGCGTACCCGCCGTGACTTTCATGATTATCGCGGCCTCGGCGCCGCTGACCGTCCTGGCCGGTGGCGTGACGACGACGTTCGCCGTCACCGGCGTGACCGGCGTCCCGCTGTCCTTCCTGATCCTGGGCGGCATCCTGGCACTCTTCGCGGTCGGCTACGCGGCGATGAGCCGGTACGTGACCAACGCAGGAGCTTTCTACGCCTACATCGCCCAAGGCATCTCGCGCCCTGCCGGCGTTGGCGCATCCCTGGTGGCGCTGATGGCCTACAACCTCATGCAGGTGGGCATTTACGGACTGTTCGGCTTCACGGTCTCCTCACTTCTCTCTGCCCGCCTGGGCATCAGCGTTCCATGGTGGATTCCTGTCCTGGTGTGTATCGCGATCGTTGGTTGGCTCGGCGTGAACCGTGTGGATCTTTCGGCCAAGGTACTGGGCGTGCTGGTGGCCTTGGAATTCCTGGTGGTCATTGTCTATGACGTGATCAGCCTGGCCGTGGCACCGGAAGGCGTCACCGCCGCGACCTTCAGTCCGGAGAGCCTGTTCGTTCCGGGCATTGGCGCTGTGCTGTCCTTCGGCATTGCCGCATTCATGGGGTTCGAGTCTGCCGCAATCTATGGCGAGGAATCGAAGGATCCCAAGCGCACCGTCGCCCGTGCAACGTTCGCGGCTGTCGCCATTATTGCTTTGTTCTACGCTGTGTCTGCCTGGGCGATGACCGTTGGCGCTGGACCGTCCGCCGTCATTGAAACAGCCACCAGCAACGGTCCGGACATGATCTTTGCCTTCCTTGGGGCCAACGGCGGCGTGCTGCTCAGCGACATCGCCCAGATTCTGTTCGTTACCAGCCTCTTTGCATCTCTGGTCAGCTTCCACAACGCCGTGGCCCGCTATTTCTTCTCCCTCGGCCGCGAGCGCGTCATTCCTCCTTTCCTTGCAGCGGTCCGTACGGAGAGCCGTGCGCCATTCGCCGGCTCGCTGGCGCAGACGCTGATCGCCGTCGTCGTGACCATCGCGTTTGCCATCGCGGGGGCAGGTTCCGAGCTCGGCGAGCTGTACCCCGTGCTGACCATGTTCACGTGGTTGACCAACAGCGGTGCCATGGGCTTGGTTCTGCTCATGACGGTCGTGTCCGTGGCCGTGATCGGCTTCTTCCGCCGGCGGCAGCATGGGGCAAGCCTGTGGGTCCGCGTCATCGCTCCCGGGCTGGGATTCATCTTGCTGGCTGTGGTCTTCGTGCTGATTCTGGCCAACTTCAACGTCCTACTTGGGCAGACGGAGTCAACGGCAGTGTCTTTCGTCCTTCCCTTGGTGGTCCTGCTTCCAGGTGTGGTGGGAGTTGCCTGGGGCCTGCGGTTGCGGCGCTCGCAGCCTGAGCTGTACGCGCGGATAGGCCACGGCTCGGAGGACTGAGGCGTACATGAAAGTAGCCCCGGCAGGCGCCGGGGCTACTTTCATGTCCCGGACATGTTCCGGGAGGGAGTGGATCAGGCCAGCTGGCTTTCGATCCGCGCTGCGCTGGCCGCGAGCGCCTGGCCAACGGCCTCGGTGTCCTGGTCGAGGCGGACATAGACGACGGCGATCGCGGCCGGCCTTCCGCCGGGCACGTGGATGGGGGCGGCGAGGGAAGAGAGCCCGGTGATGACTTCATCGTGGCTTGCTGCGTAGCCGATGCGTCGGGCCTCGTGGGCTTCGGCGCGGTAGGGAATGCCCGCGCCGACTTGGTGCCAGCGGTCCTCGGTCATGGTTGATTGGATCGCGATTCCCGGTGCGCCCGTGCTGATGGGGTGGCGGGTTCCGGGGTGCTGGGCGAGTGCTGCGCCGGAATGCCGTGGTTCGACGGTGACCAGGGTGACGCATTCCTGGTGGTCCCATACGGCAACAAACGCTGTCATGTGGAGGGTGTTTGCCAATTGCGTGAGTTCGGGCAGTGCGGCGGTCTGGAGGTTTCGTGACACGCCCCGGGCCAGGACGGCGAGTCCGGGGCCGGGTTGGACGCGGCCGGAGTCGTCACGGATGAGCAGCGAGTGGTCTTCGAGTGTCCTGAGGATGCGGTACGCCACGGAGCGGTGGACTCCCAGGGCTTCGGCAAGTTCGGCGATGCTCAGGGGGCGTTCTGCTTCGGCCAGTATCTCAAGGGCGCGGATCCCGCGCGAGAGGGTTTGCGACGGCGGGGCCTGGTTGGGTGCGTCCTGTGGGCTTTTGACGTCGCTGGCGGGATTCATGCGATCCATCCTATGTGGGGGGAAAGCTTCCGGTGGAGGAATAGTGGGCTAAAGGCCATCTCCGGCAATCGTTCCATATAAGAACGTGCGCTTCAATTATCGAACCTTTGCTGTCGAGTGGCAGCGTGAATGGAGGCGAAGCGGAAAATGCTGTGCGTCGGGTCACGTTTGTAGTATTCTTTCCTAACTGACCGTTCTGTCGGTTAATGCAAGTCACAAGCGCCGACCAGTCACTCTCACCCCTTGGAGTTCCAATGACCGCAACTTCCACTGTCGACTCCCCGTCCGGTCCCAGCAGCAAACGCGAAGAGCGCCGGGTCCTGGCAGGGACCTTGGTGGGCACCACTATCGAGTGGTACGACTTCTTTATCTTTGCCCAGCTCACGGCCACGCTGTTGTCGCCGCTCTTCCTCACTCCGCTGGAGAAGTCCAACCCGGGGGTGGCACAGCTCTTGTCCTTCGCCACGATCGGCATCAGCTTCCTGTTCCGTCCACTCGGCGCGTTTGTCGCCGGGCATCTCGGCGATCGTTTGGGCCGCAAGGCCGTTCTCGTCATGACCCTGGTCATGATGGGTGCAGCCACGGCGCTCATTGGCTTGCTGCCCACCTACGAAACCATCGGACTCTGGGCCCCTGTCCTGTTGATTACCCTGCGGGTGGTCCAGGGCTTCTCCGCCGGTGGCGAATGGGGCGGTGCGGCTCTGATGGCCGTTGAACACGCGCCGATCTCCAAGCGCGGCCTGTTCGGGTCTTACCCGCAGATCGGTGTTCCCATCGGCATGATCCTGGCAACGGGCCTGCTCTTCTTCCTGCAGTCCGGCATGTCCAAGGAAGACTTCGGAGCGTGGGGCTGGCGTGTTCCGTTCCTGCTGTCCGTCGTCCTGATCGTGGTGGGCTACCTGATCCGCCGCGCTGTTGGTGAAAGCCCTGTCTTCAAGGAAATCGCGCAACGAAAGGCCGAAAGCAAGGCGCCCCTGGGCGAACTCTTCCGCAAGAACAAGAAAGAAGTCGTCCTCGCTGCCCTGATCTTCATCGCCAACAATGCCGCCGGCTACTTGCTGATTGCCTTCTTCATCTCTTACGCCACCAAAGCGCTGAAGATGCCCGCGCCGCAGGTGTTGTTGGCCACCACCATCGCCTCTTTCGGTTGGCTGATCTTCACCATGGTGGGCGGTTGGCTCTCGGACAAGATTGGCCGCGTGAAGACCTTCCTTGCCGGTTACGCGCTCGTCTTCGCCTGGATGATCCCGATGTTTGCGTTGATCGATTCCAAGGACATCCTGCTGTACGGAACTGCGCTGTTCGTGCTGACGATCGGTCTGGGCCTGTCCTACGGCCCGATGTCCGCCATGTACGCCGAGATGTTTCCCGCACAGGTCCGCTACTCAGGAATCTCCATCGGTTACGCCTTCGGTGCGATCCTTGGTGGCGCGTTTGCGCCGTTCATTGCACAGCTGCTCCTGGATAACACCAAGTGGTCCGGCTCCGTTGGCATATACATCATGGTCCTCTGCGTCATCTCCGCAGTAGGTGTCATCCTGGCCAAGGAAACCCGGGGCCGTCCGCTGGGCTTCAGCGTTCACCACTAGGCACAAGCAGCAAACTTCAAGCAGACGCACCAAGAGCAGAAGATGCGGACATGGTCGATACCGACTGTGTCCGCATCTTGTGGCTTCAGTGGTGTTGCCGGTGCCGGGTCTGGGATCCGGCCCCCTCCAGTTGGCTCACGACGTCGGCGTCGGACAGTTGCTCGAAGTGTTCGTAGAAGGCTCCCACGGCGTGGAACTTTCCGGGCGTGTGCAAAGCCATCACAAAGTCGCAGACACGTGCCAACGAGGTGTAGGCATCCAAGGACGCAACGGGAACGGCGGCCACCACCATGCTGGCGCCCGCGGCCCTGGCGGCTTCCACGGCAGCACGCATGGTGGCGCCCGTAGCCAGCCCGTCATCCACCAGCACCACGTTCTTGCCCCGAAGGTCGTGGTCGATGCCCGGATATTCCTTGGCGCGGCGCAACAACTCGGAGCGTTCTGTCGACTCGACGGCCTGCAATGCACTTTCGGAGATGCCGCGGTTCAGCACGAGGTCCCGAAGCGGCTTGTTCACAATCCGGACAACGTCTCCCTGACACCAGGCCAGTGCACCGAAGGCCGTTTCTTCCCGGCCCGGGATGCCCAGCTTCCTGACAAGGATGGCGCCGAACGGCAGGTAGAGTGCTTCGGCTGCGGCGACGGCCAACGGGATTCCGCCTCGCGCCAAGCCCAGGACGATGGTGTCCGGCCGCTCCCGAAATTGGGGGAGGCCCTCGGCCAAGCGTCGACCGGCTTCCGCACGGTCCTTGAAACGCATGCCCATCTGCCCCACTTTCACGTCATTCGGCGGCTATTCCAAGCCTACCTTTCCGTCCTTGCCCGGCGCGGCCTCCACTGGAAACATGGCCTTGTGAACAAGCCCATCGGATACTGGCTCAAAAGGCTCGACGCCGCGTTGGAAGCCCAACTGGACAGCACCTTGTCGCGACTCAAACTCACCAGGCGCCAATGGCAGACCCTCAACACGCTCGCGGAGTCCACGCTTCGCCCGGAGGAACTCGACGGGATCCTGCGCCCGTTCTGGGGCGACGATATCCGGCTGCGGGAGCGGGAACTCGCTGCCTTGGTGGGCAGGGGCATGATCACCATGATCGATGACCGGTTGACCCTCAGTGAGCGCGGACGGGAGAAGTACCACGAGGCACAGCGGCTCGTGGAGGCTGCACGCCAAGACCTGTCCATGGGGATCGGCCTGGATGAATATGCCATGGCGCTCAGTGTCCTGGAGCGCATGAGCCTTAACGCAGAACGGCTGGCCCGCTAACTTCGTGGAGCCCGACGACTTCAGGAAGAGAGGACCAGCCGCTGCGTTGGCCTAGACTCCCAGGAACTCGATGGCAGCTTCCTTGAAGGCCCGGCTCGTGATGACGTTGGTGTGCGTGCGGCCCGGAACGACCAACGTTTCCACCATGCCTCCGCGCTTACCGGCAAGGGAAGCGAGCTCGGGCATGGTGGCGGCCCGCTCGTCCTTCTCGCCTGCAACGAGCAGGACGGGCATGTGCGGCGTGGCCTCGGCAGGATCGAACGGTTCGCCCTTGATGGCCTCAATGAGCGAAAGCATCGCGAACAGGTCGTTGCTGGGCAGCAACTGCGCCATCTTCAGCAGCCCGGCGGTGGACTCGTCCTCAATGGGCGAGCCGTCCGCCAGGTACCTCTGCGCGGCCGCGAGGTCGAAGGCAGCGAGCGGGTCTGCGGAACTCGGTCCACCCAGGACCAGGCGGTGGACCAGGTCCGGCTGCGTGGCACCAAATTCCCAGGCCAGCCTGGAGCCCAAGGAGTAGCCCACGACGTCGATACCAGTGGAAGGGTCACCGTCGCGCAGGGGCCGGGCTCCGGCGTCGGTGACAATCTGCAGCAGGTCGGCGCGGATCCGGCTGGGCGTGTAGGAGTCCAGATCCTCGGGGGAGTGGCTTTGGCCGTGGCCGGGAAGGTCCACCGTGATTACCCGGCGGCCGGCGTCCTGGAGGGTGGTGATCCAGCCGCTGTCCGCCCAGTTCAGTTTGCTCGAGGACGAAAAGCCATGGATCAGCAGGATGGGGCGGAGACCGGCGTCGGTGGCTGGTTCATGGACTTCCACGAACAATTCGGGGTCGGTGCCCTCCACTGTGTGCCTGTGCTGTTCCACGGTGTGCCTGCCGGTCATCATGTCAGTCCTCATCGAGTACGGCGCTCAGGCGGACCCGGCGCTTGGGTGCTTCGTCCTTCGGAACAGTGCCCACGATCCCGGCGGTGTCGTCCGGAACCTCGAACACAATCAGCGGTTCGCCAACGTTGATGGTGTCACCGGGCGTTCCGTGAATACGAACCACTTTACCCGCCTGGGGGCTTGGCAATTCGAGGGCTGACTTGCTCGTTTCGAGCTCCACGAGCGGTTGGTTGCGTTCCACTTGCTGGCCTGGTGCGACGAGCCAATCAAGCACGGTTGCCTCGATGAGGCCTTCGCCCAAATCGGGCAGCGGGAAAGAGATTTCAGCCACGGCGGTACTCCAGTACGCGTTGGATCCCAAAAAGGATGCGGTCGATGTTCGGAATGTATTCGTCCTCCAGGTCACCGGAGGGATAAGGCACGTCGAAGCCAGTGACGCGCTCCACCGGAGCCTTCAGCGTGTCGAAGCAGCTCTGCGTGATGAGTTGGGCGACTTCGGCGCCGAGGCCTGAGGTCAGCGGCGCTTCATGGACGACGACGGCGCGTCGGGTCTTGCGCACTGAGGTCGCCAGCGCTTCTGCATCAATCGGTTTCAGCCAGCGCAGGTCCAGGACCTCGACGTCGATGCCGTCCTCGGCAGCAAGGTCGGCGACCTGCAGGCAGCGAGCCACCATGGCACCCCAGGCTACGAGCGTCAGGTGGCGGCCCGGCCTTGCCACGCGGGCGCCGGTGAGGCTGCCGCCGCTGTTTCCTGCGGTGTCCGCGGCCGCGGAGGTGACGTCAACGGGTCCCTTCTGCCAATAGCGCGACTTCGGCTCCATGAAGATCACCGGGTCCGGTCGCGTGGCCGCGTACTTCAGGAGGTGGTAGGCGTCGTGCGGGGTGGATGGGGAGACCACCTTGAGGCCCGGGACGTGGGCGAACAACGCTTCGAGGCTCTCGCCGTGGTGTTCGGGGGCGCGGATGCCGCCGAAACTGGGAACGCGCAGGGTGATCGGCATCGGCAGGGTGCCGCGGCTCCGGTAATTCATGCGGGCGATCTGGCAGACGATCTGGTTGATGGCGGGGTAGGCGAAACCGTCGAACTGGACCTCCGGGATGGGGTGGAATCCGGCCATGGCCAGGCCCACCGACATGCCCAGGATGCCGGACTCGGCCAGCGGAGTATCGAAGACCCTGTCTTCACCATGCTTGGCCTGCAGGCCGTCCGTAATTCGGAAGACGCCGCCCAGCCGGCCACAGTCTTCGCCAAAGATGACGGTCTTGGGATTCTCAGCCAAGACTTCGTCGAGTGCTCGGTTGAGTGCCTGCTGCATGGACATCTGCGGAACGTCCGCTGCCCCGTTAGCAGCGCCGCTATCAGTGCTGCTGCCGGTGCTGCGCAAATCGGTGATGGTCTCAGACATGTTCGGACTCCTCGCGCCACACCGTGGCTTGGGATTGAAGGGCGGACGTTGGCTCTTGGAAGACCATGCTGAACATCTCTGCGCCCGGCCGTGGGCCGAGGGCTTCGATACCTGCGCGGATGGCTTCTTCTTCCTCTTCTGCCATGCGTTGTGCCGCGGCGAAGAACGCCTCATCCGCCACGTTGTCCGCGAGCAGCCGCTTCTTGAAGCGCTGGAGTGGATCCTCGCCGGCATCAAGGCGTTCTTCGTCCAGCGTTCGGTAACGCCCGGGATCGTCTGCGGTGGAGTGCGGGCCACGCCGGTAGGTCATGGCTTCGATCACCACAGGGCCGTTGCCGCTGCGACAATGCGCGAATGCCGACCGGGTTGCTTCGAAGACCGCAACAACGTCGTTGCCATCCACTTGAAGGGACGGGATGCCGTAGCCGGCTGCGCGGGCAGCGACCGAACCGCCGGCTACCTGGCGTTCGGTGGGGACCGAGATCGCCCAGCCGTTGTTCTGTATGAAGAAAACCACAGGGGCCTTCATGACCGCGGCGAAGTTCATGGCCTCGTGCACATCGCCTTGGGACGAGGCGCCGTCGCCGAAGTAGGTCATGGCCACGCCCAATTCGCCGGCAGGCTTTCCGGACAGGGTTTGGCCGTGGGCCCAGCCGACGGCGTGCAGCACGGAGCCGGCCACGACGGCCTGGATCGGCGCAAAGCGGGATTCCAACGGGTTGTACATTCCGCCGTGCCACGTGGCCTTGTGAGTGGACATGTAGCCCACCATGTCCAGGCCCATGGCTCGGGCTACGCCCATTTCGCGGTAGGTGGGGAAAACGAAGTCGCGGCTCCGGTCAACGGCGTAGCCGCTGCCCACCTGGGCAGCTTCCTGGCCGAGTTCGGGAGCGTAGCCGGGGATGATCCCTTGGCGCTGCCAAGCGACGGCCGCGGTGTCCAGGTGGCGGACGGCTGCCATCAGGGAGTACAGCTCACGCAGTTGTTCGTGCGTCAGTGGAGCCGCGTCGTCATCGACGGCGGCCAGCACAGGTTTGGTAGTCATGGCTGTGACCCTAGTCACCGAGGAGAGGTGTGCGCAATCAGCTCAGTCTAAACGGAACACTTTGTACAATTTGAGAACACAAAGAAGCCCCGCGCAGAACAAACTGTGCAGGGCTTCTTGGCAGCGCTTTGCAGGCGGTTACTCGGCGACCTCCGTGGCCTTGGCGGCCCTGGACTTGGCGTTGAGGAAGCAGCCGGCGGCGATGACCAGGATCAAGATGAACGTGCCGATCAGTTGGCCGGCGCTCTCCGGGTTGGCGAAGCCCACCACGAAGATGATGCCCAGCAGGATCAGGCCCAGGATGGTGAGGGCGGGGAAGCCCTTCATGCGCAACGGCAGTTCGGTGCCGTCGCGGTCGGCCTTGCGGCGCAGGATGAGCTGCGAGACCAGCGCGGTGCCCCAGACCACCAAGCATGTGGAACCTACGAGGTTGAGCAGTGCGGGCAGGATCTTCTCGGGGAAGAGCAGTTCGAGGATCGTTGCGATAAAGCCGAAGGCGACGGAGATGCCGACGGCGGCCGCGGGCACCTTGGAACCGCTCAGGCGCGACAGGAAGCGGGGAGCTTCGCCGCGCTCGGACAAGGAGAAGATCATGCGGGACGCGCCGTACAGGTTGGCATTGAGGGCCGAGAGCAGCGCAACGACGGCAACCAGGGTGATGGCGGCTCCGGCTCCGGGGATTCCGGCGAGGTCCAGCACGCCCGCGAAGGGCGACTTCAGCCCGTCGGACCCTACGGGGAGGACTGCGGCGATGACAAACACGGATCCGATGTAGAAGACCAGGATGCGCCAGACGACTGTCCGGATGGCCTTGCCCACGCTGTGGGCGGGGTTCTCGGTTTCCGCTGCTGCCACGCTGACGATCTCAGTGCCACCGAAGGCGAAGATCACCACGAACAGTGCAGCGGCGACGCCGCCGATGCCGTTGGGTGCGAAGTCACCAAAGGCTGACAGGCCCGGCGAAGTGACATTGGGCAGCCAGCCGAACAGGAGGGCTGCGCCAATGAGCAGGAAGATCACGATGGCCGCGACCTTCAAGATGGCGAACCAGAACTCGAATTCGCCGAAGTTGCGGACGCCCACCAAGTTGATGCCGGTGAACACCACCATAAAGACGAGCGCGAGGATCCACACGGGGATCACGGGCCAAACGGAGAAGAGCAAGCCTGCAGCGCCGAGTGCCTCGGCGGCGATGACCACTACCAATTGCAGCCACCAGAGCCAGCCGATGGTGCCGCCGGCCGTCTTGCCCATGGCCTTCTCGGCGTAAACGGAGAAAGCGCCGCTGTTGGGGTTGGCTGCGGCCATCTCGCCCAAGGCCCACATGACCAGGATGATGAGGGTGCCGGCTACGAGGTAAGAGATAAGGACCGCCGGGCCGGCCGCCTGTACGCCGGCGCCGGAGCCGAGGAACAGGCCGGCGCCGATCGCGCTGCCGAGCCCCATCATGGTGAGCTGGCGTGGTTTGAGGGAATGGCCGAGGCCGGATGTAGGCGCAGGAGCCGCGATGGACTTCGTTGTCATACGTGTCTACCTTCTATGGATTTCATACTGGGTGGCCGTGCCGGCTTCATGGGCCAGGCAGGCGGGGCGTCGACGACGCAGCAAGAGCCGTGGAATAATTCTCGCAGTTTGTAAGATACATCACTTTTTGCTTTTGCGATGTGATGGGTAAGTATCCCCGGGGACAGGAACTTTGATGCTGGTCGATGCACTTGATGCAAAAATTGTACGTTTCTTCACTGATTCGCCGCGATCCTCCGTGCTGGAGGCCTCCCGCGTCCTCAAGGTCGCGAGGGCAACGGTGCAGTCCCGGATTGATCGTATGATCGAGTCCGGAGTTATTGGCTCGTGGGTTCCCCAGCCGGATCCGGCCAACTTTGGCTTCCCTGTTGTGGCGTTCTGCTCGGTCACCATCACGCAGGAAATTGGTCACGACGCCATCATCGAAAGCCTTCGCGCCATTCCCGAGATCATTGAAGTCCACACCGTGACGGGAAACTCGGACCTGATGGTGCGCATTGCCGCCCGTTCCAACCCGGACATGCAGCGCGTTCTGGACGCGATGATCGCCACCAAGTCCGTGGTCAGGTGCTCGTCGGTGATTGTGTTGAACAGCCATATCCAGGGCCGCACCCTGCCCCTCATGGAGGCTGCGGCGGAGTCCATGTGACGTAAGGCATTTTGCCAAGAGGTCATGGAGTCGTACCATTAGTTCTAGTCAACATGACTTTAAGTAAGTCCTGGTTCTTGTGCAGGGCTTCCGAACGGCAATGAAGCGGGGTGAATCACCGTGAACGCAAGCTCAGCAAACGTCGCCGAGCGGCGGCTCGCACCGCCGTCGTTGGCTATTTCCACGGTGATTTTCGCGCTTCGTCCCAGCGAAACATCCGGCCGCCCCACCCTTTGGCTACCGCTGGTCCGCAGGATTCGGGAGCCGTTCAAGGACATGTGGGCGCTGCCCGGTGGCCCCTTGTCGCATGACGAATCGCTCCAGGACGCGGCCGCGCGGAACCTGCGCGACACCACCGGCCTCGCCCCTCACTATTTGGAGCAGCTGTACGCCTTTGGCGGCCTGCACCGTTCGCCCAGCCAACGCGTGGTCTCCATCGTCTACTGGGCCCTGGTGCAGCCGACTGAGGCTGCCCTGGCGGATGAATCGGAAAACGTGCGGTGGTTCCGGGCCGACAGGCTCGGCGACCTCGCCTTCGACCACAACGCGATCGTGGACTACGCACTCTGGCGGCTCCGCAACAAGATGGCCTACGGTTCGATCGCCTACCACCTGCTGGGAGAGTTCTTCACTCTTGCCCAGGTTCGCGAAGTCTACGAGGCCGTCCTGGACCGTCAACTGGACCCGGCGAACTTTCGCCGACACATCAAAGCCACACCGGAAATTGAAGAAACCGGTGAATACCTGCAGGGCGGAAAACACCGTCCGCCACGCCTCTACCGCTTCACCGGCACGCCCGGCCTCGGGCCAGATAACAGGAGTACACCATGAGCAGCGTCAACACTGCCGTCCAGTTGATCACTCGCGAGGAGGCCGAAAAGGGCCGATCTGCTGCAGGTGCCACCTGCAGCCCCGCCTTGGCCAAGGGGCCGTGGGAATATGACCTCGCCGAGGCCATTGCCGGTGCCCCAGCATACGGACCGGGTGCCTCCAGCAGCGACGTCGCGCCCGAGGCTACGCCCCGCCAGGGGCAACTGCCCGAAGAGTACAAGCTGGCAAGCGATGCCGAGCTCGATGCCCGCATCCGTGCTGCCAAGGCAACCCTTGGCGACCGTGCAGTCATCCTGGGGCACTTTTACCAGCGTGATGAGGTCATCCAGTACGCGGACTTCGTGGGTGACTCATTCCAGTTGGCCAACGCCGCACTGACCAAGCCCGACGCCGAAGCCATCATCTTCTGCGGTGTGCACTTCATGGCTGAAACGGCGGACATCCTCTCCACGCCCGAGCAAGCAGTCATCCTGCCCAACCTCGCCGCAGGCTGCTCCATGGCGGACATGGCGGACGAAGACTCCGTGGAGGAATGCTGGGAGCAACTCGAAGAGATCTTCGGCACCGAGCCGGACGCGCAGGGTCGCGTACCCATCATCCCCGTCACCTACATGAACTCCTCGGCCGCGCTCAAAGCATTCTGTGGCCGGAACGGCGGCATCGTCTGCACGTCCTCCAACGCCAAAGTGGTTCTGGAATGGGCTTTCGAACGCGGGCAGCGCGTCCTGTTCTTCCCCGACCAGCACCTTGGCCGCAACACGGCCAAAGCACTCGGCGTGCCCCTGGAACAGATGCCGATGTGGAACCCGCGCAAGGAACTCGGCGGCAACGACGAGCAGACCCTGCTGGACTCCCGCGTGATCCTCTGGCACGGGTTCTGCTCCGTGCACAAGCGCTTCAGCGTGGGCCAGATTGAAAAGGCCCGGCTCGACTTCCCCGGCGTCAACGTGATCGTGCACCCCGAGTGCCCCATGGAAGTTGTGGACGCGGCCGATTCCGCCGGTTCCACCGACTTCATCAAGAAAGCCATCGCGGCCGCCACGGAACCCACCACGTTCGCCATCGGCACCGAAATCAACATGGTGAACCGCCTCGCCGCCGAAAACCCCCAGCACACCATCTTCTGCCTGGACCCGGTGATCTGCCCCTGCTCCACCATGTACCGAATCCACCCTGGCTACCTCGCCTGGGTGCTGGAAGAACTCGTCGAAGGACGCATCGTCAACCGCATCACCGTGGACGACGCCGTGCAGGACAATGCCAAGATCGCGCTCGAACGCATGCTGGCTGCCAAGCCCGCATAAACCACCAGGTACTCATCCTTACCCGGTCTTCCGGACTAGAAACGAGCCTCACATGAGCACAGAGAGCTTTGCCGGCAAGCAGCGGCGCCGGCGGCTGGTCGTCGTCGGGAGCGGAATCGCCGGATTGTATTCCGCGCTGCTGGCTGCAGAAGCCGGCGTCGAGGTCGCTCTGCTGACCAAGGGCGCCCTCGCCGACAGCAACACCTACTACGCCCAAGGCGGCATCTCCGCCGTCCTGGACGAGCCTGCTCCCGGTGACACCGTGGCCGCCCATATTGCTGACACGCTCAAAGCCGGCGCCGGGCACTGCGACGAGGAAGCCGTGCGGGTGTTGTGCACCGAAGCGCGCCTGGACATCGCTGGGCTTGGGCGATTCGGCGTGCGTTTTGACATGGACGACGACGGCGATCCCGCCTTGGGCTTGGAAGCGGCCCACTCGGCGCCACGCATCCTGCACGCCGGTGGCGACGCCACCGGTGCAGGCGTCGCCGCGGCCCTGATCAGGACCGTCCTGGATGCCCAAGCGGGCGGGAAGATCGAAGTGATCGGACATGCCCACGTCACATCGCTGTCCTACGACGGGGAGCGCGTAACCGGTGTCGAGTACATCCACGATGGTCGGGAACGGAACCTCCAAGCTGACGCCGTGCTCCTCGCTACAGGAGGAGCCGGGCAGCTGTTCGCGCAAACCACCAATCCTTCGGTCGCCACAGCCGACGGACTCGCGCTCGCCTGGCGGGTCGGTGCGCAGGTGGCAGACCTCGAATTTTTCCAATTCCACCCCACGTGCATGGTCTTGCCCGCGGATGCACGCGAGGCAGAAGGCAATACGGACCCCCTCCTCATTTCCGAGGCCGTCCGCGGCGAAGGTGCCATCCTGGTCGATGCCACCGGACGGCGGTTCATGGCTGACTACCACCCTGACGCCGAGTTGGCGCCACGGGATGTCGTTTCCCGCAGCATCGCACTGCACCTGGCGGCTCTCGGCGATCCCAACGGTCATGTGTTCCTCGACGCGAGGGTGATCGAAAACCAGCGCGGCCAAGGATTCCTGGAGAAGCGCTTCCCCACCATCAGCAAGCGCACCCGCCAGGCCGGCGTCGACTGGACCCGCGAACTCGTTCCCGTGGCACCGGCGGCGCACTACTGGATGGGCGGCGTGCTAACGGATCTCCACGGGCGGACCTCAGTTCCCGGGCTGTTGGCCGCAGGGGAGGTTGCCTGCACAGGCGTCCAAGGTGCCAACCGGCTGGCCAGCAACTCTTTGCTCGAAGGGCTCGTGTTCGGGCGGCGTGCTGTTGAAGCGTTCTTGGGGTCGACAGGCGGAGCCGCAGGCCCCTTGGCGCCTGCGCTCGCGCCTCGTACCGGCGATCGCCTCGCAAGCTCGGCCGCCGGTTCGGGCGCTCACGCGACAACGGCGCTGTCGGGGCCACCGGGCTCGCCTGTCACTTCGGTTTTCGAAATGGATCCGGCGCCGGCTGTTGCCTTTTCGCGCTGGGCTCTTCGCCGGCTGATGACTGCCAAGGCCGGCGTGCTGCGTACCGGTGAGTTGTTGGCGGAGGCCGCAGAAGCTCTTGGTTCTTGGGAAGGCGAAGTTGTCCCCTTGGAGGTGCCTGACTCATTGGATCCCCGGGAGCATGAGGACGGCAATTTGCTGTTGGCCGCGCAGTTGCTCGTTCAGGCTGCCCGGGGGCGGAGGCAGTCGCTCGGGGCGCATTACCGCAGTGACTGCGTGACGGAACCAGCCGCCGTCGACGATTTTGACAAGCGTTACACCATGAGCCGGAAAGCGAGCCTCATCAATGACTAACCTGACCCTCCCTACTGCGCCAGTCCGGGACATCCTGGAACGGGCCTTCGCGGAGGACGCGCCCAGCGGTGACATCACCTCGCAGTTGCTCATCCCGGCCGAAGCCCGCGCCACTGCCATCCTCAACGCCCGGGTTCCCGGGGTGTTCAGCGGAGGAACCGTCTTCCGCGACGCCATGAAGCTCGTGGATCCGGACACCAAAGTGGAATTGCTGCTCGCTGACGGAGAAGCGTTCGACGCCGGAACCCACCTTGCGCGGGTCACCGGCAGTGCGCGCTCGGTGTTGCTCGCAGAACGCGTCGGACTCAACCTGGCCCAGCGGATGAGCGCCATCGCCACCAAGACCGCGGAATTCGTAAAGCTCGTCGAAGGCACCAAGGCCCGGATCACAGACACGCGAAAGACCACGCCAGGCCTACGCGTGCTGGAACGCTACGCCGTGCGATGCGGTGGGGGAGCGAACCACCGCTACAGCCTGTCGGACGCAGTGCTTGCCAAGGACAACCACCTGGCCGTCATGACTGGAGGGGACCCGGCCAAACTCACCGAACTCCTGGTTGCTGCAAAGGCACAGTTGGGCCACACCACGCACTTCGAAGTGGAAGTGGACAGTGCGGAGCAGATCGAGCCAGTGCTCGCCGCCGGGGTGGACACCATCATGCTGGACAACTTCACCATCGAAGAACTGCGTGCCGGCGTCAAACAGGTTGACGGGCGGGCCATGGTGGAAGCCAGCGGCAACGTGAACCTCGCCACCGTGGTGGAAATTGCCGCTGCAGGAGTCGACGTCATCTCGATCGGCGGCCTCACGCACAGCGTGGCAGCTCTCGATCTCGGCCTCGACGTCGAACTGAAGGCAAGCTAGATCTCCATGATCTTCCTCGACGCCGCCGCCACCACGCCGGTCCGCCGCGAAGTCCTCGAGGCCATGTGGCCGTACCTGAGCGGCGAGTTCGGCAACCCGTCCAGCCACCACAGCCTCGGCGAAGCTGCGGCGACAGCGCTGGCAGGGGCAAGGTCCGCCGTCGCGAAGGTCTTCAACTGCCGTGCCGGCGAGGTGACCTTTACCTCAGGCGGCACCGAGGCCGACAACCTTGCAGTCAAAGGCATCGCCCTCGCCCGGCAGGCGGCGGACCCTTCGCTGAACAGGGTGGTGATCAGCGCCGTCGAGCATCCCGCTGTGGAGGAATCGGCGCGATACCTGGAACGGATCCACGGCTTTGCTGTGGACGTGCTGCCGGTGGATGCGCACGGATTGGTTTCCGTCGAAGGACTGCGCTCCCTGCTCACGGCGGAAACGGCCCTGGTGAGCATCATGTATGCCAACAATGAGATTGGAACCGTCCAGCCCGTGGCCGCGCTCGCAGCGGTTGCCCGCGAGCAGGGCGTCCCGTTCCACACCGACGCCGTGCAGGCCGCCGGTTGGTTGCCGGTGGACGTCAAAGCGCTGGGTGTGGACGCCCTGAGTATCTCGGGACACAAACTGGGTGCACCCAAGGGATCCGGAGTGCTCTTCACCAAGGGCCGATTGCGCGTAGAGCCGTTGGTTCATGGGGGCGGGCAGGAGCGGGGGAAACGATCAGGCACTGAGAATGTGGCCGGAGCTGTGGCCCTATCCACTGCCTTGACGCTGTCACATGCCGAGCAGGCCGTGCTATCGGCACGTGTCTCCGAACTGCGCGAGACGTTCATTGGCTCTGTGTTGTCGGAGGTGCCCGGCGCCATACTGACAGGGGACCGGAGCCAGCGGCTGCCGTCTGTGGCGTCGTTCTGCTTCCCCGGTACCAGCGGCGAATCTGTGTTGCTCGAACTTGAACGGCTCGGAGTGGTGTGCTCCAGTGGCTCGGCGTGCGCTGCTGGCTCCGATGCGCCCTCACCCGTCCTGTTGGCCCTCGGCATCGCGCCGGAGACCGCCCAAACCGCCGTCCGCTTCAGCTTTGCGTCCACAGTCACTGATGCCGAACTGGAGCAGGCCGCCGCGGCCGTGAAAACCGCCGTCGGACGCGTCAGGAACCTGGCGTCCCCACAGCCCAACTAGGGATGGAGGGCACGGCTAGACATGGCGGGCACGGCGGAAGATCCAGTGCCGCAGCAACGTGAACCGCACAGCGGTGGCCATGAAGCCGGAGAGTGTGGTGGTCCATAGTTCCTCGGCGACCGTGGCGTCCGGTCGGAAAAGGTGCAACACGCCCAGGCTTCCGCCAGTGATGACCAGGGCGATCACTATCACGATCAAGCCATGAAGGTGGTCCTGGGTGCGCTTCTTGCTGCCGGTGATCTTGAACGTCAACCTGCGGTTCAGCGCTGTGTTCATGATGGATGTGGCAATCAGCGCAATCGCGTTGGCCAGCTGGGGATCGATCCAGGGGCGCAGTGCTGCATAGATGGCCAGCGAACTTGCCGTGCAGAGAATCCCGACGCCGGTGAACCGTACCAGCTGCCGTACCACGGGGTATTTGAGAAGGCCTCGGCGCCTTGTGTTTCCGGGCCTTTTTGAGGGAGACGGGCGCAGCTCAGTGGCGTCCGCGGCTGTCTCCATGGTCTTAAGCCTGACACACTAGGCGGGCAATTCCTCCCACGAAGCGCCGGTGACTGGGTTATGCAGCTCGCCAATTCCTTCCACACGGCACACCACGGTGTCGCCAGGCTGGATGCGCGCACACTCGGCAGGAAAGCCTGTGAGCACCAGATCGCCCGGCTGCAGTGTCATGAACGATGAAAGATAGACCAGGATCTCGTCCACTTTCCAGCCGAGGTCTGCGGAGCTGGCGGTCTTCAGCTCCGCGCCGTTGTGGACAATCCCGATGGTGAGGTCCGAGTCGTCCAATTCGGTGACGATCCAAGGACCGACGGGGGTGAAGGTGTCTTGGCTCTTGGCGCTGATCCACAGCTCGTCACTCTTTTGGAGGTCACGTGCGGAGACGTCGTTGCCGATGGTGTACCCGAGGATCGCGGATCGTGCTGTTTCCAGCGTCAGGCTTCGTGCGGTGCGGCCCACGACGACCGTCAGCTCGGCTTCCGGGTCGACGTAGCCTGCCGTCGAGCTCAGTTGGATGGCCTCCCCGGGGCCGATGACACTCGATGCCGCTTTGTGGAAGGCCTGCGGCGGAAGGTCGCGGCCTGGCTGGCCTGTGTTGTGGGCCATCCCAAAGACGTTCACCGGTACGGACGGGGCCAGGAAATCAAAGGTGCTTTCATCCACCACGGCGCGCGGTTCCCAGCCTTCCCTGGCCGGGCTTCCGGTGTTGGCCCGCGAGGGGAACGGTGAGTCGATAATCGTCCACAGCCGGCCCTCGGCGCTGGCGAAGTCCGCGGCGTCGTTGGCAACGAAGAACTGTTCGTCCGGCGACTGCGAAGCTTCCGGAGACTGCTTGGGACGAACGCGTGCGATGCGGCGGGGGGAGCATGAAGTCATGATGACATCCTACGTCCTCCCACTGGTTGTGGGGCCCGCTTTACGCTCCAAGACGCGCGTTGAGGGCGCAAAGCAGGCCCCGCAACGCAGCAGTGCTACACCTCAGGCGAGCGGCGCAGAACCAAAAGCTACGCTGAACCGATCGCACCACAGGACAACCGTGGTCAGGCCTGAGACATCCACGCCGGCAGGAACGGTGTAGTTCTGGTTCCCATGTGTGGCCTTGACGGGTCCGAGATCCAGGTACTGCCCAGAGCGGTATTTGAACCAGTCACCGCCTGCTTCCAAGCTGCTCAGCCATACCTTGACGTCCGGACCGTCGCTGCTGGCAAGGTCCTCAAGCCGCACAATGTGGCTGCCATCGGGGAGCCGCAGGAGGTGGGCGGAGCCGCTGGTGGCGTGTTCTTGCGAGACGAACGTGCCTGATCGGAGCAGTGCCGGCCCGGTGTCCGCCGCGGGCGGTGTGGTCGCGAGCGGCGGCATGCTTGTCTCCGCCGTCGCGGATGGCACAGAGATGCCTGGCAACTCTTCGTTTACCGTGCTGCTGGTGAAGAGTCGCCATGGCTGGAAGAGGGCTGCTCCCACAACGACGCCCGCCAAGACCAGCGCACCCAGCAATAAGGCTGCGATGCGGTGGGACCTGACCGCGGCACGTAGCTTGGAAGCGGTACCTGTCCTGGAAGCCGTATCTGGCCTGGAATTCATGCTTCAAGGCTAGGCCTCGCGGCGTCGAGGTTGTGGCTGCAAGGCTTACAGTCCCATGACAGATCTACGGGCGGAGGTGAACCCAGGGGCACTGATCACCTACGCGCACTGATTACCTACCCGCAGTGATCACCTAACTGCCCAAATACAGCTCGCCCACCGGAATGTCCGAGGCCAGACGGTTCGCGGGACCGGCAAGCGGGCATGCCCACGCCTCGTTGTAGGCGCAGGACGGGTTGTAGGCAAAGTTGAAGTCCAGGATGAATTCCTGTTCTTCGCCTGATCCGCGCGTGCCGTGGAAGGCGCCTTTGACAGTGTCCAAGAGATATCGGCCGGCGCCGTAGCTTCCGCCGTCCTTACCGGCGGTTGCGTCCCGGAAGGGGACGAAGATGCCGCCGCCGTAGCTGCGCAACTTCCAGGCCGCCAATGACCCTAGTCCCGGCAGCTGGAAGGTGCCGATCCGGACGAACGGCACAACGCCGTCCGTCCCCGTCTGTACGTTCATTTCCTGACCGAAGCCCTCTGGGGACAGTGGCGCGGCGATCCGGAACGCAGGATCGTAGTCGGCTGTCCGCAGACCGGCGAACGAGGCCTTCATCTGCGGGGTGAGCGCCGAGGCAGGATGCGTGGCGAACATGCGGTCACGCTCTTGCCGCCAGTAGACATGGGCGTCGAACGGGTTGTCGGCGGCGAGCCGACGGACAGAGTCGTACAGTGCGAACGTGCGCAAACGCCAGTCCACAATGTCCACTGCCGCGATGTCAGGTACTTCCTCGAATTCATCATGAAGATCGGGAGCCATGCCACCAGCCTAGTCTTTCGAGGGAAGGCGTCGGCCGCTTCTGCCAGTGGTGGCGGCAGCCTCTGCGTGTCGCAGGCACCCCGCGGATAGGCTGGCGGGATGAAGGGCAACCGGAACCGGACCACGTTGGCCGCACTGGCACTGGGCACCATCCTCCTGACAACCACTGTGGCTTGCACGGCGGAGAACAAAGGGCCTCAAGTCTCTCAAACGGATGGGTCGCGGCCCAACACTTCGGAGTCGGGCACCGCGTCTCCGGCACCATCATCCGAGAGCACGACGGCGGCAACCGGTTCGGCGTCAGACTCGCCGTCCGCAACACCGGGTGCGGGTGATACGGCTGGTGCCAGCCCGGCCCCGGCAGCCACGGCGCTGTCATGGAAGACCTATACGGATCCGGCCAAGACCGTCAGCTTCGAGTTGCCGGAGGACTGGATCGCGCAGTCGTCGTCCCCGGACGCCGGGTCGTTGGCCGGGGCACTCAAGGTTGAGGTCAAGGACAGTGCGGGCCGCTACATCGCCACGCTCAAGACCGGAATCCCGGCAGCGTCACCTGTTGCCTGTCCCGCTGGGCAAAGCCATCCCTATGTTGTGATCAGCAGCGTTCCGCTCGATATTCCCCACGCAGGCGGGCCGGACACCATCGATCCGCGCGTGGTGTTCCGTGTCATCCAAGGCTACAAATATTTTGGCTCATACGGCATCACCAACGTCGTTGCTGGCGCGGATGGGCAGTCCTGCGAACTGAGGAACCGGGTTCTGGGACCGGCGACCAAGGGCGACTACTCCTTTGGTGACGTGGACGCAGTGCACGCGTTCGCCGTCGACGAGAAAGTTGCTCCCGCCAAGTCCTTTGACACTCTGGACCAGGCTGCCAAGTACGTCGCGCATGGTTCCGACTTCGCCAACGTCCAGCGGATGCTACTGTCTCTGAAGGTCAATCTGTAGTCCTGCGGTTGGCTGATCCACACAACGGCGACATCGGGGGCTGTCCCGCCCGCAACCCACCCCGGAGATCAATGGAACGCAACGTTGCTGCCAAGCTCGTTTTCAAGACTGTAGCCAACACCAAGGTGGCCATGGCCATCGCGGTAGCCAACAATCCGGGGTACGACTCAGTGACGGAAACACTCTCCATCACTGCCGATGGCGGGGATGTTCCCTTTTCGGAGCTCAATGATCACCACGGTGGCCGGTTCCAGTACATGGAGTTTGCCGAGCCCACTGAGGTGACTGTGGAGTACGCGGCCACTGTTCACGGGTTTGGCGTCCCGGACACGTCCTCCGCCATGGAGCTCATCCGATACGTCCGGCCCAGCCGCTACGCGGAATCGGACCGTTTGCTGCCGACCTCCTACGCCGAGTTCGGAAGCCTCAAGGGGGCCGGGTTGCTGCAGGGAGTGCGTAACTGGGTCAACGGCGAGCTTCGCTATGTCAGCGGCTCCTCCCGCGGAACGGATGGTGCAGTGGAAACCCTGCTCCACCGCAGGGGTGTGTGCCGCGACTTCGCCCACTTGGCCATCGCGCTGCTCAGGTCCAAGGATGTTCCTGCGCGGCTGGCCGCTGTCTACGCGCCCGGCCTGAGTCCCATGGATTTCCATGCCGTGGCCGAAGCCCATATCGATGGGGCGTGGCACGTCATAGATCCCACGGGACTCGCCCCGCGTGAATCCATGCTTCGGATCACCGCGGGCCGCGATTCTTCGGACACAGCCTTCCTGTCCACCGTCGGCGGCAGCCTGTCGCTCAAAACCCTCAAGGTCAGCGCCTCGGTCAACGGCGAGCTTCCCGTCGAAGATCCTGGCCAGCTCCTTAGCTTGCGCTGAGGCTGCGACGGGCCGCCGTCGCTTCCCGCGATACCGTCAGTGGCCGGCTACGGAAGCGCGAAGCTTCTCCGTCAGGCGAAGCAGTTCGCGTTGCTCGTCGACCGTGAGCGCCGGTGCCACCAAATGGGCAATGTCCCGCACATGCTCGCGGCCGATGGTTTTCTGAAGGTCGCTTCCGGCCTCGGTGAGGGCCAGCAGGACTCCACGACCGTCGTCGGGAGCTGTTGTCCGCTCCACGAGTCCGCGCTTCTCAAGACGGTCCACCAACCTGCTCAGGCTGGATTGGCTCAGCAGGACTTTGTCGTTGATTTCGTTCAGTCGCAGCTGGCCCGAAGGGCATCGCGAGAGTGTGAAGAGGACGTCGTATTCCTTGACCGGGAGGGCCTTGAAGGCCGGTCCGGACTGCAGCTTCCGCATCACCGCCACCTGGGAGCGGAACAAGGACTCCCAGGTTTCGGCGGCGAGACGGACGGCGGAGGATGCCGAGGGGCTGGACATCAGGCGTCCTGACCGTGCGTTCCGGCCGCGGCCGATTCGTTGACTTTCTCTTCCAGCGATGCCGCAACGCGTGAAGCATGCGTCGGTGCGTCCGGTACATGAGCAGGCTTCATGGCCGCGTACTCCTTACGCAGGACCGGCAGAACTTCCTCGCCGAAGAGGTCCAACTGCTCCAGGACGGTCTTCAGGGGAAGGCCGGCGTGGTCAATCAGGAACAGTTGACGCTGGTAGTCACCAAAGGCTTCACGGAACGTCAGAGTCTTTTCGATGACTTCCTGCGGGCTTCCGACGGTGAGGGGCGTCTGCGACGTGAAGTCTTCCAGCGACGGTCCGTGACCGTACACCGGTGCGTTGTCGAAGTACGGGCGGAATTCCTTCACCGCGTCCTGTGAGTTCTTCCTCATGAAGAACTGGCCCCCCAAGCCGACGATTGCCTGGTCTGCCTTGCCGTGGCCGTAGTGCTCGTAGCGCTCACGGTAGAGGCCGATCAGCTGCTGGTAGTGCTCCTTGGGCCAGAAGATGTTGTTCGCGAAGAAACCGTCGCCATAGTACGCGGCCACTTCCGCGATCTGCGGCGTGCGGATGGAACCGTGCCACACGAAGGGGGCAACGCCGTCGAGCGGTCGCGGTGTGGAGGTGAAGTTCTGCAGCGGAGTGCGGAACTTGCCGGACCAGTTGACCGTGTCTTCGTCCCACAGTTTGCGGAGCAGGCTGTAGTTTTCGATGGCCAGTTCCACGCCGTCTTGGATGTTCTTCCCGAACCACGGGTACACGGGCGCAGTGTTGCCCCGGCCAAGGACCAGGTCCACGCGACCGTCGGACAGATGCTGAAGCATTGCGAAGTCTTCTGCGATCTTGACCGGGTCATTGGTGGTGATCAATGTGGTGGTGGTGGAAAGGATGATGCGCTCAGTCTGGGCTGCGATGTAGGCGAGCGTTGTGGTGGGCGAGGAGGAGAAGAACGGCCGGTTGTGGTGCTCGCCGATGGCGTAGACATCCATGCCGATTTCTTCGACCTTCTTGGCAATTGCTACGGACGCCTTGATGCGCTCGTTCTCGGTGGGCGTGCGGCCCGTGGTGGGGTCAGTGGTGATGTCGCTGACGCCGAATACGCCGATCTGCATGATGTGCCTTTCTCCCTGCCCGTGATGCCGGGCTCTGCTCAACAGTGTACCTGAAAATAGATGCATTTGCATGTATCACTGCCTGCAACAGAGCAGGGCCGGGAATTGTTCCCGGCCCTGCTGGATGTCTTGCTGCAGTTCGTGCGGCTATTCGGAGGGGTTGTTGGCGGCGCGTCGGCCGGTGACCCTGGGAACCATGCCCGTGGTCCAGTCCTGGAAATCGTCGCCGCCGTTGCCGGCGCCGGGCGTGACCTCAGGACGTTCCTTAAGCGCCTTCAGGAGCTGCTTCTTTTCGCGGCGCCCTTCAACCAGTTTGTAGAGCACAGGAACCAGCACCAGCGTCAACGCGGTAGAGGAGACCAGCCCGCCAATCACCACAATGGCCAGGGGCTGCGAAATGAAGCCGCCCCCGCCCGTGAGACCCAGGGCCATCGGTGTGAGCGCGAAGACGGTGGCCAGTGCAGTCATCAGGATGGGCCGCAGACGCTGCCGTGCGCCATGCGTGATGGCGTCCGCCACGTTCATGCCGGGCCTGCCGTCGTGTGGCTTCCGGTACTGGTTGATGAGGTCGATCAGCACGATCGCGTTCGTGACCACGATGCCCACCAGCATCAACATGCCGATCAGCGACGGCAGACCCAACGGGACACCGGTCAACAGCAGCAGCCCGACGGCGCCGGTAGCGGCGAACGGCACCGAAACAAGGAGGATCAGCGGCTGAACCAGGGACTTGAACGCCGCCACCATGATCACGTAGACAATCGCGATCGCTGCGAGCAGCGCCAGCCCCAGTTGGCGGAACGACTCCGCCTGCTGCGTCGTTGCGCCGCCGATCGCCGCAGTGACCCCCGCGGGCAGCTCAACGGTCTTCAGCCGCTCCTGCACTGCGGTGCTGACGCTGCCCAGGTTTGATCCCGACGGCGTCACGGTCACCTTGGCGGTCCGCTGTCCGTTGCTGCTGGTGATGGAGACAGGAACATCGACTTGTTCGACGGCGGCGATGCTCTCCAGCGTTACGGTGCCACGCGGCGTCGGGAGCTGGAGCCCGCGGACCGCGGCGATGCTCGTAAAGCGCGTGCCCTGGCCGATCTGGACCGGATAGTCATTCGTGTCGATCCGTACCGTTCCCGCCGGAATCGGGCTGACAGTGGAGGCGAGGAAAGCACCCACCTGTTCTTCCGTCAGGCCGGCGGCCACTGTCTTGGCCCGATCCACACGCACCTGGACCACCGATTGGCTGGACGCCAGGTTGGTGGCTACCTCGGTGCTGCCCGGAACGCCTTCCATGGCCCTCACCATGGCATCGCTGGCCGTCTGGAGGTCTGCGGTGTTGGCCGCACGGATGGTGATGTCCACGGTGGAGGACGTTCCGAAGCCGCCCTGTTGGGACCCCACGGTGACTTTCCCGGGCGCGCCTTCCAGCTGGGCCCGTACCTCGTCCTGGAGATTCTTCTGGTTGACCTTCTCGTCGGTGACGATCGTGAAGGTCGAATTCGAGGAGCCGGTGGACGTCAGGGCAGCGAATCCGGTCTGGGCATTCCCGGAGGTGACTTGAACATCCTTGATGCCTTCGACGCCCCGCAGCATTTCTTCGATCTTCGAGGCTTCATCGCTGGTTGCCTGCAGGCTCGTGCCGGCGGGGAGTACTTGGCGCACGGTCATGCTGTTTTCCCCGGAACGTCCCAACAAATCCGTTGCCAAGAGCGGGGTGACGGCGATAGTCCCTGCCAGCACCAAAGCTGCAGCGGACAACGTCCATATGGGGTGCTTCTGTGTCTTGGCGAGGATCGGCAGATAGCCGCGCTGGAGCCGGCTCCGTTGCTCGGCCTCGCGCGCCTTGTCCGCTGCGTCTTTTGCTGCCTTCCCTGAGGCGCTCCCGGCCGGAGATTTCAGGAACCAGTAGGCAAGGACGGGAACGATCGTCAAGGAAACCAACAGCGAGGACAGCAGGGCAATGGTGACTGTCAAGGCAAACGGGCGGAAGAGTTCGCCGGCGAGGTCGCCCACGAAGGCAATGGGCAAGAAGACGGCCACCGTGGTGAGCGTCGACGCCGTGATGGCGCCGGCCACTTCGCGGATGGACGTCAGGATCGCGGTGAGCTTGTGCTCGCCATAGCTCAAGTGGCGTTTGATGTTCTCGATCACCACGATCGAGTCGTCCACCACGCGGCCGATCGCGATGGTGAGTGCCCCCAACGTCAGGATGTTCAGCGAATACCCCGTGGCCGAGATGCCAATGAAGGTGATCAGCAGGGACAACGGAATGGAGACTGCGGTGACGAGCGTGGACCGCACCGACATGAGGAAGACCAGGATCACTGCTACAGCGAAGCCCAGCCCCAGCAGACCCTCGGTGGTCAGGTCCTTGATGGACTTCTCGATGAAGGGCGCCTGATCGAACACTGGGGTGAAAGTCGCGTTGCTTCCGAGTTCCGCCTCCATCGGCGCGATAGCATCGCGCACGGCATGCGAGATCGCCACGGTGTCACCCTCAGGCTTTTTGGTGACGGACAAGGCCAAGGTGGGCTTGCCGTTGGTCCGGGTGATCGAGGTGGCGGCATCGTCGGCAATGCTGACATCTGCCACAGCGCCGATCGTGGTTGCGTTCTTGGCGCCGGCCAGCGGCAGGGCCTTGATGATGTCCAGGGAATCCACCGGGCTGCCGAGCTGGAGCGACAGGGTCTTGCCTTGGTCCTCGATCGTGCCAACGGGAACCAAGGTTCCGTTGTTCTTCAGCGCACTGCCAATGGACTGGACCGAGGTTCCGGTAGCGGCGAGGTCGGCGGGACGGGGTTGGATGAGGATGTGCTGGCGGGCGCCACCGGTGACATCCGCGCCACGAACGCCGTCGATCTTCTGAAGCCGGGGAACGCTCAACCGCTGGAGGTCGGCGTTGAGTTCGCTGAGGGGCTTATCCGAGGAAACCGCCAGGAAAACGATGGGGAAGTCACTGATGTTGCCCGCGATTGACTGGGGCTCGACGTCGGCGGGCAGCACTCGCTTGGCGTTGGAGATGGCCCGATCGATCTGGTTCCGTGCACGGTCCAGGTTGGAGCCGTAGGTGAAGACCATGGTGATCTGGGAAACGCCGTTGCGGGACGTCGATGTGGTGGACTCGAGCCCCTCAACACTGTTCAGTGCCGTTTCCAAGGGCTGGCTCAGCTGCTTGTCCACGACCTCAGGGGAAGCGCCCGGCATGGACGTCACAACCGTGATCTGGGGGAACTCGATCGATGGAATGAGTTCCTGCTTCAGCGAGCCCATCGTGATCACGCCGAACACCGCCGCAAAGACGGTGATCAGCGCGATCAGGGCCCGGTTTCCCAGGGACAGCTTGGCCAGGCGGAACATTGCATTGTCTCCTGAGGTCTACGGAACCATTCGGCTGACGGGAACCGGCCGCAGCCCCGGGGTGGCCTAACTCTGGACGGCGTTGGCCACTTCCAGTTGCAGCGAGCGTGCTGTGCTTGCCTCGAGTTCGGCAGCCAGCTCAGGGTTGTCGTTCAGCTTGACGCCGTAGCCCGGCATCATGTCCTTGAGCTTTGACTGCCAGCCCTTGAAGTTCTTGGGGAACGACTTCTGCAGCAGCTCGATCATGATCGGAACCGCCGTCGACGCGCCGGGGGAAGCGCCAAGCAGGGCGCCAATGGAACCATCGCGGGATGCAATGACCTCGGTGCCGAACTGCAGGATGCCACCCTTTTGCGGGTCCTTCTTGATGATTTGTACGCGCTGGCCGGCAGTAATCAGTTCCCAGTCTCCACCGGTTGCTTCGGGGTAGTACTCACGCAAGGACTCAACTTTGGACTCGTGGCGCTTGGCCACTTCCTTGATGAGGTAAGCGGTGAGATCCATGTTGTCCTTGGCGACGGCAAGCATCGGGATGATGTTGCCGGGCCGGATGGACAGCGGAAGGTCCAGGTAGCTGGAGGTCTTGAGGAAGTTCGTGGAGAACCCGGCGTACGGTCCGAACAGCAGGGAGCGCTTCCCATCGACGAACCGCGTGTCCAGGTGGGGGACGGACATGGGCGGTGCACCTACAGATGCCTGGCCGTAGACCTTGGCACTGTGCTGGGAGGTGATTGCGTCATCGGTGCAGCGGAAGAACTGGCCGGAGACGGGGAAGCCACCGTAGCCCTTGCTTTCCGGAATGCCCGAAGCCTGAAGCAGGTGGAGCGCACCGCCGCCGGCGCCCACAAAGACGAACTTTGCGTGGATACGGCCGTGCTCACCGGACTTGGCGTGCTTGAGGGACAGGTCCCAGCCGCCGCCTGCTGCGCGGTTGATGTTGGTGACGTCGTGGCCGTAGTTGACCTCGGCGCCGCTGTCCTGCAGGTAGGTGGTCAGCTCGCGGGTCAGGGCGCCGAAGTCGACGTCGGTGCCTTCCGCCGCGCGGGTAGCGGCGACACGCTGCTTGCGGTCCCGGCCTTTGACGATCAAGGGAGCCCACTTGGCAATCTGGGCCTGGTCCTCGGTGTATTCCATGCTGCGGAACAAGGTGTTCGGCTTCAGGGCTTCATAGCGGGTCTTGAGGAAGTTCGCGTGGTCGTCGCCGATGACAAAGCTCATATGCGGGACCGTGTTGATGAAGCCCTTGGGGGAGCCGATGACATTGCTGTCCACCAAGTGGGACCAGAACTGGCGGGATAGCTGGAACTGCTCGTTGATGTGGATGGCCTTGGCCGGGTTTACGGAGCCGTCTTTGGCTGCGGGGGAGTAGTTCAACTCACAGAGGGCGGCATGGCCGGTGCCGGCGTTGTTCCAGGGGCCGGAGCTCTCGAGCCCGGCCTCGTCGAGTCGTTCAAACAAGGAGATGGTCCAGGTGGGTTCAAGTTGCTTGATGAACGCACCCAGGGTGGCACTCATGATTCCGCCGCCAATAAGGACGACGTCTGCATGTTGAGTCTTGGAAATGAAGGTCACGATCAATCTCCGTTAGCGGCGGCACTGGCTGTCACAGAATATCCCCGGGCAGTCCCATTACTGAAATTGCCGGGAATCGTCAAGGCTTTAGGCGGACGTTTGTGAAAACCTCGTTGAGGACCGGTGAAGCGGGGTAGCTTTGCACCTTGTCGGACAACGCAAGGGCCGAGATGGGGAAGGCAATGGGGACAGCCGGAACCGATGCTGCGATCTCCGCGTTGATGGCCTGGTACTGGGTGTTGCGGTCATCACCCTCCGGCAGCGCGCGGGCCCGCTCAATCTTGTGGAAGACCTCGGAATCGGAGTAGCCGAACTCGCCGCTGGTTTCGCCGAATAACGGTCCCAGGAAGTTATCCGCGTCAGCATACGATCCATTCCAGCCCAGCAGATGAAGCGCATGGTCACCCGGGGACTGCACTTTCTGCAGGTAGCCGTCCTCCCAGTCCACGGGAACGGGTTTGATGTTCAGCCCCACGGCAACAAGCTGGCGGCTGATTTCCGCATAGATTTTCTCTGGCGTCGGCAGGTAGGCCCTGGTGGCGTTGAGTGGGTAGTAGAACTTCAGCTCCTCGCCTTTGTAGCCCGCCTTCTCCAGCAACTCCTTCGCTTTCTCGGGGTTGTACCCCAAGGAGGGTGCGTTGTTGTTGAAGCCGCTAAGCTTCGGCGGTACGAACTGCGATGCTTGCGCGGTGTTGTCGATGAAGAACCTGCGGATCAGCGATTCCTTGTCGATCGCCATCTCGATTGCTTGGCGGACTTCAAGCTTCTCCAACGGTGCGACGCCTTGGTTGATGCCCAGGTACATCACAGAGAAGGGGTCGCGCTGAATGATCTGCACACCCTTCTTGACGAGCTGATCGAACGTGCCGGATGTCACCAGATCGTAGGCATCGATCTTGCCGTCGAGGAGTGCTTGCTGCCGGGTTTGGGCATGGTCATAAGGGATGAAGTTGATGGTGGCGATCTGGCCACGGTCACCCCAGTAGCCCTTGTAGCTGGTCAACGTGACCTTTTGCTCGTCCCAGGCGCTGAACTGGTAAGGGCCGGTACCTACGGGATGGCTGGCATAGGCGGACACAGCCTGTCCGTTCTGGACCTTGTCCAGCAAGTTCGCCTTTTGTGCTTCCATGGCGGCAGGAGAGGACATGGCGAACGCCGGCAGGGTCAGGGCCTTCAGGAAACCTGTGTAAGGGCGGGTGAGGTTGATCTGGACGTTTTCCGCCGAGACCACCTTGCAGTCCTTATAGATGGAGAACACGGGCTCATCGGAGTACGCCTTGAAGACGCCGCGGAAGGAAATGCCGGGAGCCTGTTTCCGCAGCTCGGCGGGGAACGTAAACCAACGGTTGAAATTGGCACAAACCGCTGCGGCATCGAATGGTGTGCCGTCCTGGAAAGTGACCTTGGACCGGAGCGTGAAATCGTAGCTGAGTCCGTTGTTGCTGTCTTTCCATTCCGTGGCCAGCAGCGGCGTGGTCTGCCCCGTTTCACCATCTACGCCCACCAGGCCTTCGAGGACCTGTCGTGTGATGCGGTATGACTCGGAGTCAGCTGTCATCGCGGGATCCAGTCCCAAGGGCATGGATCCGGTGCCGAAGTTGAAGGTGGCGGTGGGCTCGGCCGGGGCAGTGCTGCCGGTCGTCGACGACGGCGTGGGCCCGGGAGTTCCGGTGCACGATGCCAGTCCCAACGCCATGACCACGGCGCCGAGCTGCACGCCCAGTCGGCGCATCTTGCTGCTTGCCACTCTTGTCCCCTCAAGCCGGTTGGAAGTGCTGCGGCCGGCTTCGGCCAGACCGCGTTCCAGTCTAGTTGAACGTCCTGAGTGCGCTTCCCAGCGCATCTTCAGGAAGTTCTCCCCCTCTGCTTGAGGAAAGACACCCCCAGTCCGTGGACCGGGGGTGTCTTATACGGTTCACAGCCACAACAGCTGCTTGCCCTTGTGCGCAAGGGGGGACTTGAACCCCCACGCCCGAAGGCACAGGAACCTAAATCCTGCGTGTCTGCCAATTTCACCACTCGCGCTGGCTGGCTTCATGACCCTCCCCGTGGGGCGGCCTCGGCCATCTACCGGCCTCCAGTGTACCCGCTACTTGTCCAGCTTGAGGTCCCGGCGGAGCTTCGCCACATGCCCGGTCGCGCGGACGTTGTACTGGGCCAAGGCAACGCGGCCTTCCGCGTCCACCACGATTGTGGAACGGATCAGTCCCATGTAGGTGCGTCCGTAGTTCTTCTTCTCGCCCCACGCAGCGTAGGCGTCCGCAACGGCATGGTCTTCGTCGGAAAGAAGGGGGAAGGTCAGCTGTTCCTCCTGGGCGAATTTGGTGAGGGCGCTGACGGGATCGGGGGAGATGCCAATAACGTCGTAGCCTGCCGCCTGCAATGAGGCGAGCGTGTCCCGGAAGTCACATGCCTCCTTCGCGCAGCCCGGGGTTGAAGCCGCCGGGTAGAAATAGACGATCGTGTTCCGTCCCTGGAAGTCCGCCAGGCTGACGTCCTTGCCGGCCTCGTCCTTGAGGGTGAAGCCCGGAGCTACGTCGCCCGGGGTGAGTCGTTCAGCCAAAATTTACTCCTTGCATGCGTTCGCGGTTCCCCAGTTTAGTGAGGTGTTGGTTGCTGGACGAATCCGACTGATGCTGCCGGAGAGTTGGTTGACGGGCCGTCAAACCACGCGATGCCGCCCGGAGCCCGCATATACTGGCGCCATGCCTGATATGGAGAGGTGGCCCACTTCGCGCTTGCTGTCAACGGCGGCGCGGCTCGTGGAAATCTCGTGGAACGAAAAGCTCAAGAACATTGGACTCACGCATGCCGGGGTTATCGCGATGGAAGTACTCGCGGCCAAAGGGTCAATAACCCAAGCAGCGTTGGCCGAAGTGGCTCGGGTCAAAGCGCAAACCATGGGCACAACCTTGGCGAGGCTTGAGGCGCATGGGCATGTCAGCCGTCAACGCAGCGACTCGGATCGCCGCAGCCACATGGTCACTTTGACGGAGGCCGGGGCAGCAGCTCTGGCTGAGGCGGTGAAACTGGAGCGTGACGTGCTGGCGCAGGTTGCCGTTGATACCGCAAAGCTGCGTGAAGAGCTACGGATTGTGGTCCGTGGTCTCGCAGGCCTGGGCAAGCCCGCCGATGGGTCCGACGTGCCCGAACAGCGCGGGGATACCGGCCCCATTGCCTTCTGACGAAACCCAGGGCGGCAAAGTCCCCTCTTGACGCAAAAGGCTCCGGATCATGTGGACGATCCGGAGCCTTTTGCCTTTGGTGCACCCCCCGGGACTCGAACCCGGAACCCATTGATTAAGAGTCAATTGCTCTGCCAGTTGAGCTAGAGGTGCAGCTATTGTTTCGGTCAATCCGGGGAATTCGCATTCCTCGTTGACCTCCGCAACGACAGATAACTCTACACTACGTTTTTGCTGCTTTTGACCACAATCCGCAAAGCGTGATGGGGAACACGAAAGTCCCCAGTCGTCAGGGAAAACAAAAGGTCCCGAAGTGAATTCACTTCGGGACCTTTCTTTTGGTGCACCCCCCGGGACTCGAACCCGGAACCCATTGATTAAGAGTCAATTGCTCTGCCAGTTGAGCTAGAGGTGCAGCTGTTGATTTCGATCACCCCGACGGCGTTTCTTCCCTCGGCGATCTCCGCAACGACATGTAACTCTACACCACTCTGGCCGAAGTGGGAAATCGGCGTGGCGGGCCGGGTGAGGCCTAGGATCCGGGCCTCAGAATCAGCGCGAAATCAGGGTTTCTGTTGTTGCTCAGCACCCACATCGAGCCGTCCGGCGCCCTCGCCACATCCCGCAGGCGGCCATATTCTCCTGTGAAGTACGCCACAGGAGTACCCGCCGCTTCGCCGCTGAGAGGGACGGCCCACAACCGCTGGCCGCGAAGGGCGCCGGTGTAGGCCACGCCGTCGATGATTTCCAGTCCGCTGGGTGAGGCGTCCGCCGTCGAAGGCCACACAACTTTGGCGTCGATGAGTCCCGTTCTGCCTGGGGCGCCTGTCACCATGGGCCAGCCATAATTGCCGCCAGGGGTGATCAGGTTTAGTTCGTCGTCCACGTCGGGGCCGAATTCACTGGCCCACAACCGCCCGCTGCTGTCCCACGCGAGCCCTTGGACGTTGCGGTGACCGTAGCTGTAAACGGGGTTGTCGCCGAACGGATTGCCTGGCGCGGGGCGCCCGTCCATTGTCAATCGCAGGATCTTGCCGCCCAGTGCGTTCGTGTCCTGTGGTTGTTCCCTTCGCTGTGAGTCGCCCGTGCCAACGTAGAGGTACCCGTCCGGGCCGAAGCGGATCCGGCCGCCGTTGTGGGTGGAGGCCTTCGACATGCCGGAAAAGATGACTTCCGGCTCGCCCAAGCTGAGTTTCCCAGTGGAGTCTGCAGTGAGCTGCATCCTTGCGATCCGGTTGTCGCTGGCAGAAGTGAAGTAGGCGTAGAGCCACCGGTCAGTCTCGAACGTGGGCGATAGTGCCAGTCCCAGGAGACCGCCTTCGCCGCCGGGATCCACACCGGGGACCTGTCGGATGGTTGTCGCCCGGCCGTCACGGATGCTCTTGACCAGCGCCGAATCGCGCTCGGAAACAATGGCTGTGCCGTCCATGAGGAAGACTACAGACCACGGCAGCTGCAGTCCGGCGTCGAGCTTTTGCAGCAGTTCTGGTGCGCGCTGCGCGGGTGACGCGCCAGCCGGGGCCGAAGCGTTGCCGCTCGACGAGGGGCTGTTTGCCGACTGGCTGTTTGCCGACTGGCTGGGCGGTGTCGCTGCGCTGCCAGGTGACGAAGGACTGCCGGTGCAGGCTGTCACGAGGACGAGTGACACACAGGCAGAAGTGAACACAAAGCGGTCCCTTATACGACTTCCACGACCCGCTTCATGCTCGCCCATTGCTGCCATTCAGCCCTGTTGTTCGGTGACGGACCTGCCTTTCGATGACGGAACGTCAGTGCCGGTTTCGCCTTGGCGGCCTGAACCCGGCAGCCTCGGCATGCGCCGCGGATTCAAACCAGACGTCCGAACTGGCTTCTGCGTAGCCGGCGGCGTCTTCGTCGTAGTAGGTCATGGTGGCGGCGCTGGCCTTGATCGGATAGCCGGCCGGTTCGCCGCCGTCAGCCCCCGCGCTGGCCGAACCCGCGCCGTAGGGATGGTTGGCTGCCAGGTGGCCGGAGGGGGCAGCTGCGTCGTCGGCTTCCTCCGATTCCTCTGCGGCGGCCGTCTCCGCGCCGGGAAGGGTGGGGGAGTGCGCATCGGTGTACTCATGGTGGTGAACGGGGGTGCCGCCCGCGTCCGTCCACGATGTTTCCCATTCCGCCTTGTCTGCGGCGGCATTGGCTTTTTCTTCGGCGGTCGCATCGGCGCGGGTGACGTCGTCGGCGGTCACGCCATCGGCTGGCTCTGACGCTGGTTCCGTCGGAGTATCCGAATACCAGTCATCCACATCGCCGGCGCCGGTTGGGCGCAGCTCCGCGTCGGTGTCAACCACCGGTTCGTCCACCACGGGTTCATCCACCGCCGGTTCCTCCATGGTTGTTCCGGCGTCGGACGCGGACCGTTCGACGGCGGCAGGAGTCTCAGCGTCAGCGGAACCGGCCGCCTCGTCCGGCGCCGTTTCTACCGGAGTGCTTGAGGGCTGCGGCGCTTCCTCGAGGGGTTCGTCTCCGGGGGCTTCAGGCGATTCTTCGCGTGGCTCCACCTCCGGACCGCTACCCTCAGCTGCTGCCTTGCCCAGGTTTGTTACTCCCGCGAGGCCCGCCACGCCGGCAACAGCCGCGGCCGTGTCAGGCATTGACGAGGTGTCGCTCGGCGCCGTAGCGGCCGGCGGAGCCATCCCTGGCCGGCCAGGTGTTCCCTCAGCCGTGACACCAGTAGCCGCCGGTGCATTTGCGGAATTCTTTGCGTTGTTGCGGCTCATGAGCCACCACACAATCGCAACAACCAGCACAATAACAATGACCCAAATCAACCAGTCCATGGTGAGAGCCCTTCTGCTCACGGGGTGCAGTTAGTGGTGCTTCCGACGTTACGTGCCTGCCATTACCACTGTCCAGCGTTTATCGGCTGTCCGGTATCACTTGTTCACCGGCTGCCCGGGGTGACTGCCGGGAAGGCATTTGGCAGCCTCGAAAGGAATAGCCGCATTTCCCCTAGTCTGGCTGCATGGACTTCAAAAGGCTGCGGATTCTCCGCGAATTGGCAGATCGGCAGACCGTTGGAGCCACCGCGGAAGCCATGAACGTCACTGCATCCGCGGTTTCCCAGCAACTTAAGACACTGCAGGAAGAACTCGGCGTGGTGCTGGTGGAGAAGATCGGCAGGGGAGTGCAGCTGACGGAGGCCGGCCACGCGATGGCCGCGGCGGCGGCGGACATTGCCACCGCCATGGCCCGGGCGGAGTCCACGATCGACACCTACCGCAAAGGCTGGCAGACCCGGGTCTCGGCAGCGTTCTTTCCCAGTGCTGCCGAGATGTTGCTTCCGGGCTTGCTGCACCGCGTGGAATCCGTGGAGGGCCTTCGCTTCGATGCGCATTTCGAGGATCCAGGCACAGCGTATTTCGCGCCATTGGCTGCCGACTACGACTTCGTGCTCGCGCACAGTGTGGATGGTCCGGATGTGTTCGCTCAAACCGGCCTTACGGTGGTGCCGCTCCTTGAGGAAGCCCTCGACGTCGCCATGCCGGCCGGCCACCCGTTGGCCGCGAAGTCGCGCCTGACGCCCCAAGACGTGGTGGGCTACCCGTGGATCGGCGTTCCGGAAGGCTTTCCCTTTGATACCGTCCTCCGGCAGATTGAATTGCATGCCGGGAGGCAAGCCCTGCGCGGCCAAAGGTATCCGGACCTTCGTGTGCTCGAAGCCCTGGTTGCGGCCGGTCACGGAATCTGCCTTCTGCCCCGCTACACCGCGATGGCCAACGCCGGACGCGGTCTCGTCCTCCGGCCACTCTCTGGTGTGAAGGCCAGTCGGAGCATCGTGGCGCTGGCCCGGCAGGAGGTGGCGGCGCGGACCACGATTGGCCAGGTTTTGGAAATGCTCCAGGATGAGGCCGCCAGCATTGCGAGCGAACTGAGTCTTCGGGACAGCTGACGCCCTCGCAGTGGGTGCGTCTCAATATATGAGAGGGGTGTCCATTATTTGATCGAAATATTCACATTTTGTGCTTAACGCGGCCCAAAGCGTCGTGGACAGTTGCAGGGGGCACATAGACTTTGGACCATGAGTGACGCCACCCAAATTGCGACAGATACCAAGCCGGACATCAAGCCCCGCAGTCGGGTTGTAACGGACGGGATCCACGCGGCGCCCGCGCGTGGCATGTTCCGCGCTGTCGGCATGGGAGATGACGACTTCGCCAAACCCCAAATTGGTGTCGCCAGCTCGTGGAACGAAATTACTCCCTGCAACCTCTCTCTCAACCGCCTTGCCCAAGGTGCCAAGGAGGGCGTCCACGCCGGCGGTGGCTTCCCCATGCAGTTCGGAACTATTTCCGTCTCCGATGGCATTTCCATGGGCCACGAAGGCATGCACTTTTCACTGGTCTCACGCGAAGTCATTGCCGACTCCGTCGAGACAGTGATGCAGGCCGAGCGCATTGATGGCTCCGTACTGCTGGCCGGCTGTGACAAGTCGCTTCCGGGCATGCTCATGGCTGCTGCGCGCCTGGACCTTGCCAGCGTTTTCCTCTACGCGGGCTCCATCATGCCTGGCTGGGTCAAGCTCGAGGACGGCTCCGAGAAGGAAGTTACCCTTATTGATGCCTTCGAGGCCGTCGGCGCCTGCGCCGCGGGCAAGATGAGCATGGAAGACCTCACGCGCATAGAAAAGGCCATCTGTCCCGGTGAAGGTGCCTGCGGTGGCATGTACACCGCCAATACCATGGCCTGCATTGGCGAAGCCCTGGGCATGTCCCTTCCCGGCTCGGCGGCACCGCCCTCGGCAGACCGCCGTCGTGATGACTTCGCGCGCAAGTCAGGTGAGGCAGTAGTCAACCTGCTGCGCCTGGGCATCACGGCCCGCGACATCATGACCAAGAAGGCTTTCGAGAACGCCATTGCCGTGACCATGGCCTTCGGCGGCTCCACCAACGCAGTCTTGCATTTGCTGGCGATCGCCCGTGAAGCAGAGGTGGAACTCACTCTGGACGACTTCAACCGCATCGGCGATAAGATCCCGCACCTCGGTGACCTCAAGCCGTTCGGCCGTTATGTCATGACCGACGTCGACAAGATCGGCGGCGTTCCGGTCATCATGAAGGCGCTGCTCGACGCCGGACTGCTGCATGGTGATTGCCTCACCGTCACGGGCAAGACGCTGGCTGAAAACCTTGCGTCGATCAACCCGCCGGACCTCGACGGCAAGATCCTCCGTGCCCTGGACAATCCGATCCACAAGACCGGTGGCATCACCATCCTCCACGGTTCCATGGCTCCCGAAGGCGCTGTCGTCAAGAGCGCCGGCTTCGATGCCGATGTCTTTGAAGGTACTGCCCGTGTTTTCGAGCGTGAGCAGGGCGCCCTTAACGCACTGGACAACGGGGAGATCCACAAGGGTGACGTCGTTGTCATCCGGTACGAGGGACCCAAGGGTGGGCCGGGTATGCGCGAAATGCTCGCCATCACCGGTGCCATCAAGGGCGCAGGCCTCGGCAAGGATGTCCTCCTGCTGACCGATGGCCGGTTCTCTGGCGGCACTACCGGCCTGTGCATCGGCCACGTTGCGCCTGAGGCCGTCGACGGTGGCCCCATCGCCTTCGTCCAGGATGGCGACCGCATCCGCGTCGACATCGCTGCCCGCTCGTTCGACCTCCTGGTTGATGAGGCTGAACTCGACGCCCGCAAGGTGGGGTGGGAGCCGCTGCCGGCCAAATTCACGAAGGGTGTACTGGCCAAGTACGCCAAGCTCGTCCACAGTGCCTCCACAGGCGCCTACTGCGGGTGAACCGGCATCGGACTCCATCTGTCGTGAGACGGGTGGAGTCCGATGGGCGGACAAGGCTGTCCAAATAGTGAGATACGCTAGGGGTCAATTGACACATATCTCACTCAGAGGGAACACTGAACGCATGATCACATTCGTTACCGTCGGCATCGTCGTCCTTACCAAGCGCGTGGCTTAGCCCGACTGGTAACGAACCGTCACGCGCAACCCCTCGAAGAGCCGCAAGGCTGAGGGGTTTTTTTATTACCTGCGGTCGATTTCCCTTGGCCGTGCATGACGCAGTAAAGCAGTACCAAGTAGCAACACCTATCAATTGAAGATCCATTAAGGAAGAGTCCGATGAGCAAAGGATCGCCGATCAGCCCCTCGCTGATGGCTGCAAAGTCCGCTGGAGCCCCCAAAGCTCCGGAAAAGGTCGACCGTCCGGCTGACGCCGTCGTCGTCGACGCTGCTGCACCTCTCTCTCCTGTACTTGGGCCGAACAACGTTGTACCCCCAACGGTGATGACCGGCTCGCAAGCTATTGTCCGCTCGCTCGAAGAACTCGGCGTGGACGATATTTTTGGTTTGCCCGGTGGCGCGATCCTGCCCACCTACGACCCCTTGATGGCTTCGAGGATGAATCACATCCTGGTCCGTCACGAACAGGGAGCCGGCCACGCCGCGCAAGGCTACGCCATGGTTACCGGACGGGTTGGCGTCTGCATCGCCACCTCGGGCCCCGGAGCCACCAACCTCGTTACCGCCATCATGGACGCCCATATGGACTCCGTGCCGATGGTTGCCATTACCGGCCAGGTCTCCAGCGGAGTCATCGGAACCGATGCCTTCCAGGAAGCCGACATTGTGGGCATCACCATGCCCATTACCAAGCACTCGTTCTTGGTGACGGACCCCAACGACATCCCGCATGTCATGGCCGAGGCCTTCCACTTGGCCTCCACCGGCCGTCCGGGTCCTGTCCTCGTGGACATCGCCAAGGATGCCCAGGTCGGCCAAATGACGTTCTCGTGGCCGCCAAAGGTGGACCTGCCGGGCTACCGTCCCGTGGTCCGCGGCCACAACAAGCAGGTTCGTGAAGCTGCCAAGCTGATCGCGGCCTCCAGCAAGCCCGTCCTCTATGTGGGTGGCGGCGTGGTCAAGGCACACGCCTCCGCGGAGCTCATGGAACTGGCACTGGCCACTGGCGCCCCTGTGGTTACCACGCTGATGGCCCGCGGCGCCTTCCCGGACTCGCACCCGCAGCACGTGGGCATGCCGGGCATGCACGGTACTGTGTCCGCGGTGACCGCACTGCAGCAGGCAGATCTGCTCATCACCCTCGGTGCGCGCTTCGATGACCGCGTCACGGGTGTTCTGAAGACTTTTGCCCCGTTCGCCAAGGTCATCCACGCGGATATCGACCCCGCGGAAATCTCCAAGAACCGCACGGCCGATGTCCCGATCGTCGGCTCGGTGAAGGAAATCATTCCGGAACTGACCGAGGCCGTGAAGACGCAGTTCGACCAAAGCGGCACTCCTGATCTGGACGCCTGGTGGGCGTTCCTGGGCAACCTGCGCGACACCTACCCCTTGGGCTGGACCGAGCCCGAAGATGGACTGACGGCTCCTCAGCGGGTCATCCAGCGCATCGGTGACCTCACCGGTCCGGAAGGCATCTACGTTGCCGGCGTTGGCCAGCACCAGATGTGGGCTGCACAGTTCATCAAGTACGAGCGCCCCCACGCCTGGCTGAACTCCGGCGGAGCAGGCACCATGGGATACTCGGTTCCGGCGGCCATGGGTGCCAAGGTTGGTGAGCCGGACCGTGTGGTCTGGGCCATCGACGGCGACGGCTGCTTCCAGATGACCAATCAGGAGTTGGCCACGTGCGCCATCAACAAGATCCCCATCAAGGTCGCCATCATCAATAACTCCTCCCTGGGCATGGTCCGCCAATGGCAGACCCTGTTCTACGAGGGCCGCTATTCAAACACGGACCTGAACACCGGCCACGACACCGTCCGGATCCCGGACTTCGTCAAGCTCGCCGATGCGTACGGTTGTGCCGCCCTGCGTTGCGAACGTGACGAGGACATTGATGCCACGATCCAGAAGGCGCTCGAGATCAACGACCGCCCTGTGGTGATCGACTTCGTCGTCAGCCCCAACTCGATGGTGTGGCCGATGGTGCCCGCAGGCGTCAGCAACGACCAAATCCAGGTTGCCCGAAACATGACCCCGGAATGGGAAGAGGAGGACTAAGCATGAGCCGCCACACACTGTCCGTTCTGGTCGAAGACAAGCCCGGCGTGCTGACCCGCGTGGCCAGCCTCTTCGCCCGGCGTGCATTCAACATCAACTCCCTGGCCGTGGGCCCCACTGAGGTTCCCGGCATGTCCCGCATGACGGTGGTCGTCGACGCCGACGGCGACCTCATCGAGCAGGTCACCAAGCAGCTGAACAAGTTGGTCAATGTGATCAAGATTGTTGAGCTGACTTCCGAATCTTCCGTACAACGCGACCACATCCTGGTCAAGGTACGTGCGGATGCCGCGACACGTCTGCAGGTTACCCAGGCTGCAGACCTGTTCCGTGCCGCAGTAGTCGACGTGTCCACAGACTCGTTGGTCATTGAGGCGACCGGTACCCCGGAGAAGCTCGCTGCACTGCTTTCAGTGCTCGAGCCGTTCGGCATCCGCGAAATTGTGCAGTCCGGCACCTTGGCCGTTGGACGGGGATCCCGCTCCATGAGTGACAGGGCGCTACGCTCCGCGTAAGGCACAGCCACAGGCACTTGTCTCACCGGGCGTTACGCCCAGAACCGCAGCACCACCATCAATATCTACGAAAACCACTCAAGAGGAGTTACGCAAGTGACTGAAATGTTCTACGACGACGACGCAGACCTGTCGATCATCCAGGGTCGCAAGGTAGCCATTGTCGGCTACGGCTCCCAGGGCCACGCCCACGCGCTGAACCTGCGCGACTCCGGCGTCGAGGTTGTCATTGCCCTCAAGGAAGGCTCCAAGTCGGTCGCCAAGGCCGAGGACGCAGGCTTCACGGTCAAGAACGTTGCCGACGCCGCCGAATGGGCCGACGTCATCATGATCCTTGCGCCGGACCAGCACCAGCGCTCGATCTACAACGACTCCATCAAGGACAAGCTGACCGCCGGCAAGGCACTGGCCTTCGCCCACGGCTTCAACATCCGTTTCGGCTACATCGAAGCACCGGAGGGCGTTGACGTCATCCTGATCGCTCCGAAGGCTCCGGGTCACACCGTTCGCCGCGAGTTCGAGGCCGGCCGTGGCATCCCGGACATCATCGCCGTCGAGCAGGACGCTTCCGGTTCCGCTTGGGACCTGGCCAAGTCCTACGCCAAGGCAATCGGTGGCACCCGCGCCGGTGTCATCAAGACCACCTTCACCGAAGAGACCGAAACAGACCTCTTCGGCGAGCAGTCCGTCCTGTGTGGCGGCGTCTCCCAGCTCGTCCAGTACGGCTTCGAGACCCTGACCGAAGCCGGCTACCAGCCGCAGATCGCCTACTTCGAGGTCCTTCACGAGCTCAAGCTCATCGTTGACCTCATGTGGGAAGGCGGCATCGCCAAGCAGCGCTGGAGCGTTTCCGACACCGCAGAGTACGGCGACTACGTTTCCGGCCCCCGCGTCATCACCCCCGAGGTGAAGGAAAACATGAAGGCTGTCCTCGCAGACATCCAGAACGGTGCCTTCGCCAAGCGCTTCATTGACGACCAGGACAACGGCGGCGTCGAGTTCAAGGAACTGCGGGCCAAGGCTGAGCAGCACCCGATCGAGGGCGTTGGCCGCGAGCTGCGTTCCCTCTTCTCCTGGCAGCAGCAGGACGAGGATTACGTCGAAGGCTCTGCAGCCCGCTAAACCCCAGCGGTTCAAGCTTTACGAACGCCCGTCCGGCCCCAAAAGCCGGGCGGGCATCTTCGTTTCAAAGCGGCGGGCAGTGCCTGGAACGCGCTGTGAATTTCTTCACAACGGGCCTGCCCCCGCCGTAACATCCCCTCCCCGGCACCGGAATCCCCGCCCCGGGGCGATATTCTGGGCTGGTCCCGGCTCCGCGTCCGGGCCACGCATCCGCTCCTTGTCCAGTTCTGTCCAAAGTTGTCCAAAGTAAGGTGCCACCCCGTGTCAGCCACCAAACCCGTCGTCCTCCTTGCCGAGGAACTTTCGCCCGCCACCATTGAGGCATTGGGCCCGGACTTTGAAATCCGCCAGACCGACGGCGCCGACCGTTCCCAGCTGCTTTCCGCCATCGTCGACGTCGACGCCATCCTCGTGCGCTCGGCCACCCAGGTTGACGCCGAAGCCATCGCAGCGGCCAAAAACCTCAAGGTCATCGCCCGTGCCGGCGTTGGACTGGACAACGTGGACATCAAGTCAGCCACGCAGGCCGGTGTCATGGTTGTCAACGCGCCGACGTCGAACATCGTTTCTGCCGCCGAGCTGACTGTTGGGCACATCCTCAGCCTGGCCCGCCACATTCCGCAGGCCAGCTCCGCGCTGAAGAACGGCGAATGGAAGCGGTCCAAGTACACAGGCATCGAGCTCTTCGAAAAGAAGATCGGCATCATCGGCCTGGGTCGCATCGGCGCCCTGGTTGCCGCCCGCCTTCAGGGCTTCGACACCGAGATCCTGGCCTACGACCCCTACATCACGGCCGCCCGTGCTGCCCAGCTCGGCGTCAAGCTTGTCACCTTGGACGAGCTCCTCGAGAATGCCGACTTCATCACCATCCACATGCCCAAGACGCCGGAGACGGTTGGCATGCTGGGCGCTGACGCCTTCCGCAAGATGAAGGAAACCGCGTACGTCATCAACGTCGCGCGTGGTGGGCTCATCGACGAGGAAGCCCTCTACATTGCCCTGAAGGAAGGCCAGATCGCCGGTGCCGGCGTCGACGTATTCGTCAAGGAACCCAGCACCGACTTGCCGTTCTTCGAGCTGGACAATGTGGTTGTGACGCCGCACCTGGGCGCCTCCACTGACGAGGCACAGGAGAAGGCAGGCGTCTCCGTGGCGAAGTCTGTTCGCCTCGCACTGGCAGGCGAACTGGTGCCGGACGCCGTCAACGTAGCAGGCGGCGTCATCGCACCCGACATCCGTCCGGGCATCCCGCTGATCGAAAAGCTGGGTCGAATCTTCACCGCGCTGACGCACGCATCGCTGACCCAGATCGACGTCGAGGTTGCCGGCGAGATCGCTGCGTTGGACGTTAAGGTGCTCGAACTCGCTGCACTCAAGGGAATCTTCGCAGACGTCGTCACGGAGCAGGTCTCCTACGTCAACGCGCCGGTGATCGCGGAACAGCGCGGCATCAACACGCGTCTGATCACCACGCCGGACGCAGAGGATTACCGCAACGTCCTGACCATTCGTGGTGCGCTGAGCGACGGCTCGCAGATTTCCGTTGCGGGTACCTTGACCGGTCCCAAGCAGGTTGAAAAGCTCGTGGGTGTTAACGGATATGACGTTGAGATCCCCATCAGCGAGCACCTGGTGGTTGTGGCTTACGCCGACCGTCCGGGCGTCATCGGCACCATCGGCCACATCCTCGGCATGAACAACATCAATATTGGTGGCATGCAGGTGGCCCGCCAAACTGAAGGTGGGCAGGTTCTTGCGCTGCTGACCATCGACAGCTCGGTGCCGCAGCAGGTCCTCGAAGCCATCAAGGCGGGCATCGGTGCCGAGATGGTCCGCGAAGTGGACCTGGAGGACTAGGACTGCTCCTCGTCAACTGAGTTCGCGTGCCGGAGACACACCTCTGCCACGTATAGGTGGCCGGTCTGCTTACAATGGCTGGGTCCGAGATTCGGATCCGGCAGCAGGCCGGCCACCACTCTTTGCACCTAACGCCCGGGATTCCTTTGTGTTTTTCGAGGATTTCCGGACGTTGTGTGCGCGCCCGCAATCAAGGTCTCAGGGAGCCCAATGAACGCCGTCCAGAGGTTCATCAGAAGCCGTGTGCTGCTGCTGACCGCGGCCATTTTGATCGTCGCCATGTGCTTGTCAGTCCTCGTCCAAAGCCAGTCGCAGGCTGCGCTGAACCGGACCGTGGATGAGAACTCACGGGGACTCTACGACATCCTGGTCCAAGCGAAACCGGACCAGTCCAAGGATGGCGACGGCGGTGCATTGATCCAGCCGGAGATCGCCAATGGCCAAGGCGGCATCAGCTTTGAGCAGCTGGACAAGATCCGCTCCATGGGCCAGACAGCCGTGGCAGCGCCCATCAGCCTGGTCTCGCGTGTTTCGCAGAACCTGGAAGCTCCCCGCCTGAACGCGATGGACTACCTTGGCTACAACGCTGGCTTGGCGGGGGCCGTGACCGCGGGTGATCCTTCCGCCCTCGACTCCAGCAAGTGGCCCGCGGCGGAGTCCGTGTTGTCCGACACCCCCAAGAAGTACCGGCTGACGGCTACGGCAACCAGCTCGGATGGCGTCAACGAACAGACGCTGTTCAAGACGAGCGCCGAAGGCAGCCTCGGCAAGGGTCGTCTCCTTGAGGAACAAACGGCCGGCGGCAAGAACATCCGCATTGCAGGACCTGACGGCGAGACTGGCGTCAAGTTCCCGGCGCCGGCTCTCGGATCCGAGCACAACCTCTTCAACCTTTCGGTGGCCCTGCCGCTGGCACCCGAGGTGACAGAGTCCGTCGTCGCGGTCGATCCCGCTGCGGAACGCGCCCTGCTGGGCTCGGCCGGGGACTTCCTTGCGCCGCTGGAGAAGGCTCCGCCGGCTGATGCGCGCAACGCTGGTGCGATCGGCCGCCACTTCGAGAGCCTGTTCACCACCGGCCTCAGCATGGACCAGCTCGAAGAAGGCCCGGACTTCCTGGGCGTGAAGCTCAAGTACTGGGCTCCGTTGATGACGCAGTACCAGCAGGCCAAGCGCGACGGTTTGCTGACCGAGGACTCCCAGGCGATCCCGCTGATTGTTCGCTCGGGAACTTCCCTTGACCTGAAGTACTCGGTCAAGATCGAGGAAATCGACGCCAGCGGCAAGGTGGTCAATGACATTGGAACGGTGACCCGTTCGCTGGACAAGGACTACTTGCCGTTCGTTTCCAAGGCGCCTTTCGCGCTGGAATGGCCTGGTTCCACCGACCACAGTGAACTGCTCGGCAGCACGGCGTCCTTCAGCCAGGGCCTTTACAACCCCGCGACGTGGAGCGCTGCCTTCGCCGCAGCACCGGAGTACAAGGACGGCGACGAAGCCTCCAACGGTGCAACGGATAAGACTGCAACACCGGGGGACTGGGTGACCGTCAACCGTCTCCCGGAGAAGTCATCCTTCGGTGCAGCTGTGGACCAGACCCAGCGCAAGCCGGTGGAGGAGCGTTCCTACCGGGATGACCTTGAGACAGGCAAGAAGCCGGCCACGCCCATGCCGATGGTCTACGGCACGTTTAATCCCGCCGACGTCCAGGCTGCCGCCGGCGACGTGAACAAGCTCCCCTTGGGAGGCTACGACCCCGCGCCCCTGACCATGAGCAAGGATGGCGAAGGCAAGGACGTGGATGGCACGGTCCTCAAACCGTCGCTGAGCGCGACCGGGTTGGTCAGCCAGTCTGCCGGTGCCATCACTGACTACTACGGCCTTGCTGCCGCCCGTGGCTACGATTCCAACGCCAACGTCATCGACGCCGTTCGCGTCCGGGCATCTGCCAACGGAACGTGGAAGCAGGCACAGCCGGACGTCGAGAAGCTGGCCGCGCAGATCCGCGAACTCGGCCTCGAGGCCACGGTTGTGGCAGGTTCCGCACGTGAAGACGCCAACATCTTTGTCCCGGGTTACTCGAAGGACGACGCCGGCAAGGAGTCGCCGCTGGGCACCGTCCAGCAGTCGTGGGTACGGCAGGATGCGGCTGACGCCGTTTCCGGCTCACTGACGGGAACCAACATCACGCTCCTGTTCCTGACACTTCTGGGAGCTACGCTCCTGACGGGCGCCTCCACGGTCAGTTACATCCGGCAGCGCCGCAGTGAAGCGGGCATCCTGCGGGCCATGGGCTGGACGCAGAAGCGCATCAAGTCCTGGGTGCTCGAAGAGTTCGCCGTCGGCGCCGCGGCGCTGGCCTTTGCCGGAATCGTACTCAGCCTGCTCAGTTGGAACCTGGCCACGGTGATCGTCTCGGCCACCATGCTGGTGATCTACCTCGGAGCTGCCTACCTTGCGGCCCGTCAACTGCGGCACCGCCACATCGTTGACCAGGAACCGCAGCACGACGAGCGACTCGTCATGGTGGACTCCCCGTTGACGTTCGCCAACAGGCAACTCACCACCAACCGGTTCAACTCGGTTTCCCTGGCCGTTGCGGTGGGCGTCTTCGGTGCCGCGGTGGGGGCGTTGATCGCACTCCTGATCGATATCCCGCGTGCTGCCGGCGCCAGCGCCTTGAGCGGGCTGGCCGCGGCAAGCATCGCCTTGCCGAGCGTGATCCTCGCGGTCTTCGGCGTGGTGGTCGGTCTGCTCCTCACCCTGGTTACCGGCCGGTTTGAGCTGCATGCCAAACGTGAATACCTCGGCACCTTGCGTGCCATGGGCTGGAACCCCGACATGCTGGGTCAGGTCCGCTTCTTTGAAAATGCGCTGGTGGGTACCGTGGCGCTTCCGTTGGGCGTCCTGGGCGCCCTTGGACTGGGGCTGCTCCTGGCTCCGTACGCTGCGCTCTGGGCTGGACTGGCTGGGCTGCTGGCGGTAATTTGCTGGATTCCGATTGCAACGAAAGTAGTCAAATGACTGACAACCTCAACACCGAGCTGACGGCGACCCCCGACTCCGCGGACGAGTCGCTGCAAACCCGTGCCAACACCATCGTGAAGGCATCGGACCACGCAACACCGCTGCAACTGAGCCGCGTCACCATCCATTACGGTGGTGACAAGGGCGGAGCTGAGGAAGTAGACGTCGTTGACGACTTCGACCTCACGTTGCACGCCGGCGAGATGCACTGTATCGCCGGTCGAAGCGGCTCCGGTAAGACCAGCATCCTGACAGTGAGCGCCGGACTGACGCTCCCGACGTCGGGCAAGGTCTTTTGGGAGGGCCACTCGCTGGAGTCCATGGGCGACGACGAAATCGCTGACCGCCGCCGTGCCTTGATCGGCTACGTCGATCAGGGCGGTGCCCTGATCGACGGCATGAGCGCGCTGGAGAACGTCCTGCTTCCCGCCGTTCCCGACGGTGAAGTGGAACAGCGTACCGAAATGGCCAAGGACCTCCTTGACCTGGTGGGCCTGGGTCGGCGCATGCGCCACCGCCCCGCACAGCTGTCCGGTGGTGAGCGCCAGCGCGTGGCAATTGCCCGTGCGCTGATCCTCGGAACGCGCGTCCTTGTGGTGGACGAACCGACGGCAAGCCTGGACCGTGCCGCCGCCAACCGCATCATCGGCATCCTCAAAGACACCACAAGCGACGGCATCGCTGTCCTGGTGGCTTCCCACGACCACGAACTGGTCCGGCTCAGCGACACACTGACCGAACTGAACTAGTCCAGAGGACTGATTCTTCGCCGGGTTGTTCCGGCAGTGACTGGACCGGCCGTCATATGCGGCCGGTCCAGTCATTCCATTCGAAAAAAAGGTAACTTCTTAGAGTGACGTCTGCAGAGAAATCCCCGTTCTACATCACTACCGCCATTAGCTACCCCAACGGCGTGCCGCACATCGGGCACGCCTACGAGGTCATCGCGACTGATGCCATGGCGCGCTTCAAGCGCCTCGACGGCCATGAGGTCTTCTTCATGACCGGAACGGACGAGCACGGGCTCAAGATGCAGCAGTCCGCCGAGAAGGAAGGCATCACTGCAAAGCAGCTGGCGGACCGCAACTCGGCTGCCTTCCAGCAGATGAGCCAGGACCTGGGCATCTCCCATGACCGCTTCATCCGCACCACGGACACGGACCACTACGCCGCGTCCCAGGCCATTTGGAAGAAGATGGAAGCCAATGGCGACATCTACCTGTCCAAGTACGAGGGCTGGTACTCGGTGCGCGATGAGGCGTACTACGTTGAGGACGACACCGTAGTTAAGGAAGACGGTCTCCGCTACTCCAAGGAGACGGACACCCTGGTGACCTGGACCGCTGAAGAGAGCTATTTCTTCCGGCTGTCCGCGTACCAGGAAAAGCTCCTCGCCCTCTACGAAGCGCAGCCGGAATTCGGCGCGCCCCAGTCCCGCTTCAACGAGGTCATCAGCTTCGTCAAGCGTGGACTTGACGACCTTTCCATCAGCCGCACGACTTTCGACTGGGGTGTCCCTGTTCCCGGCGATGAGAAGCACGTCATGTACGTCTGGGTTGACGCCCTGACCAACTACCTCACCGGTACGGGTTACCCGGATGTCGAATCGGACTCCTTCAAGAAGTTCTGGCCGGCGGACGTCCACGTCATCGGCAAGGACATCTCACGCTTCCACGCGATCTACTGGCCGGCTTTCCTCATGAGCGCCGGACTGGAACTGCCCAAGCGCGTCATGATCCACGGATTCCTCACCAACAACGGTGTGAAGATGTCCAAGTCCCTGGGCAACGTAGTGGCTCCCCAGGACTTCGTGGCGCAGTACGGATTGGACCAGTGCAGGTTCTTCTTCCTCCGCGAAGTTCCCTTCGGAGCTGACGGCAGCTACAACCACGAGGCCATTGTGGGGCGCATGAACTCGGACCTTGCGAACAACTTTGGGAACCTGGCCCAGCGTTCGCTGTCCATGGTTGCGAAGAACTGCGAGGGCAAGGTTCCCGTTCCGGGAGAATTTACGGCAGAGGACAAAGCGCTGCTGGCCAAGGCCGGCGACTTGCTGGAAACGGCCCGTGGCGCCTTCGACAAGCAGGAATTCAGCCGTGCGCTGGAAGCCATCTGGACTGTTCTGGGTGACACGAATGCCTACTTCGCCGAGCAGGCTCCTTGGGTGTTGCGCAAGTCCGACATCGACCGCATGAACACGGTCCTGTACGTCACTTTGGAAGTTGTGCGCATCGTGGCGATCCTCGCCCAGCCGGTCATGCCGTCGTCGTCCGCCACGCTTCTTGAATTACTCGGCCAGACCGAAGGTGACGCCAGGCAGTTCGCCGCGATCGCCACGCCGATCGTGCCCGGCACCGAGCTCCCCGCACCGGCCCCGGTGTTCCCGCGGTACGAAGAGCCCGCCGAAGCCTAAGGGCAGCAACGCTCTTTCACATACCGTCCACAAACAGGAAACGCTCCCTCACTTCCTAACGGCAATGCCGCAGGAAGTGAGAGTGTCCCTATGTTGTTCGTCAAGGGGTTTGGGGTGTTTTGGGGTGGTAGAGGCTGCCATCGCGGAGCATGGCGAAGAGGGTGTCGCAGCGG